>JBAPZR010000726.1:0-2609 GCA_049285335.1 Xanthobacteraceae bacterium | reverse complement strand
GTGGTGCCTGCCCAAATAGATCGGCCGTGCTGTTCTTGTCGAGACGATTGTCAATTGTCGACCGGCAATGCGCTCTTGACGTGGACGCCTGCCCGCTGGTTTCGTCAGCCCTTGGGCGCGGAATGCGCGCAACGGTCGGTAGCGTGAAGCTAGATCGCCGTTCGACCTCATCACGCCGAATTTGCCAGATGCGTCCCATTACAAAGCCGAGCGCAAGCGCAGTCAAAAACTCGAAAAGCATTACCATTATTCCGGTCATCTGATCCGTCCATCAAGCTAGGCCATTAGCTTGGCCCGCAATGGTTACCGAATCGTTTTTGCCGACTGGAATTGCTGGTCGCGCCCCGTCCCGAAACAGCGGCACGTCGGGGCCGCCTTAACGTTTCGGATACGACGCCGGGCGAGCTAGAAGAAGCCGCGTGATGCCGCTAGATTGGGAAAACGAACGGGCGAGGTTCGCAGGGTCTTTGTGCACGCTGAGCTTATTGAGATGCGGGTGTTATGACGCGATTACTGATCGTGCTGTGCACGCTGCTAACAATGATCGGCCTTTCGTCGGCTCAAGATGAGGAACCGACAGCCATCACGCTGTCCTGTGACGGGACGACGAAAGTGTATGTTAAAAGGGAAGAGAGCATAAACCCTGTCACCAAAATGGGCGTGGTCGTAAACCTCGCCGAGCGCACAGTGTTGTTTGATGGCCGCGTCGCTCACATTGACCGCATTAGTGCTCGCACCATTTTTTTTGGGGGCGAGAGTGTGAAAGATACGACTGGCTACATCGATGGAAAAACCGGGGTCATGACGGCAACGAACATGGATGGCCGTGCGAATTCTGTACTTTATGTACTTGTCTGCCCTGCCGCGACTGGCGCATTCTCAGGGCTGCACGACATCGTGGCGTCTGACAGCGGCTAGGTTGAAATAACGCACCAGCGAGCGGGAGGCTCCGCCCATGACAGGCACAAAATGAAAAACGCGGCCCGGCATAAACCGCAGAATAGCGCGCACTAGCGTATCGGTTGCGGTAGAACGCTCGACCTCACTGGAGACGACATTGGCTTTCGTCTTGATCGTCACGAGCCAAAATTTAAGGACGCAGCCTCCCCGAGGATCATCCGCCTCACCGCACTCTCGCTCTTACAATTATGTTAGCTGATCGATTGGATGCTTGCTACTGGGGAAGTCCGTCACCCGTTGTCGTGCTGGTCGGTCGCGACACTGCACAGGCGGGCTAATGGAAGCGAGCGTGACGGTTGTCTCATTGGGAAATCGCAGCCAATGACACAGCAAAAGGATCGCGAAGCAGTAGCGCGCGAACGCATTGAATGGGTAAGCTCAATCCTCGGTCCCGGCTGCGACCAGGACGAGGTTGAGAGCACCGTCCGGGCTATGATGGCGGACCAATGGCGTTACGAACTGGGCCGCCCCATGAACAAAACACAGAAAAAAGCCATAGCGCAGGCTGCGAAGGCGCTCCGACGTTGGAATACCACGCTGACTAATCCCAAGTTGCCACCCTCCGTTCGCGAACGTCTGCCGGTCACTTTGGCCGAGCTGCGCAAGCTTCAAAAAGAATTAGAACAATTGGGTGACGCGAGCTTAGACAAGCCAAAGCGCCCCACGATCTACCTAAGACGTCATGCCGCCAAATTGGCGGGCTATCTTTTGCAAGCGCACCGACTCCCTTTGAGAGCAACGCGCGGCGGAAAATTCCATCAACTAGCTGCGGCCATTTACGGTGACAAAAGTGCAGACCTGTTCAACCATCTGCGCTTTTATCGTGGCGTGCGATTACACCAAGAGTTTTATGACGAATAGACCCCAACGGGGTCTAAAATCGTCCCGGTTGGTGTCCTCACTTCGCTCAATCTGTCGGGCCGACTCAAATTATGCGTGCTAGAATTTTGGTTCAGTTGGAGGTTTCTGATGCGCCGTCCCGGCATTTTCAAGCAAGGCGATGTGACGCGTGCCGCATTGGGAGTGCTTGCGGCTGGCGTTGAAATTGATCGTATTGAGATCGGTCAAGATGGTCGGATCGTTGTCATTACGAAAGGATCTCACGGAGAGGGTCTAGGTGAACGACCAACGGAGGACTTGAAAGAACTGATATGAAGCGCCATCGCTCAGCCCTACGGCCACCGCGCTATGTGCTACGCAAACCCCTCAAGAGCGGGTGGGGCTATTTCTTTAACGTGCCGACGTGGGCTCGCAAAGCTGGCTGTCCTATTAAGAACGAACCGCTCGGTATTGATTTTGATGCCGCAGTTCGCCGAGCCGAGGCCGTGTTGTTGCCAGCGTTTGATTCATGGCTGACCGGTGGCGCATCCGACCAAGTGCCAAACGTCTGTGCCGTCGGAACGCTTGATTGGGTTTTCGGCGAATATCGTGCCGACCGACGCTTCACTAAGCTCGATCCAAAGACCAAGCGCCTTCACGAATCAGGCATGCGATTGGTCGGAGATCACGTCCTCAAAGACGGTCGTCGTCTCGGTGGCGCGCGCCTTACCGCGATCAACACCGCAGTTACAGATGCGCTGTATGAAAGGTTGCTCACCGTCAAAGTAACAGATGCCGATGGAAAAGACATAGAGCGCGAGCGGCGCACC
>JBAPZR010000725.1:0-2485 GCA_049285335.1 Xanthobacteraceae bacterium | reverse complement strand
TAACATCAAGATCAGATCGGCGATGGCAAATGAGAGTCCGAAAGGAACCGCCCCGCTGCTGGATGAGACATTTCTTCCGGGTGACATCAAATACGAGAATCCGAAAGGAAATGTCCATATCTATTTCCCAATCGTGACAGCGATCGTCCTCTCGGTTTTGATCTGGTTATTTGCGAGTAGGGGAAAATAACCCCCTGATTGCCTTCGTGTCTTTGCACTAATCACAAGACACTTTACTTCTTGGGATCGATCTCATGGATTGTCGCAATAGGCTGCCACTCTGCCTGATCTACAGAATCCAGTACAGCAGTCCGAATTCTTCTCGCATTCGCCACCCACAGGATAACAGGCCATTCTGATCTTCTTAGTTCTTGCCATCGAGCCTGATGGTGATGTCGCCGCATCCATTGGCGAATAGGAAACTGGCTGCGGCACGATGGCACTGTCCGCCAACGTCGGACGCGAACCTTGACCGAAGAAGGCGAAGACACAGAAAACAAAGGCGGCGGTGGGGAAAAACCGGAACTGAAATTCTGACTCCATCATGGCTTGCCTCCGTTGTTTAACGGTGTCCCAACCCCCGGCAAACCATTGCAACCAAACAAAGCATTCCCAGCTTTGATCTGAATCAAGCCGGCACCAGCGGACCGGCCTCGACGTTCTGGAAGACTGCCTCGCGGTGCGCTCGTCGCGGTGTAGTCCCGGTCCTCGGTACGGATCGAAAGACCGGGGCCACGAGCCCGAACGTAGCGCCCATTCGGGCCGAGAGACAGCGCGGTCCTCATGCGCTGCTCCGACAGATGTCGAGCATGGCCTTTTTTGCGTCGGCTGGAGCCGTCTGCCGGGCGCTATGCTTTTCCTTCGGCCGCCATCTCGCGCAACAAGCGCCAGGCCAACCAAACCCCGTCAGTTTCCTCGAGCGGGGCCGACTTTTCGCCCAGCGCCGTTCTCACTCTTACTAGTTCGCCTTCGACCGCCCACGATCCGCCGATCGCGCGGCCTTCAAATGCAGTCGTAATCTCTCTCCAGGTAATTGGCTGAGCCACAGCGTCTCCCGGGATTCACGTTAGGAGCAGCCGGGAGGGCAATCTGTGACCAGCATCACAGAGGGCGCGGTTCCATCTCGCGTTAACGAATCGTTTACACTTGCAACCAAATAGTTCTCAGCAGCGCAAACGGCCACGGTCGATGATCATGCAGAGATACTGCAAACCAATCACCGAAGGTTTGGATTCCGCGTCAACACAATTTCGCGGATTTGCGGCCGAATGGGTGGAATTGGCTCAGAAATCCCATTCGCCTGAGCAGCGTATGGAGTATGTGCAAATGGCCAACGCCTGGCACAAAATGGCACTCCGCTGGGAAAAACACTTCCATAGGTCAGAATGGGCACAGCGCGGTTGACTACTACCGCGTGACGCTCACGACTTCAGCAAAAGCTCCGGGAGCTTCGCCATTGTCGCGCAGCCTTCACAAACACCCCCATCATTACGGCCGTACGTAGCTGTAATTTCCTCCCAGACTTGGCCCGAGCAATGCCTTGGGCCATTTCTTTTGGAAATGCTTGCATGTCGGAAAACCGTCGCGGGGATGATTGATACGCTCAGCCAATAGCCACTCCCGCCGGCAGACGGCGCGACACCGGCGAGGATAACTGCACAATGATGCCAAGCGCGCTGCAAGTGTGGTCGCCGGTTGAAGCGATACGACATCGGCGAGGCTTCTAACGGGCGAACGGAGCGGATTAGGTTCGCGGCCATCCGCTCCGCTCTAACCAATGACAGTGAGTGGATAAAAGCACTGTCAATAGCTGAGACTATTCTAGCAGCTATCGTGCTGAATGTCGGGAGTTCCAACGTTGGCCACTTTGCAAACGCCAACGAGTTTACTAGGCTAGTAGTTGATCTGTTAGGCCAGCGTGGAGCGATACCATGACTGCGACAGGGATCCACTTTCTTGGTTGGATAATCGTTTTCCTGATACTAATTGCAACCCTTCGAATCTTTGGACGTGGGGTGGATGAACGGCGAAGAGAAAATCGCGATTGATCTTGCGCTCGTCATCTTGATCATTGTTTTGGTCTGGATTGGTTGGCGACGAAACGGGCCGATGAACCGCGATGGTGGGCCTAGATCGGCTCCTAATACCTCTGTAGTTTCGCCATTGGCTTTTGTCGGACGGACGCAGGCTGTTGTTCGGGCGTCTTGACCGTCGCTGCTGTAGGCGGCGGGTCGGGCTTTAGTTCGATTAGTTTTGGCTGGCTCCGTTCGATTGCCTTATCTAATAAATCCTCAAACATCCCTTCGGCCGTGGTTTAGCCAATCAGTCCATCCAGATTGATCCTCGCATTCCGTTGTTTGCTTTGAATTAGTTGCCGCGTTCTGAGGAACGCGGTTCGGACCGGTACGACCCTTTAGGGACGCGAGGGTGAACCAACTCCGCTCATTCACCCGCCGGTTCGACGCCACTGACGATGTGTTTTCGA
>JBAPZR010000724.1:0-2206 GCA_049285335.1 Xanthobacteraceae bacterium | reverse complement strand
AGAGAATCGATCTGCGGGCGTAAGGAGGAATTAGCGCGCACATCGTTGACGACCTCGCGCACGCGAGCAAGCAGCCCGGAATAATTGAGCAGCGGCTCGCTCACACCTATGCCGTATTGTTGAAGCTGTCGCGCTTCACGGATTAGCCGGGCTGCATGGGCCAAGGTCCGTACCGGAACCGGTCCATCGTTGGCTGCCATTCCGCCAAACTCAGCACGAGTCACTAGCACAGTGTGCGCGCCGAGGTCTGCTGCACGGAGCGCTGCGAGTACTCCCGCCGGGCCAGCGCCAATAACGAGGATGTCTATCATCTTTGGCTATTCCAAACGATGAATGAGACGTCTTCCCTTCAACGGACATCACCTAATGTTGCGAGGTAGTGGAGCGCTTTGATACCCGGAAGAAAGAAGTAGGCGCCACCTCTCACAGTGGTAAAGGCCGGCAATCCGCTGATTTTCTTGCGGATCGGACGCTTGGGAATTTTAAATTCTAGTGTACCGTCCTGATTGCCGATGATCGGGTCGCGTTCATTACCGAGTTCGTGAAAGTTACGGTCGTTAGCCCAAACATTTTGTGCGAACTCGAATTGGCGGATCAGACTCGCGCAGATCACAAAAGCGGCGATGCCACGCTCCGCGCCATCTTCCGCCGCATCTTCCGGTAAGTACGGCCCATAGGTTGCTCCACGGCGGATCATGCGACGCCGGTTCATGTTCGCTGCCGTGTCGCGCGGGTTCATGCGCCGAGCGTGCGATCCCAGCGGCACCGCGTAACCCTGCGGGTCCATTTCTTTGTAATTGAAGTCGTTGTTCCGCTGTGGATCGGTAGCTAATTGCGGGTCATCCTTGTCAGGCGACAGCACGAGCGGTGCACCGCTTCTCCAGCGGCCCATGAGTTTCGCTGCTATCAGTTCCTGCTCTTCCGGGGTCCGACCCTGCTGACGCAGGAAGTCTCGGAACTCGCCCACATGCTCTTGCAGCCGGCGGTAGGCCATGTAGCTGCCGTTGCGAGATAAAATTTCGGGTTGTGGCAGATTAGCAGTCGGCCCAGCTTCGTCCGGATAACCGAGGACGAATTCTCCAGCCTTGAGCGGCGGACCAGAGCCGGGTGTCGGCTCTTCGCCACTGCCTTCAATGACAGGCTGCGAGAGCCGATCGCGATAGCCAAAGTGGTCGTGCGCATAGATGAATGGTGGCACGGCCTGTAGGTCGAGGGACGAGAGCACCTCAACGTCTCCACAGCGCGCGACAAACTTTTTGTGCTCCATTACGCTCCGCTCGCGCTCCGCTTCGTCGCCGGCGAAGAGGATAACGATGGCGTGGAGACTAGGGCTTGCCAGACCGCCCACCCAGTTGTCTGGATGGTTTTTCCCTGTGTCGCCGAGTACCTCTGCGCGAGCGGGCATGCCCTGTTTGAACTCTTCGGGGAACGTGGCTAACGAAGCCTCGTCCACACCCAGGGCACGCAGGCCATTCCAAGTCAAAGCCACTGTCACCCAGCGCTTTTCCCTTTCAAGCGAAACACGAACGTCAGCGGCAGATTGGACCTTTTCGCGGATCCCCGACAGCCAAGCCCGCCCGCCCGCCGGATTTCGAAACGACACAAATTCGTATCGCCCGGTTAGGGCGGGCACTCGCATCAGCAGGATGTGCTGAATATCATCGAACTCAAGCACGTCGCTTCCTCGGTAGCTCACTGCATCTGATCGAGCATGTTCGAGAAAGCAGCTTTTAGTCTAAGGGCTTTCTTGATTTCTTCTGCGCTCACATAGGGGTATTCCCCGTACTCTAAAAAGCTCGGACACTGATGTTCGCGCACGAACTTGATGAATGCCGGAGCATTGGTCTGCCAATCCGCAGGAAAGCCTTCGAGGTTTTCGAAGACCGTTTTGAGTCCGGTGGCCCCAAATAAGGCCACGGCATCCTCGGTGTACTTGTCGAAGTCCGTGTCAAAGATGCCCTGATACATGAAATAAGTATCCCCTTTGATCGGGAAGAGTACCCAGCGCAAATAATGTAGCTTGAGCACGGCGAGACAATCAGGCTGAGCCGCGACGGCCTTTTCGATGTTTCTCGCATACTCGTAGAAGCGATCTTCCCTTCCTGGAATAACTTTGGCGAGGATCGAGAAGCCGTAGCATGCTGGAGTTTTGGGGAAGATCGGACCATACCTGCCTTGCTCCACCTTCTCCTTGAAGACACCGCCT
>JBAPZR010000723.1:0-3188 GCA_049285335.1 Xanthobacteraceae bacterium | reverse complement strand
GCGCAAAGTCCACCGAGAACGACGCGAGGAGACATTAATCACTCAAATTTGCTGGGGGCTTCTGTTTCCTCCCTACGACGAAGCAGGGCCCCAGATTGTGCACTGACTATGGCGGCAGAAGCGATGTGGCGTCACAGCGGCAGACAGGCATCGGGAGTTACGCAAAAGCTCCGCCAGCTTCGCAAAGTTCGCCGCAATCCGCTGTGCTTTGTCCTTAGTGAGAAGCTTGGCGCCGATCCGCTACACCAGCAAAAATCCACCATAGGATTGCAACGATCGCGAACATAGTGAGCACGACTAAAACTGCGGTTTCGAGCATGGTGCCCTCTGGCACAAGCGACACTCCCGTGGATTAGGCCCCGGACGCCGGGGTGTCGGGGGATGGGGAACATCCGGGGCCTTTTGCAGACCGGGCTTGGGGGGGACCGCCGACCGGTGTGCAACTCTTATTCCCTAAGTGAAAATCACTGTAGTGCGGGCGATGCGACTAGCGCATAGAGCTTGGCGTTTTCTTCCGCGATCAGACGCACGAGCGTATGCCGCTTTGTTCCCTCAGGTTCATCGGAAAATATTTTGCAAAAACGCTCAATGTTAAGACGCGCAACAATGGTATCCAGTGCAATTCTGGTATCCGTGACTGTGCGAGTGGTAATCATGTTCCGCCTACCCCTATTTTTTGTTGTCCAAATCATTTCAGGTCGAGAGCGGTCGGTCCATCGGATGGATGGATAGGTGTCTTGTCCGGAGGTATAGGTGCGTCGCGATTTTCCCAAGTGTTTGCATTTACTTCGCCAAATTTGTTCACCGGAGTGCGGGCCTGTGATCGGCGTCACACTTTGCGCGTTTGCGACCGCCGCGATACCGAAAGCTTCGCGACATTGGTGGTGATTCGCAGCTTGGCGATCGCCGGGCCGCCTCTTCCTCGTAATAGAAGTAGCCGAGCTTTTGCCCGCTGCTATCTTTCAAGACGTAGTTAGCGCGATGTCCTCGACTGACCAGGGCGGCGGGAAACGGTCGAGTACGACCGAGCCTTCATCGTCCATCAACGAGTGAAATCCGAATACCATCCCAGCACGCTCCGTCTGCAGACGACTCTATAGCAAGGGATTAGAAAAAACCTGTGACCTAGGGCACGAAGCAAACGTGCGACTCGTCGAGACGAGGCTGAGTTAAAAATCGGCGAAGAGGCAAATAGACGACGACCGAAAGCCCGAACGCTTATTGAATAGCCCAATCGCATCTATTGCGGAGTCACAGCTAGGCAGCGCGTTGTCGCGTGCCAATGGATCAGCGCGCTCTTTCTCCGGCTTACGCGCGGCTGCATCCTCATCAACTAGCCAGGGATAAAACATAGCACTACCTCCACCCACCAACTTGGAAACGACACTAAGCGGGGATGGGAAATAAGGCTGTGACTTTAGGCACAGAGGATTTGTGAAGTTAGTTTCGGAGGGCGGGTGTCGAGGTATGGCTTAAAAGCCAAGGACATCACGCCCACTAAATTCGGCAGCCTGACAAAGTTGACCCGCAATCCGCAACGCCTCATCACGGCTAAGTAGCTTTGTTGCTGATCGTCGCTCCGGATTGTGCTCGAAATAGACGTAGGCGAGCTTCTGTCGGTGCTGTCTGTTACGACGAAGCACGCATCTAGTTCTTTGACAGATCTGGGTAATGGGAACCCGCGTGCTATCATTTCATTACCTTCGCCTCAGCAGGTCGTGCGGTCACATTTTGACGCTTGCTCTGGATACACGACAGTTGTCCCGGCGCTATCCGCCATCGCTCGATCCGTATGCGCGACCGTCCCACCGCCATTCCGGTGGTGAATGCGAAGGCCAGGGCGGAAACTGAGTTGAAAAGGGAACGGCAGCGCCTGTTCCGTCGCTTCGATGACATGAGTGAGCGAGTAGAAGCGTATAGAATAAAAGCCGCTGAGTGCGAACGGGCCGCGGCCGCGGCGACCGATGCGAATGTGAAGGCTATCTACGGTACCATTGCCCGTCAGTGGCGTGACGTGGCTGAACAGGCAGAGGTGCTTGAACGGATGGTTCGGCGAGAATAGTTCCAGCAGCCTTTCATCGCTACCAAGCAACTTGGCGAGGAGGGCTACTTTTAGGAGCCAGGGAAAAACGGCACGAACAAAACCGTCTTTCGAGCCTGATCCTGCACGACCATAATCAGACCCCGATCGTTGCGGCTACTCTTTTTTCGCAGCTCACGGACTGTGTGCTCGGCATACGAAAGTGCTGCCGCAACATCTGGCAAGTACGTGCCGTGAGGATCGTCCTCGACGACCCGGTCCCCGCCACGTATCGTGAAGAAATATCGCTGCACCGACCCTCTATGCTTGCGCTCAGGCCTTCTTCGGTAATTTATTCACCTGCCGCTTCGTCTCGTCATAAAAATCCCCAGTCGTTCGGTAAACTCGCAACTGTGCGCCAGCATCAGCCAGCGCCCCTCCATTTCCAAAAACATCTTCTAATTTTGGATCAATTTGAACGCTAGCTTGCCACGCACAATGCTCCGCGTGCATACCACCTGTCATTGGCGGGCGTCCTTTGCGGCAAGCACCAGAGGAGACTCGGTCAGCTGTAGGTCACGAGGCAGCGGATCTCGATGCTCTGCCTGAGCGGCGCATCCGGCGGGATGTCGGGAAGATCGAAGGCTGAATGGGGTGTGAAGCGAGCGACCCCGCTCACTTGCGAGTCGTATTGCTTGAAGACTAACGCCTCGTTGCGGTCCATCTCGGAGAAATAGGCCCAGCGATGACGTGGCGATTCCTGCACGAGATAAAGCTCGCCGGACCAATCTCGGTAATGGAGGTCGGCGACGACCAGATCCTTTACCGAGATCGAGCATGCATCGCACACTGCCAACGGCGTATCTACAACTTTGCCGCCGATGGAACGCCAGATGTTGACGATCGCAAAGCGCTGCGCCCTTGCCCGGACTCTCTCTTCCAGAGGCAGGATTTCGAACCGCTTCTGCCCCGAGGTCTCGGTGTAGTCGTTGTGGATGCGCCCAGCCGCACCAGGGCGGCTGCCGTCACCATGGCGTCCGAAGGTTAAGATGGGCCGCCCGGTCTCACGCTGGCGAACCTGATGATCGAAGATGTGAGCGTGATTGGCGCCGGTGACGTACTTCGCGAGTTCGGCCGCTTCCGCGTAGTAGCGGCTTCGGATTGCATC
>JBAPZR010000722.1:0-3212 GCA_049285335.1 Xanthobacteraceae bacterium | reverse complement strand
TTGGGTCATAAGCAGACATTTCGGTACGCATCCCTGTCGGGGTCAAGACTCATCCGCCGATGGGGCTGGCGCTTTTCTCGACGCGTTATCGCATCTGGGCTTGGCCGAAAAGACCGGGACACTACAGATCGACAAGAGTGTTCTTGGATTCCCCGACCCGCGTCGCATTCGTGACCGCGATCATATCCGGCATGTCATAAGCCAATCCTGCCTGATTTGCCGTCGACAGCCGTCAGATCCTCACCATCTTCGCTTGGCGCAATCGCGTGCGCTCGGTCGCAAGGTGAGTGACGAGTTCACGGTGCCGCTATGCCGGGGACACCATCGCGAAGTTCATCGCTCTGGCAATGAAGTGGCTTGGTGGGGAAAAGCCGGGATCAATCCGACCGTGACCGCTCGCGCGCTTTGGCTTGAAACCCATCCACTACCCAGAGCGGTACCTATTGCTGGGAACAATGAGTCCGCGGCCAACGCAAATGACGCGCCTCGTCCTTCGTGAGTAACTTGGCCGATGACCGCCGCCGGAGCGACGCCTGCGCCGCTGAACTCAGCAGCGACAATGACAAAATTGATAGACCCTGCATCCAAAAGATTTAGCGTGTAGGCACTCAGTTTGTGTTCTACGCGGTCGGCGAATCCGGCCGGGCCGATGAGGTGCAGCGGCATAGTTCGATGTAAACAAACCCGGAGCAGCCGGTCGAAGCCGGCAAAATGGTCCATGTGCGTATGTGACACGAAAGCATGAGTAACGCGACGCGCGTGCGGCTGATTGCCAGCTCACGGACCAGCCTCATCGTGGGCAAGGCTGAAGAAATTCCCCTGCCGGACAACAGCCAAGATGCGGTGACAAGCATCTTCTTGTTTCATGAGTTGCCGCGAAAGGTACGTCGCATCGCCCTGCGCGAATGTGCTCGCGTGCTCAAGCCGGGCGGACGACTTATGCTTTTGGATTCGCTGCAACGTGGCGATAAGCCGGATTACGAAGGGCTTTTGGAAGTCTTCCCGCAAAGCTATCACGAACCGTACTATTCCAGTTACATAAAGGAGAACTTGAGTTCGCTCGCTTCAGAGAGTGGTCTCAAATTTGTGCGAAGCGCGATATTCTTTCTCGCCAAAATCATCATTTTCGACAAACCCCTGCGGCTCACAGTTGCAGCACGGAACGAGTAGATCGACTGGGCGTCATCGCCGACAACTGTCAATCCCTTACCATCAGGTTTCAAGGCCAGGAGGATTGATGCCTGGAGCCGGTTGGGTCGCATGAAACGCCGCTGCGGGTGCGGGCGAGCGATGCCGGACGCGCCACGCTACTGTGCGATTAATTGAGCTCTAGGCAATAAAACTTCGGCGCGATGCCGGCGCCGCGATGGGCGTTACCACACTGCGAACAGGCAGATGAGCGCGAATGGCACGGCCACAAGACCGAGATAGAGCCACGTGCGGTAACCGCTCGCATCGCTCGGGCCCTGGAAAAGCTGAACGCCGAGCCAGACACACACGGCAAGACCGAGGAGGAAACGGATCAGGTCGCCTGTCGTGTCGTAGGCCGTCCAGATGGTCTCGTTCTGAGGCAAGCTGACCCGAATGGTCAGCACCAGCAGGATCAAGATAAATGCCGCGCGCAAAATGATCGCGGCAAGACGCAGCATCGGCGAGCCGTCTGAAGCCGGCAATTTCGCGTTAGGAGGATTCTCCAAATTCGCCATTCGCTTGCTCCACCCGGCAGCCATATCTTCCTCCAGCTACGGCGGATGCATTATCACCGCGACCGGCAGGCCCCGGCCGAGAAGCGTCGTTCGTTCTCAACATAAATATAAAATATATTTTAAAAACGTGTAGCCCTTTTAGCGCGTCGTTGCAAAAGCTATGCTCATTTTTGCTGCGCCGCACAGCAAACTTGGTCGCTCGACGAATCAGCCGTGACAGGCGCAACACGTTAGGCGTTGGAATGATTTCACTTTTGGCTGCGCCGACGCATCGGCGAATCCAGCGTCCAACGTCAGCGCGTCGTGCGCACCGTCGTTCCGTTGATGCCGCCGGCGGGGTGGGCTGGCCCTCCAATCCCTGTCGGCGCGGCCGAGGGGCGAATCAGACGGGCGCCGTCGATCCGGCCGGTGCTCGAAATGCCCACGGTGGTGGTCGGGTGAAACGGGGTTCGGCCGATCGTTGAAGGAGCGACCGTGGGCGCCGGAACGACGCTCCGCGTGATCGCCTTAGGGACCGCGCCAGGCACTTGCACCGACGGCGCTAGACGCGGCGACTCGATCAGCACGCTTCTGGACTGAACGAGTTGACCGATCGCGTTGCGCACGATGGGCTTGATCGGGGCGGTGATGTTGGGGCGGCGGGTGAAATTCTCCGGCTTCACGATCTTCAGCTCGGCCTTTGCGTTGCGATTGACCGGCGTGAACCCGCCCCGCGGTGTCAGGACGGTCACGTCGGCATCGATCGGTTCCGCCGGCTTGGCGCTGCCGGCATTCGTCGCCTTCGCGGGCGCGGCGCCGGCCGATGGCGCATGGGGTGACGCATGAGCTGGCGCACGAGCCTGCTTGGCGAATGCGGGTTGGCTCGCCAGAAAAGCGAACACCAGGACCATCGAGACGGCGATCTTCAAATGCAACCACTCGCCGGTGAAGTGTCTATGGACCACTGCGCGGCCCTCCAGGCCGGGCGCTGGCACGGCCAGCGGCGCGATCCAAGAACAACGTTTGAAGCGCCGGAACGACCACGAGCAGAATAATCGGTTCGATACACATACCACAGATCGCAGCGGCATAATTGGGGTCATTCTTGCTGCGTTTGAGATAGGCCTTCACATAGCTCGGCGGCAGAGCCTTACCGTCTGGCCGAGCGCACGAAGTTTGCGGCTCTAATGATGTGCGCTAGGACACGCCTCAATACCCACCACGCACGGCGGCAGTGCCGCAAAAAATTCCAACCGCGCCATCAGCATCCACGCCGTGGACCTGAAAAACGGACTTCGCGATGTCGAGACCAATTGTGCTAACCTCGACCATGGACGGCTCTCCTCAATGTGGTGCGCTTCAACGCAACCACCCTTTGGCACATCGATGCCGTAGAGTGGGCGCCGTCCACAGCATCATTAGCTGCCGCGCCGCTGTTTTTCGCTTTGGTGAACCCGTCGCTCGATCCTTTGGGCGCGTTGGCACCTCGCCATTCGGCAAGGTCACCATCGGCGTGTCGGGCTGCGG
>JBAPZR010000721.1:0-4688 GCA_049285335.1 Xanthobacteraceae bacterium | reverse complement strand
CTCTATGAGGGCGTCGGCAATGTCGAAGCCATCGACACCGCGATGCGGCTCGGCGCGCATCATCCGATGGGGCCGCTCGAGCTTGCGGATTTCATCGGGCTCGACACCTGCTTGTCGGTCATGCAGGTGCTGCACGAGGGTTTGGCGGATTCCAAGTACCGGCCTTGCCCGCTGCTCGTGAAATATGTCGAAGCGGGCTGGCTCGGTCGCAAAACGCAGCGCGGCTTCTACGACTATCGCGGCGAGAAACCGGTTCCGACGAGATAATCGGGAATCGGTGGTCAGAAATCAGTAGTCAGAAAGAGCGAAAGGCTCATCTCTGAAAAGCGATTACTGATCTGACTACCGACTCCTGTTCACGCCGCCGCCGGCATTTGCGCCGCAGTTTCGCTCCAGCACGGCAGTGCCGAGACGCGCTGGAACCAGGCGCGGATGTGCGGGTAGGGCTGCAGCGACAGCGCCGCTTTCTCAGCGTAAAACAGCGGCGCCGCCACGGCAAAGTCGGCAACCGTTAGTGCGTCGCCAACAAGATATTTTTGCTTCGCCAGATGCGCGTCGAGCACCGCGGCTTCCTTGGCGAAGGCATCGATGCCTTTGGCGATCGCGGCTTGGTCGGGCTCCCCGAGATTGAGCAATTTCTTGACGAAGCGCTCGAACAATAGCGGCACGCAGGCGTCCCTGTTCCAGTGCGCCAGAGTCCAGGACTGCCAGCGCGTAATGTCGGCGCGAGAGCGGGCATCGTTTGGCCACAGCGAATTCGGTTTTTTGCTGGCGATGTATTGCATGATGGCCAGCGTCTCCCAAAGGTTGAAGTCGCCGTCGACCAGAAGCGGCGTGCGGCCGGTTGGATTGAGTGCGAGGAAAGCAGGCGTGCGCTGAGCGCCTTTGGTCAGATCGACGAATTCGAATTCGAGCGGCACGCCGAGATAGGCGGCAAGCGCGCGGACCTGCCAGGTGTTCGGCGAGGGTGGGAAGCCATAAAGTTTCATGATCGACTCCTACGTTGGATAATGAGACGGACGGATTGAACTGCAACTTATGAAGCCGGCGTCATCCAGCCGATGCCGGCGCCGCCCGGTTCCCGGAGGATGACGATGCGGCCTACGCCTGGAACGTCGAAGGCGGGCTTCATCACCGATGCGCCGGCGGCGAGCGCCTTCTTGACGCGCGCATCGACGTCATCCACGGCGATATAAGGCATCCAGCCCTCGATCACACCGGCATAGTCCGCGCCACTGATATCGAAAATGCCGGCGACCGGCTCTTCGCTCATCTTGGCGACCCAATAGGTGCCGCCGCCGGGCATCGGCATGCCGTCGAAGCCCCAGCCCCGTCGTGTCGGCGTAGAACTTCTTCGCTTTGGCGACGTCACGCGTCATCAGTTCGTTCCAGTAAAGTTTTCCGTGCGAGCTATCAGACATTGGGAACTCCCGCGGAACTCTTGACCGAACGCATCCCCTTGGATGTCGGGAACGCGCGAAACCCTGATCGTAGTCAGGTATCGTAACAAAACGGCGACCTCGTGAACTTCAAGCGAAGAGCGCCTCCATCTTGTCGAGGGCGCTGGTCCAGCCACCCTGATGGCGGTTACGGGCGTCTTCGTCGAAGAACTGTTCGTGTGTGAGCGTCAACAATGAGCCGTCGCCGTCGGGCCTTATGTCGACAGTTACGAGCGATTCCCGCTCCGGCGTGGTCTTCCAGGCCCAGGTGAAAACGAGTTTCTGGTTCGGCACGAATTCGCGATAGACGCCGCTCACGTCATGCTCTTCGCCGCCGGGCGTTTGCATAAGCCAGCGATAGCGGCCGCCGACGCGCGGCTCGCACTCGACTTTAAGCACTTTGACCTCGCCAGGCCCCATCCAGCCCTTCACTTTTTCCGGATCGGTCCACGCCGCGAAGACTTTGGCCGGCGGCGCTTTAATCCGGCGTTTGATCGTGAGGCTCGGTTTGCTGGCTGTTTGGACTGCCATGACTCTTTCTCCAGAAATGAAGCAAGGCTTGAAAGCCGCTCGGACCAGAACTGTTCGTGGCGATTGAGCCATTCGAACGCTTCGCGCATCGGCGCAGCATCGAGCCGGCAAGCGACGGTGCGCCCGGTTTTTGTGCGAGCGACGAGACCTGCATCCGACAGAACATCGAGATGCTTCATGATCGCGGGTAACGACATGGCAAAGGGCGCGGCAAGCGCGCTCACCGAGACGCTCGGCTCTTGCGCCAGCCGCATCACCAGGGCGCGGCGCGTTGCGTCCGACAGCGCTGCGAAAGTCCGGTCGAGAGGCGCGTTCGAAAACTTTACCATTTGGTTAAGTATAGGGGCGATGACGGCGCTGTCAATCCCGGCGGCGCGAATTGTTTCGCCAATCGCTCCGCGCGGCCAGAATGTCGCGTGCGCAAATGCCGCTAAGGACTGCCGATCGCCGCGTGCACGAGCTTGACGCCCTCGTCGCTTGCCCATTCGGCCGCGCCGGCCATGGTGCCGATCTCGCAGCCCGAACGATCGACCAAAACCGTGGTCGGCATGCCGAACGCCTTGCCGGCGGCTTTCAGGTCTTCGAAGACCCGCGCGCTCGGATCGGAATAGTAAGCAAGGTGCGTGATCCCAACGTCTTTGAGGAACGCCAGCGGCTTTTGTGGGTCGCGGGTGTCGATATTGACGGCGGCGACCTGAAAATCCGGCCCGCCGAGAATGGCCTGCAAGGCGTCCAGCGCCGGCATTTCGCGACGGCACGGCACGCACCATGTGGCCCAGAGATTGAGAAGGACACCGCGGCCGCGCCAGTCGGCGAGCATCACATCGCGGCCCTGTGCGTCCTTGAAGGCAAGATCGGGCAGCCGGAACGGCGCCCGCGCCGGCGAAAGCGCCGCGACCTCGCCATGCACCAGGGGCGCGATGCGTTTTGCGGTATTAACCGCAGCTTGACAGGCCGCGTCGGCCGGATTGCTTCGCCGGTGCGCAATCCCGTATACCCCGGCTAGGACAACCAGAATGATGACTGCCGCAGCGCCGGAAACAAGGCGCAGATGGCCGATTTTCTGCAGGAGCGGGACGGATTGCTCGGTCATGACAATCTGGGTTTCGGCTTTAGCTTGAAGAGCATTTCGTGATGAGCAATGCAATGTGGGGCGGACGCTTCGGTTCGGGTCCCGACCCGATCATGGAGGACATCAACGCTTCCATCGATTTCGACCGCCAGCTTTATCGACAGGACATTGCCGCCAGCAAGGCGCATGCCGCGATGCTCGCCAAAAAGGGCATCATAGCGGCGCAAGATGCAAAGCGGATCGCTCACGGTCTAGACACGATCCTGTCAGAGATCGAGGCCGGCAAGTTCGTGTTCAAGCGCGCGCTCGAGGACATTCATATGAATGTCGAGAGCAGGCTTGCCGAGCTGATCGGGCCTTCGGCCGGGCGACTTCACACTGCGCGGTCGCGCAACGATCAAGTCGCCACCGATTTCCGGCTCTGGATACGCGACGCGATCGACGAGATCGACGTTGCGCTGGCCGAGTATCAGATCGCCTTGGCGTTGAAGGCGCTCGCGCATGCGGCAACCGTCATGCCGGGCTTTACGCATCTGCAACCTGCGCAGCCGGTGACGTTCGGGCATCATCTGCTCGCTTATGTCGAAATGGCGGCGCGCGATCGCGGCCGGTTCGCCGATGCGCGCAGACGGCTCAACGAATCGCCGCTCGGATCCGGCGCGCTCGCCGGCACCTCGTTTCCGATCGATCGCGCCATGACGGCGAAGGCGCTCGGATTTAACCGCCCGACCGCGAACTCGCTCGATGCGGTGGCCGACCGGGATTTCGTGCTCGAGACGCTCTCGGCCTGCGCCATTGCCGCCGTGCATCTGTCGCGGTTTGCCGAGGAGATCGTGATCTGGTCGTCGCCGCTCGTCGGACTATTGCAGCTATCCGACAAGTTCACCACCGGCTCCTCGATGATGCCGCAGAAACGCAATCCCGATGCGGCCGAACTCGTTCGCGCCAAAACCGGCCGCGTCATCGGCTCGCTGATGGCGCTGATGATGGTGATCAAGGCCCTGCCGCTCGCCTACCAGAAGGATCTGCAGGAGGACAAAGAGGGCGCGATGGATGCGATCGGCGCGCTGGCGCTGTCGCTCACGGCGATGACCGGCATGGTGCGCGATATGGAGCCGGACATCGAACGGATGGCCTCGGCGGCAGGCGAGGGCTATTCGACCGCCACCGACCTCGCCGATTGGCTGGTGCGCGCGCTCAAAATGCCGTTCCGCGAGGCGCATCACGTCACCGGTCGAATCGTGGCCAAGGCGGCGGAAGTGGGCGTCGCGCTCGACAAGCTGCCGCTTAAGACCATGCAGGCGGTCGAGCCGCGCATCACCAAGGCGGTATTCGGCGTCTTGTCGGCAGGCAATTCCGTTAAAAGCCGGGTCGTTTACGGCGGTACCGCGCCCAAAAACGTGCGGGTCCAGGCCAAGCGGTGGCTCAAACGGCTCGGAACCTAGGCGTAAGCCGTCGCAAAGCCTAGCCGACACAATATCGCCGCGCCGCTAGTGTGATAATATCGCGCCAAAGGGTATCGGGGCTGCCTTGTTGCTCACTCGTCGGACCATCGCCTTAGCCGGGTCGATTGCGGTTGCGCTGACGCTGTCCGCCTGCGGCCGTGCCGGGCCACTCGAGCCGCCGCCTGGGCCGGCGGCCGTGCC
>JBAPZR010000720.1:0-13658 GCA_049285335.1 Xanthobacteraceae bacterium | reverse complement strand
GTGCAGATCATCGCGTCGGCAGCCGACGGCGGCAAATCCTTATCGCAGCATTCGCAGCTTGGACGAAGTTCGAGCATTCAAAAGATCTCCCGGTTCAGCCGTTTCGCCGGACACGTCGCGTCAAGATACAGCATTCGGCTTGATGTCGTGCACTTCCTTCGCCTTGGCCGTGCAAGCGCCGAGCAGGAAGCCGAGATCGGTGCCGGTTGAAACATAGCGAGCCCCCATGCGCACGAATTCGGCGGCAAGCTGCGGGCGGGACGATAGCCCACCGACGCCGATATGCTTGCCGTGGCGTCGGCACACGGCGATGGTTTTGGCATAGGCCTCGCGCAGCCGGGGATGCTCGAACTGCCCGGCGAGGCCCCAATCGGCAAGGAGATCGTTCGAGCCGATCATCACCACGTCGATGCCGTCGACCGCCACGATCTCGTCCGTATTTTGCAGCGCCTCTTCGCTTTCGAATTGCACCATGACAGTTGTTGCATCGTTGAGTGCGGCATCCGCTTGCGCGGGCGGGAAGGCGCGGTAGCGGAGGTGGGGCAGGGGGCCGGCGGCCGAGCGTTCGCCAAGCGGAGGGAATTTGGCCGCCGCCACGTATGAGCGCGCCTCGTCAGCGGAACGGACATGCGGCGCAATCACGCCGAGCGCGCCGCCGTCAAGCACGCGCGAGACCTCGACGACGCCTGGGACCCGCACGAACGGCGTGATTCCGGCTTCAAGCGCGGCGATGCAAATCTGACTTGTGGTTTCGAGCGAGAAGCTCGAATGCTCCATGTCGACATAGAGGCTGTCGAAGCTCGCCGTCTTGGCGATCCGCGCGATCTCGATGCCGCGAACGAGCCGAACGGTCATCGAGGCGACGACCTCGTTGCGGCGAAGCTTCTCCTTGACGTGATTGCGCAGTATTTCGTCGATCCCGCCCGGCATGCTATTCCCTCACTTAAACCATTTTCTTAAGTGGACCCTCGTCCGAATTTCTTAAAGTTTCTCAAATTGCCTCTGCGGTGACGTCTTGCCTGACACGGCAAAGCCGAAGAAACTAAGCGTTGGAAAGGAGGATATACCGTGAATTACGCGACAGACTTCAAGACGATCCGCAACGACGTGTCGCCACAAGAATGGCACACGAGGGTCGATCTCGCCGCCTGCTACCGGCTGGTCGATGCCTATGGCATGACCGACCTCATCTACAATCATATCACGGCGCGGATTCCCGGCACCGAGCATTTGCTGATCAATCTTTACGGTCTTCTCTACAAGGAGATCACGGCCTCGAGCCTCGTCAAGATCGATGTCGAAGGCAATATCGTGCGCAAACCCGACACCGATTACGGCATCAACGTTTCCGGCTATGTCATCCACGGCGCCATTCATAGAGCGCGGCCCGATGTCGCCTGCGTGCTGCACACCCATACGCGCGCCGGCATGGCAGTCGCGGCGATGAGCTGCGGGTTGCTGCCGCTGTCGCAAACCTCGATCCGCTTCGTCGACCATATCGGCTACCACGATTACGAAGGTCCGGCGATCGACGTCGATGAGCGCGCGCGGCTCGTCCGCGATCTCGGCCCGCACGACGCGATGATCATGCGCAATCATGGACTGTTGACCTGCGGCGCGACGATCCAGCAGGCCTTCAACACGATGTATCAGCTGGAAATGTCCTGCCGCTCGCAGGTCGACGCCATGGCGGCGCGCACCGAGCTCGCCATGCCGGGCGAGAACGTGCTCGCGCACACCGCGCATCTTTATCAGCCCGGCACGCGGCGGCCCTATGGCGTTCTGGAATGGCCGGCGATGCTGCGGCTTCTTGCGGCGGAGCAGCAGAGCTCGGGCTATCCGCCTTATTGGCAGTAAGGTTGGCTATTGGCTAACTTACTGCAAAACCACTATGCCTGCGGCCGCTGCTATTCCGCCCGCAATTGCGGCGACGATGATCCAGCCGCGAATGACCCGGCCGCAAGCCGATTGAGCAACCGCTGCCACATTGAAGCGCCGCGCCCTCATCCTCGCCGTTGTGCTCGCCGCCCTCGTCGCTTGGCTAGCTGGCGCGTTTATTCTCGCCCCAGCAATAGAGCATTGGTTGCATTGACCGGCGCAGCTCGCTTGCAGCTGCGGCGGGCGCATCGACGGCCGAGATGCTCACGAAAGATGAGGCGCGTCGGATCGCGGCCAACGTGGCGAAGCTGCCGGAGTTGTTAGGTCGAAAGAATCAGATCGCCGCACCGTGTAAGGGTAACGGTTATTATCGGCCACGGTGGAGATGTCGAAGTCCTTTTCTTTTTTGCCAAAGCGTATGGCGCAGCCGAACTTTGTGGCCAGACAGTGCGAACGAAGCTCAACAGTGACCGTAATTCCTTCGAAGCGCCACTGACACGCCAATGAGGCATGCAGCCTTAACGGCGCTGACGTCATCTTTAGTCTTCAGCAGGCGTCAGTAAACTGCCCCGACTGCCGCCGGCACGATGGTGCGGCGTCGGGGCTTTTTTTGTGCACGTGTCACCAAAAAAATTGCCGGGAAGTCCCGGCCTCCCGGCGAGAATTTGGGGGTGCTCCCAGGAGACCTGTGGATAAATCCACAAAGGAGCCTGCGCATGATCAGTCGGCGGTCGATTATCGTCAAGCGATCAGCTTGTATCCATTTGAAGTTTCGAAGTGAGCGTTACCTGGAAAACTCCATCCGCGCCCTGTGGATAACCTGTGGAGCGCGGTACGGCTTACGGAGGGCGAATTGCTGCAGCTTGGCAACGGCCGCTATCTTTGTCAGTCGGACTGAGCGAACGCCAAGCCGCCGGTTCGACAAGTCAACGGTGCTCGGTGGCAGAGCATCGTTGTGTGGACGAACGCAAAGCCGTTGGCTTCGACAGGGCTGACGGCTTTGTTGTCCGAACTTCCAACGCAGCAGAGCGGCATTTAGTGTTGCCTATCACAGGCGACCGCGAAGGCTCCGCATACGATTGGTTTGCTGGCTCCCTGACGTCCCCGGAGGCCAGCGCGAGAAGGCAGAGCCGCCGTGGACTAAGCCTCCAAAGCCCCCTCGGCGGCTCTGCTGTGTTTGAATTGCCAAACCATTTCTTGCCGAAAGCATGTATCGGATGGAATTTCCGATAGACCTATTGCGGCGACGGGCGAGGGTCGGCGGTTTTGCTAGGAAGGAATCGCTGTCGCCGACACGCGGGTCAGCTATTGCTCGCAACGCCATCAACGCTCGCTGGGCTCGGCACCGCGAACGGCAGGCACAAACTATCTAAAAAAAGAAGAGGCCGTCACTCTTGCAGACGGCCTCTTGGAGTTTTCCCATCTAGGGTCTCCCGCCACCTGGCGGGAGGAGATTCAAAGCTTACCTCGATCTGAGATATTTCGTAAAGCCGAACGCACGGTGGTGATTGCGAATTGGCCTCGCAAAGCTGGCCAGCACAGCGGCCGACGCCGGCAGCATCGACCGCTACTCAACTCGTGACACGCGGGTGCGATGGCGTTAACGACCACCGCCTACTTCATAACTAGCAAGCGGGCACCCAGGCGTAACCGTTCCACACCCGGCGGCAGGGCGGCGGTCCGTAATAGGGATTTGGTCCGGGTCCGTAGTATCCGTAGTAGCCATACGGGTAATAATACGGCCGTGACGCGATTGCGCTCCCGACGACGGCCCCGGCTATGATTCCACCAACCACCGCTCCGGGACCCCAACCCCACCAGGCCTCTGCGCTGCTTGAGGTCGCTATAGCCGCCCCGCCGATGCTTGTTGCCGCGACGAGGGCAGTCAAAATCTTCCGCATAGTGTCACCTCCAACCACGATGGTTTTCGCCGCCCCACGACGAAAGCACCCTTTTACATAGTTGAACTAAATTTTTAGTTTCGCGCGCCGCCCGCAGCGATTTGCTACTGCTGCGGATGTTTCTCGTCACGAATCATTTGACTGTTGGCGTTCTCTTCATGGTTTATCTGTTTCTGCTGCGCACCCGTCAGGTAGCCGCCGTTGGCTTTGACGTCCGCGTGCTCCTGCTGCTTAATGGCGCGATCATTGGCCCGCAGTTGCTGCGCTTGCTGCTTGTCAAGCGTGCCGTTCTTTATGCCTTGGTCGATACGCGCCCGTTGATTGTCGACCCGCGTGTTGACCTCGTCCCGTCGCGGGTGCTCCTTGGCAAAGTTGCCGCCGGTCGGGTTTCCGTTTGCTTGGGCCTCAGCTTTCACGACCCACGTGCTCATCACCAATACGCCTGCCAGAACATAGCTCACGGTCCTAATCATTTCCCGCTCCTAATATCGACGTGCCCCCTCCCAGCACAAATACCGCTGGATTAAGGCATACGGAGGTCCAGAGAGGGGCGCAACTTCGCTACTCCATTCATTTGCTGTTCAGTTTATTTCGGCGCCGGCCCGGTTTCGGGCTTCGGCTGCGTTCTAGCGGACGGCGGAGCTGGGTCGTGCAATATGACAAGTTTGGCCGCTCGTTGGCCGCGCAATAATCTTGGTGGGCAGACCGTGACCTATTTCAATTTGGCTCAGTTGCTATCCGCCGCCATCGTCATCCTATTCGTCGGTGGGCTATATAAAGTGCTCAGGGACAAGTGGTTTGCGCCAGAACAGAGACCGAAAGAGCCGAACCAGGATTCCCGCTTCAAATTGCTCACAAAGCTAGTCGACTTTTGGATTGTATTTGGTGCCTTGGTCCTTCTGATCCTCGCCCTCAGCCTCGCCTTCGTGCTGTGGGCCATCGTGTGATGAAAGCCCCTGAACACACACACGGATACGGTAACAAGATGCGAATGCTACGAGCCGACGGCGATCGCCGCGATCTCGAGCGGGCCGCTTTGCCTTAGCAATGGGATTTTAGGTGCAGTAGGTTAGCGCGAGATCAGCGCCCGGCCGGCTGCGGCGGGCTTGGCTTAGAGCGGCTGGGCAGCTTCGCAAGAATGCTTTCGAGGCGCGCGATCACCGCGCCTGCGCTGACATTTTGCATACAGGCATGGTCATGCGTACAGCGGCTTAAGACGCGAAGATAGCAGGGCGAGCACGGCAGGTCGGCGCGGAGTACCGCGTCGGGGCGACGATAAGGCCCGGCCCAGATCGGATCGGTCGGGCCGAAAACGCTGACGACGGGTCGGTCGAGCGCGACCGCCATATGCATCGGGCCGGAATCGTTGGTGACGCAAATGGTCGAGCGGCGGACGAGCGCCGCAAGTTCGCTCAGCGTCGTCTCGCCGGCGAGATTGACCGCCTTCGGCGCAAGCTCCGCGACTTCGGCGCACACCGCGCGGTCGCGCTCCGATCCGATCAGGCACACGGCGAGACCCTTTTGCAAGAAATGCCGCGCGACTTCGGCGAAGGCATCGCGGCGCCAATGCTTGGTCTCCCAATTCGTCCCTGGCGCCATGGCGATGATCCTCGCTTTGGCGATGCCGTAATAATCGAGCAACGCTTCGATCCGGGTGAGCGCTTCGGGCGGGATCGGAAACGAGAAGTCGGGCGCGCCATTGTCGAGGCCGAGCTTCGGCCCGACGGAAAGGTAACGATCGACCGGATGCACGTCGAGCGTCGGCACCGCGATGTGATCGGTGTAGACGATCCAGCTTCCCTCGCGCGCGCCCTGCCAGGCGTGCCGGCGCGCCTCTTCGGTGAATTTACGCGGCGAGTTTTGCCATAGCTCGGGGCGGGGTCGATCAAAGCCGATCCGCACCGGCGCGCCGCTGCCGAAGGCGAAGACCGTGCTGCGCAGCTGGCCCTGAAGATCGAGCACCAAATCGTATTTGTTCGCGCGCAGCCTCGCGATGAGTTTCGCCGCATCGACGAACGGCGCCAGCCGCCACGGTCTCGACCACTCGTCGCGGGAAAACTCAACGACATTGCTGATGGCCGGATTGTGGCGCAGCAATTCGGCGACGCCGGGCGTCGTCAGCCAGTCGATCTGGGCGGCCGGGTAGCGCCGGCGCAATTTGTTAAACAGCGGAATGGTCTGCACGACGTCGCCCACCGCCGACAGCTTGATCAGCAGTATCTTTTGAAATTCGCGGCTGGGCAGTTCGGCAGTGGTCACGTGAACCCCGTCCTCAAACCCATCGTGGGATCCGTCCCGATCCCGTCAGCGGCATTGCGCCTCTTGGATAGCCCGCCATACGCGTTCCGGCGTGGCGGGCATTTCGATATGGCGTACGCCGAAATCCGACAAGGCGTCGACGATCGCATTGATGACGACCGCCAGCGCCGGCACGGTGCCGCCTTCGCCCGCCGGCCGGATGCCGAGCGGATGCGTCGACGACGGCACTTCGGAGAGCTCGGTCGCGTAGAACGGCAAGTCGGAAGCGCGCGGCATGGCGTAATCCATGAACGAGCCGGCGAGCAACTGCCCGGTCTGCGGATCATAGCTGCAATGTTCGAGCAAAGCCTGGCCGGCGCCCTGGGCAATGCCGCCATGCACCTGGCCGTGGATGATCAACGGGTTGATCGCGCGCCCGACATCGTCGACCGCGGCATAGCCGACCAGCGTGACTTTGCCCGTATCCGGGTCGACTTCGACTTCGCAGACGTGCGCGCCGTAGGGATAGCTCGCCTCGGCCACGGTTTCGTCGCAGGTTGCGGCGAGCGGTCCGCGCAAATCGGCCGGCAGGTCGGTGCGTTCAAGCGCGGCGCGAGCGACTTCGAACAAGCCGACCGCATGATTGGTGCCCTTCACGGCGAAGCGGCCGTGCGCGAATTCGATGTCGGGGCCGGCCGTTTCCAGAAGATGTTCGGCGATCCGCATGCCCTTTTCGATAATGCCGTCCGACGATTTTTTGATGACGATCGAGCCGAGCCGCATGCCGCGGCCGGAATGCGCGCCGCCGCCCACCGTGACGCGGTCGGTGTCGCCGGTGACGAAACGCACGGCCTCGATCGGCACGCCAAGCCATTCGGTGACGAGTTGCGCGAAGCTCGTCTCGTGCCCTTGGCCCTGCGATACGATGCCGATGACGACTTCGACGACACCGTCGGGCAGCACGGTGATTTCGGCTTTCTCGCGCGGCGCGCCGGTCGAGATGTCGACGTAATTGCCGACACCGATGCCGCGATAGCGGCCGCGCTTTCGCGCCGCCACGCGGCGGCGCCTGAAGCCAGCCCAGTCGCCGAGCTTGAGCGCTCCGTCCATGCCGCCGATATAATCGCCGTTGTCGTATTCGACGCCGAACGGATTTTTGTACGGCATCTCCTTTCCGGTCACGAGATTGCGGCGGCGGATGGCGACGCGATCGAAGCCATGGTCGCGCGCCGCAAGATCGATCAGCCGCTCCATGACGAAAATCACTTCGGGGCGGCCGGCGCTGCGGTAGGGCCGCGTCGGCGATGTGTTGCTCAAGGTGGCGCGCGCGCGAAAGTGCGCCGCGGGCATGCGGTAGATGCTCGACATCATCTGCACGCCTTTTTGCACCATGGCGAAATTCGTCGTGTGTGCGCCGAGATTGCCAAGGTTCGAACCGCGCATGGCGAGGAAGCGGCCTTTTTCGTCGAGCGCAAGCTCGGCCTCGACGGCGAGATCGCGCGCCTGATAGTCGCTGAGGAAGGATTCGTGCCGCTCGATGATCCATTTCACCGGCCGGCCGAGCTTGCGCGCCGCCCAGGCCACGAGCGCAAATTCTGGATAGATCATGCCGCGGGTGCCGAAATTGCCGCCGACGTCCCCCATCAACACGCGGACCTTGTCCGGCGGCACGCCGAGAATAGCGGCAAGATCGGTCTTCAGCCGCACCGCGCCGCCATTGCCGGCATAGACCGTAAAGCGTCCCGTCGCCGGATCGAACGCCGCCAGCGCGGCGCGCGGCTCCATCGGAACGCCTGTCACGCGCTGAACCCAGGTCTCGAACCGCGTCACATGCGCGGCGCGGGCGAAGGCCGCCTCGGTCGCCGCGGCGTCGCCAAGTTCCGCATCGAAGCAGACATTCGACCGCGCGCTCTCGTGCACGCGCGGCGCATCCTGTCGCGCGGCGGCCACGGTCTCGACCACCGCGGGCAAGGCTTCGTAGTCGATCGCGATCAGCTCGGCGCCGTCCTTGGCGGCGTGAAGCGTTTCGGCGACGACCATCGCCACCGCTTCGCCGACAAAGCGCGCCTTGTCGGCGGGCAGCGCATGATGCGGCGCCTCGAATGGCGGAACTCCGCCGCTGTTGCGAAGCTTCGTCTCCGCGGGATGCGGCGACCACGGTTTATGCGGAATGGGCTGCAACCCGTCCGCCACGCCATCCGCTCCAGTCAAGACCGCCAGCACGCCGGCACCCGCCGCGGCCTTGTCCTTTTCGATGCCGCGGATGCGGGCATGTGCGTGCGGGGAGCGCACCATCACCGCATAGACCTGGCCGGGAAGGTTCTCGTCGGCGGTGTAGCGGCCGCCGCCCCGGATAAGCCGCATGTCTTCGCGGCGGCGCACCGGTTGACCGATGCCGGAACCGTTGGCGGTTTGATGCATTGCGTGCTCCGCCGGCGATGTTAAGGCATGATCCGGAAAAGTGGAAACCGGTTTTCCGGCAAGGATTCCGACACGGATCATGCCGCAGCAAAGACGACACCGCGGCTCCTTCGTGCTGACAAGTTTGCGCCGCGGATGTAGACACATTTGAGGGAGATCACGCCGCGCATGGCTGAAGCGTTCGCCAAACTTGGTTCTCGCAACAAGCCTGTTCGTCGCAAGGAAGACCCTGCGCTTTTGTCGGGTCGCGGACGTTACGCCGACGATCTTGGGGTTCCGGTCGGCACGCTCTACGCCCATGTGATTCGCTCGGCGCACGCGCATGCCGAAATTCTTTCGATCGACACCGCGAAAGCATGCGCGCTGGACGGCGTTTGGGCCGTCATCACCGGCGAAGACATCCGCAAACTTTCAGACCCGTTCATGGCGGCGATCAAAGTGCCGGTGCTGCAATGGGCGCTGGCGGTCGAGCGCGTGCGCTACGTCGGCGAACCCGTCGCGCTCGTGGTTGCGGAAAGCCGCTATCTCGCGGAAGACGCGGGCGAGCTCGTGGCCATCGACTATGCGCCGCTCGACGCGGTGATCGATCCCGAACAGGCCTGTGAAAGTTCGGCGCCGCTTCTTCATCCGCAAGCCAAGACCAACGAAATCTCGGTGCGCGATTTTACTTACGGCGATCCGGCGGCGGCCTTCGCGCAGGCCGATCGGCGCGTCGCCATGACGGTGTCGTTCCCGCGGCTGTCGTTTACGCCGATCGAGTGTTACGTCGTTGTCGCGCAGCACAATGCCGCCGAGGGCAGCTACGACGTGTTGGCGAATTTCCAGGGGCCATTTTCGATGCATCCGGTGATGGCGCGGGCGCTGCGCGTCGCCGGTCCCAAATTGCGGCTGCGCATTCCGCCGGATTCCGGCGGCAGTTTCGGCATCAAGCTTTCGATCTTTCCTTATATCGTGCTCGTTGCGCTTGCCGCGCGTATCACTGGGCGGCCGGTGAAATGGGTCGAGGACCGCATCGAGCATCTCGTCGCCGCAAGCTCGGGGCCGAACCGTATCACCGCAATCGAGGCGGCCGTCACCAAAGAAGGCCGCATCCTCGCGCTCAAGCTCGATCAGCTCGAGGACTATGGCGCGTTCCTGCGCGCGCCAATGCCGGGTCCGCTCTACCGGATGCAGGGCGCGGTGACCGGCGCCTACGACATCGAACATGTCGAGGTTAAGAACCGCGTCGTGCTGACCAACAAAATGCCGGCAAGCCTCATTCGCGGTTTTGGCGGGCCGCAGCTTTATCTTGCGCTCGAGCGGCTGATGTCGCGGATCGCGGAAGAGCTTCATCTCGATCCGCTCGACGTGATCAAGCGCAATCTCATTGCCGCGCAGAAATTTCCGTATCGCACCGCCGCCGGCGCGCTCTACGATTCCGGCGATTATCGGCGCGCCGTGGACATCGCGACCGGCGAAGGACGCCTCGCCGATCTCAGGCGCCGGCGCGAAGAGGCGCGCGCCGAGGGCGGCCTCTACGGCATCGGCTTTGCCGCCGTCGTCGAGCCGGCAATGTCGAATATGGGATACCTGTCGACGCTGATGACGGCGCAGGCGCGCGACAAAGCCGGCCCCAAGAACGGCGCGATCTCGATGGCGCGAGTCACTATCGATCCGCTCGGCGCGGTCACCGTCACCGCCGATGTCACGGTGCAAGGACAAAGCCACGAGACCGTGCTGGCGCAGATCGTTGGCAAGGAACTCGGCCTGTCGGCGGACGAGATCGAAGTGGTGCTCGAACTCGACACAGCGAAGGATCAATGGTCGATCGCGGCGGGCACTTATTCGAGCCGCTTCGCCTCGGGCACGGCCGTCGCGGCGCACCTTGCAGCGGTGCAGATGCGCGAGAAGCTCAAAGCCATTGCGGCCAAGCAGCTCAACGTCCTTGCCGAGGATGTCGAGCTTGCCGGCGGAAAAATCCACAGCCGCTCCAATCCCGACAATGCGCTGCCGTTCGGGCGCGTCGCGGCGACCTCGCACTGGTCGCCGGTGATGCTGCCAGAAAGCATGGCGCCGGCCTTGAGCGAAACCGCGGTGTGGACGCCGGGCGAACTCGAACCGCCGTCAAGCGACGACCGCATCAACACCTCGCTGACATACGGCTTCATCTTCGACATGTGCGGCGTCGAGATCGATCCGGTGACGTATCAGGTCCGCGTCGACCGCTATGTGTCGATGCACGATGCCGGCCGCATCATGAACCCTGCGATCGCCGAGGGTCAGATCCGCGGGGCGTTTGCGCAAGGCGTCGCCGCCGCGCTCTACGAGGAATTCACCTATAACGAGGAGGGCGCGTTTCTCACCGGCACCTTCGCCGATTATCTGGTGCCGACGGTCGCCGAAATTCCGGCGTGTGAAATTCTCCATTACGAGTCGCCGTCGCCGTTCACGCCGCTCGGCGCCAAGGGACTCGCCGAAGGCAATTGCATGAGTACGCCGGCCTGTATTGCGAACGCGATCGCGGACGCGCTCGGCGTCGACGAGGTCATTCTCCCGGCGACGCCGCGGCGCATCCACGCCGCGATGCAATCGGCGCGACGGACGGGCGCGCGGTCATGAAGCCGAGGCCGTTCGACTACATCCGGCCCGATAACGTGGAGGAGGCGGTCGCGCTCCTTGCCGATTATGGCGAGGATGCGCGGGTGCTTGCCGGCGGCCAATCGCTCGTGCCGATGCTCAATTTGCGGCTGGTCGAGGCGCGCGCGCTCATCGACATTTCGCGCATCGCGGCGCTCGACGTCATCCGCGAAGTCGACGGTAGAATCGAGATCGGCGCGGCGGTGACGCAGAACGAACTGATGGCATGGCCAAAACTTAAGCAGAAATTGCCGCTCGTTGCCGCGGCGCTGCCCTTCGTCGGACATTTTCAGACCCGCAACAAGGGCACTGTCTGCGGCTCGATCGCGCATGCCGATCCAAGCTCTGAACTGCCGCTTGCGCTTGCGGTTGCGGGCGGCGAGATCGTGCTGCGGTCGCGGCGCGGCGAGCGCGTGCTTGCGGCAAGCGATTTCCAGAAGGACATGCTGACCACGGCGCGCGCCAACGATGAATTGATCGTCGCGGCGCGCTTTCCCGTGGCGAACGGGTCCGGCATTGCCTTTCGCGAAGTGGCGCGGCGGCACGGCGACTTCGCCATCATCGCGGTTGCGGCGCTGGCGGAAGACAAAAACGCGGTGCGGCTCGGCGTCGGCGGCATGGCGGGCCGGCCGATGGTCCGAAGCGTTGCGGTCAAGGACGCGAAGGACGCCATCGCCGCATGGGCGGAGGAACTGGAAGGCTACGAGGACCTGCACGCTTCGGCAGCGATGCGGCGCGATTTGTTCCGCAATCTCAGCTCCCTTGCGATCGAGGAGGCGCTCCGATGCGCCGCATAGACCGCAACGAGCGCGCGCGCGTGACCGTCACGCTCAACGGACGCAAGCTTTCGGCGGACGCCGAACCGCGCACGCTGCTGTGCGACTTTCTGCGCCATGCGCTCGGTGCGACCGGCACCCATGTCGGTTGCGAGCATGGCGTTTGCGGCTCCTGCACCGTTCTCATCGACGGCATTGCCGCGCGCTCCTGCTTGACCTTCGCCGTGCAGGTTGAAGGCCGCGACATCAAGACTGTGGAATCGCTCGCCGCGCCGGACGGCGCGCTCAATCCGCTGCAGCAAGCTTTTCATGACAATCACGCGCTGCAGTGCGGCTTCTGCACACCGGGCATCCTGATGTCGTTCACCGATTTTCTCGCCCGCAATCCGCGGCCGTCGACCGCCGAAATCCGCGAGGTGCTCGGCGGCCACCTCTGCCGCTGCACCGGCTATGCCGGGATCGTCGCCGCGATCGAAGAAGCGGCGGGGAGGGGCTAGAATCGTCAAAACTCATAAAAGTGTGCGATCGACGGCGTGGACCGATCGCCCGCGTTTCCCCTGCGCAAACGCTTTGGCTATGATATCTGGAGAAATCACCGGTTAAACGGGTGGGCAAATGGACAACGGCGCTGCGCAAGCTCAATCAAATAAGGTTCTGTCGGACGACGACGTCCTTAGCGCCGAGCTTCCCGATGCCGCGCTCGAGGCCGCCGCGCGCGCGATACCGGGCGCGGCGATGTCGTTTCCCAACGCGCCGACCGTCAATATTCTTGTCATTTGCTGCAACATTGACTGATCATGAAGGACATCCTCGACAGGCTTGAGGAACGCCGCGCCAGCGCGCGGAGCGGCGGCGGCCAAAAGCGCATCGACACTCAGCACAAGCGCGGCAAGCTCACCGCGCGCGAGCGCATGGAATTGTTGATGGATCGCGACTCGTTCGAGGAGCTCGACATGTTCGTCGAGCACCGCTCCAACGAATTCGGCATGGAGAAGACGAAAGTCGCGGGCGACGGCGTGGTCACCGGGTTCGGCACCGTCAATGGCCGCACGGTTTTTGCCTTCGCCAAGGATTTCACCGTGTTCGGCGGCTCGCTGTCGGAAACGCACGCGCAGAAGATCATCAAGATCCAGGACATGGCGATGCGCGCGCGCGCGCCGATCGTCGGCCTGTTCGACGCCGGCGGCGCCCGCATCCAGGAAGGCGTGGCGGCGCTAGGCGGTTACGGCGAGGTGTTCAAGCGCAACGTCATCGCCTCGGGCGTCATCCCGCAGATTTCGGTGATCATGGGCCCGTGCGCCGGCGGCGACGTCTATTCGCCGGCGATGACCGATTTCATCTTCATGGTGCGCGACACGAGCTACATGTTCGTCACCGGGCCCGATGTGGTGAAGACCGTGACCAACGAGATCGTCACCGCCGAAGAGCTCGGCGGCGCATCCGTGCACGCCACCAAAAGCTCGATCGCCGACGGCGCTTACGACAACGACGTCGAGACGCTGTTGCAGATGCGCCGGCTCCTCGATTTCCTGCCGGCGAGTTGTTCCGCGGGCGTGCCGGAATGGCCGTCGTTCGACAGCCCCGAGCGCATGGACGATTCGCTCGATACGCTGGTGCCCGACAATCCCAACAAGCCCTACGACATCAAGGAACTGATCCTCAAAACCGTCGACGAGGGCGATTTCTTCGAACTGTCGGAATCGTTTGCGCGCAATATCGTCGTCGGCTTCGGCCGTATCGCCGGCCGCACCGTGGGCGTCGTCGCCAATCAGCCGATGGTGCTCGCGGGCGTGCTCGACAGCGATGCCAGCCGCAAGGCGGCGCGCTT
>JBAPZR010000719.1:0-1715 GCA_049285335.1 Xanthobacteraceae bacterium | reverse complement strand
ACGTAATAGGTGGCATTGCAATTCAATCGCGAAGCTTCGTCGCGGAAGGAATAGCGCTGCAAGCGATGCCGGCCCGCGCGTGTCAGTGTAGCGTCGTCTTTTCCATTCTGAGACTTTCGGCGATGTGTTTCAGTCTCTTGCGCTGAATAGCACTAAGGTCAGTAAGAAATTCACGCACCATCGTCAGCAATTCCCGTTCCGGTGGCACAGTCCATTCAGCGTCATCGGGGACCCCTCGCCGTTGTTTAATAACGAAGCAGGCGGCGGTGACGATCCGCGCATGTATCTCCATCCACTCGCTGTCAGGACGTTGGTTTTGCTGTAGCTGTTCCACCGCTGTGTCAAATTGTTGCTCGGTCATTCGCATTTGCGCCAGTCGCCGAAGTCTGTTGGTAAAGCCTTCGCACATGATATGTCGTCCTTGCCTGCGGCTGCCTGTGCGATTGCCGCATAGCAGCGGACCCTGTCCGCGTAAAATTCTTCCAATTCGAGCTTGGAATGGATCTCCTCCAAGTTCTTCTCGAGCCCATTGCGGCCGCGGACCCTAACCTGTTGACGCTCCGGATCGGGATATAATTCGGTGCCGCGACGATTGTGCAGGGAGGTGGATCGAGCATGCGCCCCGGTCATAGGGTAGATTAAATGTAGCCGTATCGGTGAAGCATCGCCCGCCCATGCGGTCGCTCGCTTCGAGAATCGCAAATTTTTTGTTGGAGGCGAGGAGACGTCTTCCGGCGGCGATTCCAGCGGCTCCGGCACCGATGATCAAAACGTCGAAGTCGGGCTCGCGTCGCGGGCTGGCAAACACCGGGCACGAGAGCGCGGAGACCATACCGGCCATGGCGGTCCGGCGCGTCAGTTTGGCAGTTTTCGGCGCATACGTCATTGACTGCCCAACGAAACAGGCGGCGAGCCTTTCGGCCCAACGATATCCAAGCGATTCAACGGCCCGCCGGGTCCGCGTTGCCGGCACCTATGACTGTCGTTTTGTCTTTGACGCACATGGCGTGATAAATCTTTTCAATCGTTTTCATCGCTTTCTTGGCAGTTTCAACCTTCGCCGCAAGATCGACCGTCTGGTTTTCCACGTCCGATACTCGGGCGACGTCGCCCTCTATGGACTCGGTCATGGACTTCAATATTTCAGGCGGCTGCGCCATATCCGATAATACAACATCGTGAAATGCCTGCTTGACATTGATGGCGCATTTCGACGTGGATTCGTATTTGGATTTAAGCACCGCAAATCTCTTCGTAAAATCTTCAGCTCCCGCCATATGGGACGCCAGATTATCCGGTTTTATCTGACAGATGTTCTCGACGCTGTTGACGTCGGGATATTTCGCGTCGACGATCGGCGTATAGGAGTCCGTGAGAGATCTCGCTTCCGCGATGAGGGCGTCGAAGACGCAGATCAAATGACCGTGCCCCTTGTAGCAGCGGTCAAGCGTTACTTCGCCCTTCAGTCCTGGAAGCGCGAACGTCTCCTGGTTTGCGGCATCCTTGTCACACGATGCCGGTGCCTGGCCAAAAGGCGATGTCGGCTCGATTGCGGGGGTAGCTGGGGTCGCGAGATTTTCCTTCGGCCGCCCATAAAATCGGTGCGTCCCGCTTTGTCCAACCTGCTGACTCCAGCCTTTGTCGGGCATCAGCATTAGCGCGATAAGGGACAAAACTATGACCCAAATGACCGCGTAAACCTAATAGCCTCATAC
>JBAPZR010000718.1:0-17528 GCA_049285335.1 Xanthobacteraceae bacterium | reverse complement strand
AGTGCGCCTCCGGCTTTGAGAAGGCCGCGGCGCGAGAAATTCGCTGCTGTTTCAATCCTGGTCATGACACGCTCCTCTCAACCCATCATCGCGGCGGCGCGTTTGACCGCGCGAAGAATTGCAACATGCGTGCCGCAGCGGCATTTCAATCCGGACAGCGCGTCCCTGATTTCCGCGTCGGTCGGTTTCTTCTTGTCGCGCAGGAAGGCAGCCGCGGTCATGATCCAGCCGTTGATGCAATAGCCGCATTGCGGGACCTGCTCTTCGACATAAGCCGTTTGCAGGGGATGCGGCAGTTCGGGCGTGCCCAAGCCGGCAAGTGTGACGATCTTGCTGTCACCCACGGCCGAGATCGGCGTGACGCAGGAGCGGATCGTCTGACCGTCGAGATGGACCGTGCAGGCGCCGCATTGGGCAAGCCCACAGCCGAAATGCGGGTTGTTGAGGCCGAGATCGTCGCGCAGCACGTAAAGCAGCGGCCTATCGGGATCGGCGTCGACGGTGTGCGACGCGCCGTTGACCGTCAGTGAAAATTTCTGGTTCATCGTGACCTGCCCTCCTGCGCGGCGGCGATTTTTGAATGGCTGGCACCGCCCGACGGTGCGCCACGGGGCCGCCGCATTCGCAGCGCGCAGATTATTCGCAAAGCTGCCGCTTGAGAACGGACGGCGGCGCAACCAACACCCGCAAAAATTTTCTGGGTTGAGCGATGCTCGCTAGCGGAACAGGCCCTTTCATGGCGTTTGAATGGACATTCCGCAACGCAATGGCCCGCGGTGACGGTGTTAACACGCGGTCTTAGCGAGCGCTTCCACCGCCGCAAACAGATCCCGCACTTGGGGCTGGGGAACGCGCCGAGTGATGAAGACGACACGGCTGTCGCGATTTTGGTCCGGATGCGCGTCCGACCACGTTTCCGGCCACGATTGCAGCTCCACCGGCGGATGGGCGAGATGCTGAACATATTGCACCACGACCGGACCTTGGCAGCCGGCGACATGGAGGATGCCTTTGACGCGCAGGAGATCGGCGCCCCGTAACGCGGTTAGCGCTTCCATGGCGCGGGCAAAAATCGGCCATTCGACTGGCTTCTGCCACTGCAGGACGAAGCTCACGATGCCGTCGCTATGCTCGGCTTCGGCAACAAAACCGCCGCGCTCGCCCGCCGCCGGTTCGACGAAGCGATTGCCGTCGAGCGCGCCGTTGACAGCGGCGTCGATCGCCGCGCGCGGGTTGAGATTCTGCAAGCGGCGGGTCAAGCGCTCGACCGCGCTCGCCGTTGCCAGATCGGCCTTGGTGACCACGAGGCGGTCGGCAAGGATCACTTGCTTGCGCGCCTCGGCGGCATGATCGAGCGTCGCCTCGCCGTTCACTGCATCGATCGCCGCGAGCATAACGTCGATGTGGAATTCGCCGCCCAGCGCGCGGTCGGTCGAAAATGTCTGCAGGATCGGCGCCGGATCGGTGAGCCCCGAGGTTTCGATGACGATCCGCGCGAAGCTCGGCACGATGCCGCGCTCACGTTCGAACAGCAGGCGGCGCAACACCACTTGTAGATCGGTCCGCGTGATGCAGCAGACGCAGCCGTTGCCCAACAGCACGGTCTGTTCGGCGCTGTCGCGGATGAGTGCGTCGTCGATCCCCACCGCGCCAAACTCATTGACGATGACCGCCGTCCCCTCGCCTTCCGGCGACGCGAGAAACCGGCGGATCAGCGTTCGTCTTGCCGGCGCCCAGAAAGCCGGTAACGACCGTCACCGGAATGCGCGCGCCGCGCTCGCGTTTGACCCTGCGCCCGAACGGGCTCGCCTCGCGCGAGGGAAAAAGGTCGAGCATGGAATCACCAATTCGTCATGGCCGGGCATAGCCGTTCGAAGAACGACGTCGCTTCGCTCGCCTATGCTCTGCCATCTACGTCTTTGCGCGCATCTCGCGCGTCGGTCGAATGGCAGCGCGCCTCAAAAATCCATCTCCAGAATGTAGAGCCCGCCGACATGGCGATCGACCGCGTAGACGATCTGGCGTTCGTCGACGAACACGTCGTTGATCTGGATGGTGCCGGTCGGCGCGCCGGGAGGCGCTGGCGGCATGAAGATGCCGACCTCCTTCGGCTGATAGGGATTGGCGATGTCGTAGGCGCGCAAGCCGCCGTTAAAGAATGTACCGAGCACGATTTGATCGGATTGCCACGCGGTCGGCAACGGCACATTCTCGTGAATATTGTGCGCGCCGAAGCGGCCGGCCTGCGCGTAAATGCGGTGATCGGGCAACGGGCATGTCGCGATCGGCACCAAATTGGTTTCCTCGCGCGCATCGAGAACCCAAATCAGTTTCGGCCAGTCCTTGGCGTTGTTCTCCGTCGACTCGTCCGTCACCAGCATCAAGCCGCGGTCGAACAGCGGCACCACAGTGTGCATGAAGCCGGTATAAGGCGGCGAATTGGTCCAGTGCGAGACCTTCTTCGGATTGGCTTTGTCGGAAATATCCAAGACGAACATGCCGCCGTCGATATAGGCGAGATAGCAGCGGTCGGGACGCCGCGGATAGACGTTGGTGTTGTGGGCGCGGAATCCTTTGTCGATCGGATGGCGTGTCGGCGGCATGACGTTATCGCCCTGCCGCGTCCCCGGCATCCACCAGCGGCCGACTTCGACCGGTTTCGACGGATTGCGCACATCGACGCAACGGTAGAATTGATCGTCGTTGGGATGGGTCGGAACGAAATCGCGCGAACCGGAGGCGCAATGCACGAATTCGCCGTCGCAGAACCACAGCTGATGCACGCCGCGCGAATGCGGCCCCGAGCAGTCGAACAATGAGATCGATTTCGGATTTTCGGGCTTGGAAATATCGAACAGTTCGAAGCCGGCGGGCGTGAGATCCTTCTTTGATGTTTGATAGGCAACCGCCATGATATTTCCGCTCGTCTCGAGCGAATTCGACCGCATATTGGCGTGCGGCAGATCCGTCTGGCAGACCACTTTCGGCTTGCGCGGATCGGAGACGTCGACGGCCGTGAAATTCTTTGGCGCGCTCTCATGCGCCAGCCAGATAATGCGGCGGCCGTCCGGAGCGATCTGCACCGACATGCCTTCGCCCATGCCGCCAAAGCCGCCCAGCATGTCGTGCGCCAACAGCTTGAAATTCCAGATGACGGGTTGATAGCCCTTGGTCAACGGGCTTTCGTCTTTGGTGAGCATTACAAAATTCTCCTTTTTTGACTTTATGCGCCGCTGCGCGCGCGTTCCATAAAATCCGGCCGCAGCGCCGTCTTCCAATCGGGAATGGCGCCGATCCTTTTATCCTGCAAAAGGATTTGCGCCTGTTCCTGCATGTAGGGCTGCAAATCGCCGGGAAATCCGGGATTCACCTCGACGCGCGACAGGGCCTTGGCGAAGACGTCGAGCGACATGTTGTAACCCTTATCGGCATAGAATTTATAGATGACATTGGCGACTTTTTGCGGATCGTCTTTGAAATCCTTGGCGACGTCGAGCCAGGCCTTCAGATAGGTGATCACGGTATCGGGCTTCTGCTGCACCAAATCGGGCGTTGCCGCCATGAAGACCGGCATCGGATCGACTGCGGAGAAGTCCATCAGGTCGCTGCCAATGCCGTCGGCGACCGCAATCACGTTATACGGCTCGACATTGACCATGGCGTCGACCGTCTTGGCGGCGAGCGCCGCCACCATATTGTTCACGTCCATGCGGACTTCGGTGTAATCGCCTTTGTTGAGACCGTGTTGCGGCATGATGGTATCGACAAAAACATCGCCGACCGAGGAGCCGGTCTGGTTGGCGACCTTGCGGCCGCGCAGCTCCTCCACTTTGGTGATGTTCAAGTCCTTGCGCGTGGTGATCCGCGCCGTCTTGCCGACATGTTCGATCAGCGCAATCGCAATAAGGCCGCCTTTGGCATTGCCAATGATAAGGGATTGACCAGCATAGGTCCCAAGATCGACCTGCCGCGCCACCATCTGCTGCATGGTGAGATTACCTGAAGGAACGGCGAATTCCTCCACGGCAAGTCCGTGCTTTTCGAGATAGCCGGACTTCAACAGGTAGTAAGTCGGCATGCCCCAGATATTGGTCTGAAAGCCTTGTCGGATGGTTTCCGCCGCCGTCGCCCTACGCGTCGCGGCAAGGCCGATGGCCAGCGCGCCCGCACCGAGGTATCGACGCCGCGTCATTGCCGACCGCTTATTCATGATTTTCCTCCGGTTTTGTTTTTTTCGTTATCACGCGCTTCTCCTGACCGAGCAGCTGCAGCAGCTCTTTCTGATAGTCGAGAAATTCGACGCTGAGCGGATCGCGCGGACGCGGTAGGCGAATCGGCACCTCGATTTTCACCGTGCCGGGATGCGCAGTCATGACCACCACGCGGTCGGCGAGATAAACCGCTTCGGCGACGTTGTGGGTCACATAGATCACCGTCTTTCGCGTCGCGCGCCAAACATCGGCAAGGAGCCGCTGCATGTCGTCGCGGGTCAAGGCGTCAAGCGCCGCGAACGGCTCGTCCATCAGCAACACCGCCGGATTGTAAGCAAGCGCGCGTGCGATCGCGACCCGCTGCTGCATGCCGCCCGAGAGATGGTGCGGATAGGCGCGAGCGAATTTCTCAAGCTTGACAAGCCGAAGCTGCTCGAGCGCGATCGCCTCGCGTTCGGCCTTGGGCAGGCCTTTCATCTCGAGCCCGAACGCGACATTGCCGAGCGCCGTGCGCCAGGGAAAGAGCTGAGCGAAATCCTGGAATACGACGCCGCGATCCACGCCATATCCCTTGACGGGCGCGCCGCCGATGCGGATTTCGCCCGCGGTCGGAGTCAAAAAGCCGGCCATGATATTCAGGAGCGTCGACTTGCCGCACCCGCTTGGTCCGACGATGCAAAGGAATTCGGAAGCCTCCATGCCGAAGCTGACGCCGCGAACGCCGGGCACGGCGCCGTTGGGCGTGTCGTAGGTGAGCGTGATGTCGCGCGCCTCGATATGAGCCATCGCCGCTTCCCGCCTTTGCGTCCTCAACCTAACATGCAGGCTTATTGCCGGGGCGGGGCTTTGTGCCAGAAGCCGTCGGCTGCGACCAGTAAGTTCAAGAGAGCCGAGTTGAAGAGAGCTGTCATCATGAATGTTTTCGCCCATGTCTCTATTTCCAGAGTCGGCGCCGCCGCCGCGGCGTTGTTTGCGATCGGTGTCGCCGTCGCGACGCTGCCGGCGTGGCCGGGTGACTTTCCGAGCCGGCCGATTCATCTCATCGTGAATTTCGCACCGGGCGGCACCGGCGACATCGTGGCGCGGCTCGTCGGCGCCAAACTCTCAGCTGCGATCGGCCAGTCGGTCGTGGTGGAGAATCGGCCGGGCGCCGGCGGCACATTAGGCGCACGCGATGTCGTCAATGCCGAACCGGACGGCTACACCCTCACGGTCGCGCAGACTCCCGAGATCGCGATCAATCCGTTCTTCATGAAAGATGCCGGTTACGACCCGCGCAAGGACATGCAGCCCATCGCGCTCGCCGGCATCGTGCCGCTGGCGCTGGTGGTGCCTGGCAACGCGCCGTATTCGACCATGGCGGAGTTCGTGAAATTCCTGCGCACGACCGATCAACCGGTAGCCTTCGCATCCGCCGGCATCGGCACGCCCGGTCACTTGGCCGGCGAGCTGATGAAGCTCAAGCTCAATAACAGACTGACGCACGTTCCCTACAAAGGCGCCGGACCGGCCTTGAACGATGTTGTCGGCGGCCATGTCGATTTTTATTTTCCGGGCTTTCCCGCGGCGATGCCGCTCATGCAGGCCGGCAAGGTCAAATTGCTCGCCGTTTCATCGGCCAAGCGCTCGAGCGCGGCGCCCGATATTCCGACGGTGGCCGAAGCCACGGGAATTCCCAATTTCGACTTCACGCTGTGGGTGGGATTTTTCGGGCCGCGTGCCTTGCCGGCGGACGTGACCCAGCGCCTGAACGCAGAGATCAACAAAACTTTGCTCGATCCGGACATCAAGTCCCGATTGCAAAACGACGGCATGGAAGTGTCGGCTCTGTCGACCGACGAATTTGCCGCGTTCGTCGGCCGCGAAATCGAAAAATACCAGGCGATCATCAAGGCCGCCGACATCAAACCGGAGTGAGGGTCAACCTCGCGCCGAACGCGCCATGCCCCAGCGGTAGATGGTGGCGCGTTCGATCGATCCGAACACCAGACGCTCGGTCGCGAATCCGATGCAGCCGATGACGATGAGCGACGCCAGCATTACGTCGGTATCGAGGTACTCTTTGGCGTCGAAGATAACCCAGCCCAGACCCCAATCGGAGCCGGCCAGCATTTCGGCGCCGATGACGGCAATCCAGGCCCGCAAGAAGGACTGACGCAGCCCGGCGATGATAAACGGCGAGGCGCCCGGAATGATCACTTTCCAGAACAGCGCGCGCTCATTGGCCCCCATGGCGCCTGCCGCGCGCAACCAGATCGGATTGACCGACCGTACGCCCGACCAGGTGTTGATCAGCATCGGAAACAGCGCGGCATAGAACACGATCAGGATGCTCACGGTATTGCCGAGGCCGAACCACAGAATGAAGACCGGCACCCAGGCGAGCGATGGGATCGGCATCAGCGCGCTGGTCAGCGGCAGGACAAAATTCTCCACCGGCCGAAAACGTCCCATCATGACACCGAGTGGCAGGCCGATGGCAATCGCCAGTCCAAAACCGACCAACACCCGATAAAGCGTCGCCGCCGCATGAAGGAGCATGGTGCCATCGCGCAGGGAGTTAAACAGCGTGTTCGCGACGGCGCCGAGCGCCGGCATCAAAGCCGGCGGGAAATAGCCGGTCCGCGCAACGGCTTCGTAAATCGCGGCCAACAGCAGGAGCGTCAACGCACCGCGCCGGAAAGACGGCGACGGGGAGCGTAATGCGAGTCCTCCACTCATCGTCCGCTCATCGTTCGCTCATGCCATCATGCCCCATCGCACCACGGTGAAATTTTCGAGCGGCTGGAAGACGAGCTTTTCGAGCGCCAGACCGATCAGGGCGATCACCGCAATACCGGCGAGCATCACATCGGTGTTGAGAAATTCCTGGGCGCCGAAAATAAGCCAGCCCAATCCCCAGGGCACGGCGGCAAGCATTTCGACCGCGACCAGAATGCGCCATGCTTGCGCCAGACCGAGCCGCAGCCCGGTGAGGATATACGGCAGCGCGCCCGGCAAGACGACGTGACGAAACAATCGGCGATCGTCCGCGCCCATGGCCTGCGCCGAGCGCAGCCAGATATCCTTGACCGCTTTCACGCCGCTCCAGGAATTGTAGATGATCGGAAAGGCGGAAACGAAGGCGACGAGAACGACGGCCGGAACGTTGCCGGGGCCGAACCACAAAAGAAACAGCGGCGCATAGGCGAGGCCCGGAATCGGCGCGCCGATGCTCACAAGCGGAAGCAAGATATCCTCCGCTCGTCGCGAGCGGCCCATCATCACGCCGATCGCAACGCCGACGATCGCCGCCAGCGCAAAGCCGAGGCCGAGCCGCACCAGTGTGTCGAACGCGTGATGCGGCAGAACGCCACTGACCGTGAGCCGCGCAAACGCGCCGGCAATCGTTTCCAGCGACGGGAAAAACTGAGTAGGAAACACGCCAAGATGCGCGACGATCTCCCACAAGGCGCCAACCACCACGAACGGAAAAGCGCTGCGCCAGGCGCGCCCCAATGGGCCGAGGTCGCCGGCAGGCGTCGGCGCCGCATAGTCTTCATGTTCGATGACATCGTGCATGGCATTCCAGGATAATGCGCGTTCTCGGCGGCGGACAAGCGGCCCTCCGCTCGAACGTTGCAGCTGTCACTTCCTGTGCTAGGAAGCCGGCCTGGGTAAAGGAGTCTCACCATGGCGACGACCAATAAGCAGAAGATCGGTTGGATCGGAATGGGCCGCATGGGCTTTCCCATGGCCGAGCGGCTCATCAAAGCCGGCCATGACGTCTCGATCTGGAATCGCACGCGCGCTAAGGCCGAGCCCCTTGCCAAGATCGGGGGCACCATCGTCGATCACCTGTCCGACCTGAAAGCGGTGGACGTGCTGTTCTCCATTGTCGCAACAGGTAAGGACGTCCAGGACGTTCTCTACGGCAAGAACGGCGTCTGTTCGCAGGGCGGCAAGATCCCGCCGATTATCGTCGATTGCTCGACGATCGCCGTTGAGGAATCCGCCACCATCCGCAACAAGCTCAAAGAGCTCGGCGCCGACTTTGTTGCTGCGCCGGTGAGCGGCAATGCCAAGGTGATCAAAGCCGGCCAGCTCTCGGCTGTCGTCTCGGGAACGGAAGCCGCATGCAAAATCGCGATGCCGTTGATCGAGGTGTTCGCGCCGCGCGGGGTGTCCTATGTCGGCGAAGGCGAGCTGGCGCGGGTGTGCAAAATCGCACATAACGTCATGCTCGGTGTGGTGATCGAGAACTTGATCGAAATCACGCTCCTGACCAACAAGATGGGCGTGCCGCGCCACGCCTTCCTCGCCTTTCTCAACAACGGTGTGATGGGTTCGATGTTCACGCGCTACAAAACGCCGGCGCTGGTCAATCTCGACTGGACGACGACCTTCACGCCGGAGCTTCTGCGCAAGGACCTCGATCTCGGTCTCGAACTCGGCCGCGAAATGAACGTGCCGATGCCGGTCACGGCGGCGACGCGCGAGGTGCTGCAGACCCATTTCGGCGCCGCCACGCTGCAAAACAATCCGCAAGACTATTTGCAAAAGGATTTCGCTGCGCTTGCCGAGACCATGGCGCTTCTGGCCGGCATGAAGCTGACCAGCGAGAACGAAAACGTGCTGACCGGATTGGAAAGCTAACAGCGAGACTTCGATAAGACTGCAGTCACGAAGCGGAGGAGATGATGCAGCGAGGACGGGGTCGCGTTTCTACAAGTGCTCGTGTCGGGTTTGGCCTCGTCGCCGCCGTGGCGGCTGCGATCTTAAGCGCGGCGCTGCGGTTCGCGCCAGCGGCCTCTGCCGATCAGGCCTGGCCGACACGGCCGGTGAAATTCATCCTGACGCTCGGCCCAGGCAGCGGCACCGATATCGGCGCGCGGCTACTGGCCGACCGGCTCGCGCAGCGCTGGGGCCAGCCGGTGGTGGTCGAGAACCGGCCGGGCGGCGACGGCATTGTCGCCATCAACGCGTTCGTCAGCGCGCACGACGACCACCAGCTGTTGTTCTCGCCGACCTCTTCGTTCACGGCGCATCCGTATCTGCATGACCATCTGCCGTATCAGCCGAGCGATCTCGGCCCAATCGCGCGAGTCTCCAACACCGTTATTGCGATTTCGGTGCCGTCGAGCCTCAACGTCAATTCGCTCGATCAATTGATGGTGATGGCCCGCGCGGAACCGGGCAAGCTCAACTGGGCGGGACTGACCGGCGCGCTCGATTTCATATTCGCCGGATGGCTGAAACAAGCCGGCCTCGACATCACCAAGGTGGCCTACAAAAATCCCGTCGATGCTGCCAACGATGTCGCCGAGGGACGTGTGCAGGTTTACGAGTCGGCGCTGGCGATCGTGCGCCCGCAACTCCAATCCGGCAAAATCAAGCTGCTTGCGGTCACCAATACCGAGCGAGCCCCGTCCGAGCCTAACGTGCCGACCGTTGAGGAAGCCGGTCAGCCGGCGCTCACCATCGACGGATTGGTTGGCCTGTTCGGGCCAAGCGACATGCCGATGGAGCTGCGCCGGCAAATCGCTACGGATATTGGCGCGGTAGCCGACAACACGATCAAAGAACGGCTGAGCGCGACCGGTCAGCTCCTCAATGTCGGTGGGCCGGACGAATTCCAGAAATCGATCGATGCGCAGCGCGCTCAGGTCGCCGCGTTCGCCAAGGAGCTCGGCATCGCCGCTTTGCCGCAGAACTAGCTGCGTTCGTTCCTAAGGAGTCTGGATGTCAGTCTGAACGCTGATCGTCATCAGCCATTGACCGTTCCGCCTGACCCACATGCGCGCGGCGCGATAGGGCGGCCGGGAATGATCCGGCGCGTTTTGCGTGGCGATCATCGCGGCGGCATCGCCATAGACCCAAAGGCGGGCGGTCTGAATTTCGCCAACCGTCACCGGGCTGTGGTTCTGTTTCTGGCGCTCGATCTCGGCGATCGAAGCGGCCTTCGTGACCGGCGCGTAATCGGATCGATAGAGAACGAAGTCGTCGCTGATATGCTTCGACCATTCGGTCGCATCATAGGCGATCCTGGCTTTTTCAAGCGCCAGAAACGAATTGAGGACATCTTGCTCCGCCGGCGAGCGCACCCGATACGGTATGGTTTGGCATGGATTATTGCACTCGGTCGTTTTGCCGTCGTCCGTTCGCGCGTCCAGCTCGGCGAGCACGACATCCTGCATGGTCAAGGCGCGCCAGGAGCCCTTCTGCTTCGCCCATATATCGAGAAAGAACGCGTTCTTGCCCTGCGCGGATTTTCGCTCGCCGGTCACGGCCGCGAGCTGACCATAGGTCGCCACTTTGGGATCGCCTGTCGCGGCTGCGGCCATGCTTTTCAGATCGGCGAGAAAATCCTTGCGCGCGTTAATCTTGCCGTCTTCGTCGGTAAAAGTGAATTGCAATGAAAGCAGCTTCCGCGCGGCGGACTTGTCGCCATTGCGCATAGCCTCGGCAAGGAACTGATCGCTCGTCGATACCGCAGCGCTTTCCTCGGGTGCCGGTTGCGCACGGGTTTCGGCAAGAACCGCCGTCAGCAGGCCGAGCGCCAATGCGGCGAGCGCGTAACGGCGCACGGCTTGTCGGCTCGCCAATCCCTTGGCCGGACGCATTGCCACCCCCGACTTGCCGAACTGCGCCGGCTGGCTCGGTCATTATTGTTGAGTCGGCACAATGGCACTTTCTGGCGCGCCCCATCAAGACGGCGGTCCCGTTCGCGACGCCGCGTCGCAGGCCAAAACGAGAAAGCCAAACGTGCGATCAGCCGAGTGTCCCGCGTAATAATAGGAACCTCAACTCCACCGCACTAGAAAGGTCAGCTGCAATGATGGCAATGCCGGCGCTCAGCATAGTGCCGATGACGATAGGCCCGATGATGCCCGCCCGCGCCGGCGCGCATGGCCAGTCGGCATTCCGCGGAGACCAACCTATACTTCGCTCTCATGCAGGCGGTGGTTTTCGCCACGTCGGGAACGACGTCGCCGCACAGACGCATCGCATCCGGGGTGCAGGCTTGGCGCACCGCGTCGCTGCCCTGAGCGACCGCGCCGTCCGGGCAACAAGCTAGCGAACCAGCCAGCAATGCAAGCGCGCAAGCCAAATGGATAATACGCATGTAGTTACCCCAGTTTTGAAAGTGGATCCTGCGCACGGTAACGACCGTGACCGACGACCGTGGCGATGTCAGCGTGCCGGGATTTTCCGACGCAATCTGCGTTCATGCCGCCAGCCGCCGGCCGCCAGCCGCCAGCCGACACATGCTGGCCAAAAGGTGGCGAAAGTACGATCCAGGCATTGGAACCGGGCTCAAGAGTGCTCTAAGAGACGTGCCCTGGGACAATCTTTGAGCGAAACCGCACACCTTTGGCCGAACAAACCAAGCTTCAAAATATGAGAACGCAAGTCGTCATCATCGGCGCCGGTCCCGCGGGGCTTTTGCTCGGTCAGCTCCTTCATAAATATGGCATCGACAACGTTATTCTGGAACGGCAAACCGCCGATCACGTGCTCGGCCGCGTGCGCGCAGGCGTGATCGAAAAGGTCACCATGGACCTACTGGATGAGGCCGGCGTCGGCGCCCGCATGCATGCGGACGGCCTTGTGCACGAAGGCGTCCAAATTTGCGTGGACGGCACGCGCCACCGCCTCTCGTTCAAGGAACTCACCAGCAAGACGGTGATGGTGTATGGGCAGACCGAAATCACCAAAGACCTTATGGACGGCCGCGCGGCGGTCGAGGCGCAGACGGTCTATTCCGCCCAGGACGTGAGCGTGCACGATTTTTGGGGCGACACGCCGCGCGTCAGCTACCGCGCCGGAGGCAGGACGCACGAGATTGTTTGCGACTTCATCGCCGGCTGCGATGGCTTTCACGGCGTCAGCCGGCAGAGCGTCCCGGCGGGCGCGATCGACACTTTCGAGCGGGTTTACCCGCTCGGCTGGCTCGGCATCCTGTCCGATACGCCGCCGGTCTCGGAAGAACTGATCTATGTGCGGCATCCGCTGGGCTTTGCGCTGTGTTCGATGCGCACGCCGACGCGCAGCCGTTACTACTTGCAGTGCAGCCTCAGCGAAGACATCGAGTCCTGGCCGGACGAGCGGTTCTGGGAGGCGCTCAAGCCGCGGCTCGACGACGAGGGCCGCGATCGCCTCGTCACCGGTCCCTCGATTGAAAAAAGCATCGCGCCGCTGCGCAGTTTCGTGGCCGAGCCGATGCGGTTCGGCCGGCTGTTTCTGGCCGGCGACGCCTCCCATATCGTGCCGCCAACCGGGGCCAAAGGACTGAATTTGGCGGCAAGCGACGTGCGGTATTTGTCGCGGGCGTTGATCGAGCATTACGAGGAACGATCGGATGCCGGCATCGACCATTATTCGGCGCGGGCGCTGGCGCGGGTGTGGAAGGCGGAGCGCTTCTCGTGGTGGATGACCATGACGCTGCACCGGATCTCCGACAATCCGTTCGACCATCGGCTGCAGCTTGCCGAGCTCGATTATTTGTTCCGGTCGAAAGCCGCCGCCACCGCCTTCGCGGAGAACTATGTCGGGCTGCCGTATTAGTAGGGTGCGATCCGTTCGCGCCGCCGATCGTTTTCCCGAACGCTTCTATTAGCTTCGAATCTAAGCAGCACGCCCCCGTATCATGCCGAGCAGGCCACGCGGGAAAAACAGCACGACCAGGATGAAAATCACGCCGACGAACGACATCCAGTTCACCGTCATCGACGAGATGTAATCCTGCAGCATCACGAACACTGCCGCGCCAAGGAGTGGCCCCCAGAACGTGCGCATGCCGCCGATTACCGTCATCACGACAAAATAGCCGGACAGCGTGTAGTGCAGCGTCAACGGGTCGGCGAAATTGTTAAGAAGGGCGTAGAGCGTGCCGGCAAGCGCCGTGAAGAAGCATGAGATCGAGAACGACAGCCAAATATGGCGCTCGACCGGAATGCCGAGGAATCGCGCGCGCCGCTCGTTCTCGCGGATCGCGACCAGCGTGCGGCCGAACGGCGAACGCAAAAGAAAGCCCATCAGGGCAACGGCGATGGCAAAAATCGCTAGCAGGAAATAATAAAACCGCGTGCCGCCTTCGGTAATGTCGAGCGTCAGCGGACCTATCCCGATCGGCTCGCGATGAAAATCCCGCAAGCCGTCGAAACCGCCCGTGACGCTGTTCCAGCTATAAGCGAGATAGTACCAGAGCTGCCCGAAAGCGATCGTACACATCGCAAAATAGACGCCGCGACGCCGCACGATCAGGAGACCGAACAAGGTCCCGGCCAATCCGCCAAGCAGCGTTCCGGCCAGCATCGCAGCCGGCGTCGAATGCACGAGGTAGCGCAATGTCAGTCCGGCGCCGTAAGCGCCGAGACCGAAATACGCCGCGTGGCCGAAAGAGAGAACGCCGGTGAAGCCAAGCAGTATGTTAAGGCCCATAGCCGCGAGCCCAAAGACGAGGACGCGGCCGGCAAGCGCTGTGTAACCGCCAAGCAGCGGCAGCCAGAACGGAACGGCGATCAGCACGGCCCATATCGCGACCAACATCAGGCCGCGCCGGCTGATCGGGCGCTGTTCAGTTGCGGCGACGACAGCGGTGGTCATGACATCATCCCCTCTTCGCCGATCAGGCCGCGCGGACGGATGAGCAGCACCGCCATCAGAATGGCGTAGATCACCGCCTCGCTGGCGGCCGGATACACTACCGTGGTCAAGGCCGCCGCCATGCCGATCAACAAACCACCGAACAAGGTTCCGATCAGGCTGCCGACGCCGCCGACAATGATGGCGATAAAGCTCGGCATCAAGAGATCGTCGCCCATATTGGGATTAAGGCCGATTTGCCCGGCCGCGAGAACGCCGCTCAATCCGGCCAAAAGACAGCCGACGGCGAAATTGAAAGTGCGCAGATGGCGCACATTGACGCCAAGCGTCGAGACGGTTTCCAGATCGAACGTTCCGGCGCGAATGCGTAGCCCCACGCGGGTATAGCGCAGGAATGCAAACAGGCCGATCACCGTCACGATGACGATCGCCACCATGAAAACGCGGTACCAGGTGATGAAGAATAAAGTTGACGTGATCGGTTGCGACAAAGCGTCTGGCAGGCCCATTGGCAGACCGTTCGGACCCCAGATGTATCGCGCCATGTCCTGCAAGACGAAGGCGAGCCCGAACGTCAGCAGCAGGCTATAGACCGGATCGCGATTGTAGATCCGGCGGATCATCAACCGTTCGACCACGACGCCGATCAACGCCGTGAGCAGCGGCGAGACCAACAGCGCGCCCCAATAACCCAGCGTCGGCGACAGTGTGAATGCGAGATAGCCGCCGAGCGCCAGAAAGTTGCCGTGCGCGAAATTGATGACGTTGCTCAGATTGAGGATGAGTGAAAGGCCGAGCGCCATAAGCACGTAAAACGCACCAATGATCAGCCCGTTGGTGACGTTGAACAATATGACTTGCGCCATTTGCCGCTCTCCGCGCCGCGCACAGCCGGGCAAAGCGAAGCAATCCCGTTATGTCGTGGATTCCTTCGCCTCCCCGTTTATGGCAACGACACAAAAATGATTTCCCCCCGACGTGACGGTTCAGGTCGGTTGCACCATCTTACAGCCGGTATCGGCAACCGAGCCGGCGGCCTCTTCGCCCGGCACCAGCGTGGCGACGGTAAAGACATCATCGGCGCCGGACTTGGGCGGATGCACTTCGCCGACAAAGAGATTCGGCATCAGTTCATGATCGCCGGCGCGATAGCGCACCGAGCCCGGCTGCAAGGCCACATCCGGCGGCAATTCCAGATCCTCAAGGGCCGCCGCGAGCTTGGGGCCGTCGAGCGACTTCGCCTTTTCGGCGGCGAGCCGCACCGAATGCATCGACACATAACCGAACCAGTCGCGCGCCGATGGCGTCTTATTGTTCGCCGCACGGTAATCGGCGACGAATTTGACGACCTCGGGAACGTTGGGCTGGTTCCACCACCACTCCATGTCCCACCAGCCGGCTTGCGCGTCCGGCGGGCAGCCTTTGATGCTTTCGAGCTCGAACAGCCCACCGCCGAGCGCCATCTCCTTCTGCATGCCGAACTGCGTGAATTGCTTCATGCAATTGATCTGCGTCAGCCCGCCCATATTGTTGAGGAGCACGCTCGGCTTGTAAGCCTTGGCCTTGATCAGCGTGGCGGAGAAATCGGTGTTGTTGATCGGCAGCATGTCGCCGTCATAGGCGCCGCCGGCTTTGGTCAGGGCCTTGACGAAGGCATCCTGCAAGGTGTGGCCGTAGGCATAATCCGGCGTGATGAAGAACCATTTCTTGCCGAAACGCTTGACCAGTTCCGGCGTGACCGCATTGGCCTCCATCGATGTGGTGTTGCAGACGCGGAATACGTTCCATTTGCAATTCGTGCCGGTGATCGGGTCAGTATGGCCGCCGGGCACGATGTGGAAGACCTTCTTCTCGTTCGTAACCTGCGACATCGCATAGGCAATGCCGGAATTCACATCGCCCAGGATCACGTTGACGTTGTCGCGATCGATCAGCTTGCGCGTCTTTTGTACGCCGGTGCCGACGTCGTTCGCCGAGTCCTCAACCAGGAGCTGGACCGGGCGGCCGAGAATTCCGCCCTTCTTGTTGATTTCGGTTTCGGCGTATTTAGCGCCGTCGACTTCGCTTTGCGCCAAGGCCGACAACACGCCCGTCAGCGGATTGACCATCCCGATTTTCACCGGCTCGTCGCCGCGGGCGGTGAGAATGAACGGCGCGCCGAGCGCCTCGCTGGCGCCGAGCGCCAGGCCGGCCTGGATAAACGTGCGGCGGCGCACCGGCATCTCGATCTTTGGCATCTCAAATTCCTCCCAGGGTCGAAGTTTGGATACCTCTTTGCTTTTCCTCTAGCCGGGCCTGAGCGTGAATTTTTCGCGGCATTAACGCGGCGGCGGCCCGACAAGAGAACCTGCAATGCCGTGCCTCGGCGCAAATATCTTCTACCCCGCTTTTGGCGGGGTCAAGAAAAAGGGGCGGCCAACTGATGAAAGCGCTAGGGCAAGAACGTCGCGGCTTCTACAAAGTCCGGGCGCGACCGGCGCCGGCTGAACTCTTTCGACGCGCCTTGGCCTGTTCGGCAAGGAAGCGCGAAAGCCGGTCACGGACCGCCTCGGCCGCTTCGGGCGTCCACGTCCGCATACCCTCGCCAGTCTTCATGCCGAGCTTGCCGGACTTGACCTTGTCGCGCAGGAATGGATGCGGGCCGGCGGTGCGGTCGAGATGCTCGTAGAGCACTTCCGCGATGTCGAGCGCGAGATCCAAGCCGACCAGATCGGATTGTTCCATGGGGCGGAGCACCGCCGTACGCGCGCCGAAACCTTCGCGCACCACGGTGTCGATGGTCTTGGCATCGCAAACGCCGGCGGCAACGAGCGCGATCGCTTCCCGTTTCATCGCGTGCTGAAGCCGGTTGCCGACAAAACCCGGAATGTCGCGCCGCACATGGACCGGTGTTTTCCCGGCCAGGCGCAACAGCGCCATGGTCTCTCGCACGGCATCGTCGCCGGTCTTTTCGTTCTGGATGACTTCGACCAGGGGGACGAGATGCGGCGGATTCCAGAAATGGGTGCCGACCACGCGCTCGCGATGAACGAGATGCCGGCCGATGTCGGTTGACGGAATCGCAGAACTGTTGCTGGCGAGAACCGTTGTCGACGCAACCACGCTTTCGAGCTCGGCAAAGATTTTTTGCTTGAGCGCCAATTTCTCCGGCGCTGCCTCAAAGACGAAGGCCGCCTTGCGCGTCGCCGTCGCAAGCGTGTCGTGCAACTCGATACGTTGCACGAGTCGCGGATCGTCGTCGAGCAATTCGACGATCGACTGCAGGCGCTGCGGCAGCGACGCCCGCACTTGCGGAGACGGTTCAAACACGCCGACGCGATGCCCTGCCGCGGCGAAGAGATAGGCAATGCCATGCCCCATCAAGCCGCCGCCCACGACGCCGATTTTCTGTTGCTTATCCTCGCCCATCTCTTCCTCAAACAAATAAAATTATCGGAACCGCGCGCACGCTAAAACGTTATCTGTGTGAAGTTCAAGAGTGACCGATCCGCAGAGGAGGAAATGGTCATGCCTGTCCTGCTGTGGGTTGCGTTCTGGTCTTCGCTGATGGCAAGCGCCGCGTGTTTCGACGATGTCATGCAGCCGATTCCCATCAAAAAGCGCAAACGGCACTAGTCGCCCGCTTCAACCAATTTGAAAGGATTTAGTGATTCGCTTTCGTCGCCAACGACTGGCGAAGGGGGCAATCATGGCTGCGAAGGAGATTTCGGTAAAGAAGTATGTTGTGAG
>JBAPZR010000717.1:0-15316 GCA_049285335.1 Xanthobacteraceae bacterium | reverse complement strand
GTCAAAATCGACGCATCGAGAATGCCGTCGCACAACGCCTGCAGCCGCAAGGCGGCGAGTCGCCGCCGCGGCGCGGGACGATCTTGCCGCCGCTGGCGCGTTCGTCGAGAAATTCGAGGATCACGCGCGAATCGTAATAGGCGGTTCCGTCATCGTCGATCAGCGCCGGAATCTTCCCGAGCGGATTTTGCCGCCGCAGGCTGTCGGATGAATCGGTCGGATCGGCCGGCTCGATTTTTGTTTGATCGGTAAAGCCTAAGAGTGAAATCGCGATCCGCACCTTGCGTCCGAAGGGCGAAGCCGGCGACGACCGTAAAATCATCATTGCAGCACCGTGAATGAAATGTGCGCTCGGTTTTGGGAACTTTGTTGCAAAAGCTATCCGGTGGCGGTCAGCGGCAATGCCGCCCGCACATTCCCCTGCGCCGCCAACCTCGATCGCGGCGCTTTAGGTCGCTCTAGCCGGTGACGACGAGATTAACGGCCTTCGGGCCCTTACCCTTTTTATCGGGTTCGACGTCGAAACTGATGCGCTGTCCCTCAATCAGCGACTTCAGCCCCGCGCGTTCAACGGCCGTTATGTGCACGAACACATCGCGGCCACCATCGTCAGGCTTGATAAAGCCGTAGCCGCGTTCGCCGTTGAAAAACTTGACCGTACCGGTCATTGCCATCGAGCAACTCCTTCCCCGTGCTTGCTTCGCCGCCACCGCCAAGGCGCGACGGCTAGGCTGGACATCCACACGAGCAAAGAGCTTAAGACCTAGACGGCCTCAGCCACTCCGCCGGCCCCCACAGGAGGCGGAACGTCTAAGCCAGCTGAGAAAAACTAAACTAATTCGTGAGAACGGAAAAGTGGTCAAAAGAGGGGCCCAAGCGCGCAAGGCCTCTTTTGTGGCCGCACCGCGGGCCCAAACCGTCTGGGGCTGGTCATTCCCGTACGAGCCAGTCGACCCGGTGGCTGCCGCCGTGACCGCATAGCCGCGCCAGGGTCGGAAGCAGGACTTTCAGTTCGCTTTCCAAAGGATAAGGCGGATTGGCGAGGATCAGGCCGGACCCGACGAGACCCGCGTCGGGGCGCGCCTCGCCGATTAACAGTTCGCAACGCATGATTTTCGCCGCGCCCAGCCGGCGCAGCCGCCGCGCGAGCGCGTCGGCCGCCTCACGGGCCTTAATCGGATACCATAGGAGGTAGAGCCCGGTCAGCCATTTGCGGTGTGCCTGCTCGAATGCCGCGGACAACCGGTCAAAATCGTCTGTCTTCTCGTAGGGCGGATCGATCAGAACGAGGCCGCGGCGCTCCTTGGGCGGGACGTTGGCGCTAAGGCCCATCCAGCCGTCAAGCGGCAGGACCTTGGCGCGCGCTTCGCCACGCAAAGCCGTCTTGAGCGATGCGGCGGCGCGCGGCTCGACCTCGCACGCGATCAAGCGATCCTGCGGCCGCAAGAGCGCTCTGACGATCAGCGGCGAACCCGGATAGAGCCGCAATTCGCCGCTCGGATTGAGCGCCGCGACGATGTCGAGATAAGGCCCAAGCAGCGCCCGCGCACTATCCGCGACGCCGGCGCCGGACCGCCGCAGAGGAAAGACCCGTGCGATGCCGCAGCGCCATTCGCCGGCGCGGGCGGCTTCCGGCCCCAAAAGATCATAGCGACCCGCGCCGGCATGCGTGTCGATGACGCGGAAGGCCGCCGGTTTCGACCGCAAATGGTGGAGAATCCGGGTGAGAACCACATGCTTGTGGACGTCGGCAAAGTTGCCGGCGTGAAAGGCATGCTGATAGTTCATGTCAGGACACGCGGCGCCAGCCGCACCGGTCAGCCGTGCGCTAGCCGCCGCGGACCGGCGGCATAACAAGCTCATCCCGCTTGCAGCTGCGCTTGGCGACGTCCGGGCAATCGTGAAATTGCAGATCTTTCGACAGGCACAGCCGCACCTCGCTCAAACGCCTGCGGCTGCAACCGATCATGATCGCGTCCGCCGGCAGGCCGGGATTGGCCTTGATGAAGGCGTCCTCGACCGCGCCCGGCGTAACGGTCAGCGGCTCTTTGAGATCGGCAAATTCGGGCGGGATCTTCACCGCCGCGCGGGCTTTGCGGATCGTGTCGAAATAGGCCCGCGGGGAGAGGCCCGAGCAGGTGCCGTGGCGATCCCATTCGTTGTAGACCAGGTGCGGCGCCGGCATCAGATCGAGCATTTCGGAGACGATGCCGTGATAAAGCCGCGGCGACGGCAATTGGCAGTATTCCGGAAAGCCCTTGTCGTATTGCGGCCACAGGCCGTGCACGACGAACGAGTAAGGCCTCGCGCCACATTGAATACCGCCGCGCCTGCCGCGCTCCGCGGTATCCGCGCAGAATGACGGCGACCAAGACAGCGACAGCACGTAAAAATCGAACTCGCCCGGCGTATTCTGGCGTTGGTCCTGAGTCGTGTCCTGCGCCGGGTCCTTCGCTTGGTCCTGCGCGCTCGCCGTTCGCGGGGCGAGCAACAGCGGCACAAGCAACAAGGCAACGATGGCAGCACCAGCTAAAAACTTGAACATGAGCACCCCTTACGCGACGCTTGAACGGCTTGACCTGAAAGACTTCGCTGCAGGCTTGACCTGGAAAGACTTCGCTGAAGCTTGACCTGAAAGACTTCGTTGAAGACTTGACTTGCAGGCTTGCAGACTTGCACAAATCATGTGAACATACCGAGAACAATAACACAATCTCGCTCACGGTCACAATAAAGAGATTGGAAAGCATCGCGCTGAGCGCTTAATTGCGAGTCATACGGGAGGCAGGAGTTATGGCCGTTTACCCCCTTTTTAGGAACGAAGCCTTTGAACCGGAAGCGATCGTGCGCATGACCTCGGTCTATGCGGACGTGTGCCAGACGCTCGGCCTTAGCGACGGCGACGATCGCAAAACCAAAATGGTGGCCGTAAAGGTCATCGAATTCGCCCAGCGCGGCGCGCGCGATCCAATTTTGCTGCGCGATTGCGTGCTTGAGGCGCTGCGGGACTGACCCGATTTCAAACGCTTAGGGCCCGGCGCCGCGGCAGGCGGGATTATAGGCCCAGTTGCGATCCAATCCGGCAACGCAAAAGTTGACGCCCCAATCCATGCCGATCATGCCGGTATCTTCAGCGATCGAATAATAAATCGTGTGCCGGCCGCCGTCATTGATCACCGCGATACCACGGCAATAGCGCCGAGGAATGGCCTGCGCCGCCCAGGGCAGGAAGTCGAGCTCGTGGATATTCTCGAAGCCGACAATGCGCAGCTCCGAATTCCAGAACCGAAACTCCTTGGTGCGGAAGTTGGCGATGATTCGGTCAAGCGCCGGCGGATAGTCGCAGGACGGCACGACACGGTCGTAATTCGGGCCGGAGAGCCAAAAATTCTTCTCGAACCAATTTGCCGCGCGCGGCTGCGAGGCGCAAAGCGCGCTGAACGCTAGCGCCAGCAAGGCGCTGGTAAGCCAGTGCGATCGAAGGCGAAATTTCGCTCGGAATTTGGTCCGGAACTTGGCTTGGGAAACCCACAAGGAAGCGGTTTCGGACCAAGCCTTTTCGGATGCTGCCTTGAACATCGCGGCCCCTCCCCCGCTGAGTTTGGTTACCGTGCCGCGCAGGCGGTTACGGGTCAAGCCCACAGAGAGCGGCCGGCGCTCTATCGGAGGGATGAATCAAGGCGGGAAAACAATGGTGGCGCGAAAAAACGGCGCGAGAACGCTGGGTTTAAGGGGCGCGCAGACTTTCCTTCGGCCTTGCCCGGCTCTAAGCTTGTCGCCAGCAACGCTGCGGGGGTCCTATGGTCCGAAACTTATTCGCTACGCTCGCCCTCATCCTCGGTGCTCTGGCCACCGGCGTCGCGTTCACGAACTGCGGTATCGTCACCGGCGCAATGGCATGGGGCGCGGAGTTTACCGGCCCCGGTCCAGGCGTTACCGGCAATTCCACGGGCGGTATTATCCCTTATTCGCCGTCGGTCGAACCGGTCTACCGGCAGATCGCCGAGGATCACTGCGCGCGCTGGGGGCGTTTCGCCAAAATCACGAGCGTGCACCGGGTCTACGGCGATTACGTCGGCTTCGTCTGTTACGACCGCTTGGGCAAAACGCACTAATCACCAAAGAGCTCACCGCCAGTCGCCGATTGCGGCCTGAACGAGTGCCAGCGCGGCGACGGCTGCCGTATCCGCACGCAAGATACGCGGGCCGAGCGCCAGCCTGATCACGTTCGGCAGCTTGAGCAGCGCCGAGCGTTCGTCATCCGCGAAACCGCCTTCCGGCCCGATCAGGACCGCAAGCGGCGATTGCGGAGGCACGGCGCCAAGCGCTTGGAGCGGATCGGCGATCGCGGCCGCCTCGTCGCAAAAGACAAGATACCGGTCGGGCCGCCATGCCGCGAGAACGCTTGCGAGCGCGGCCGGCGGCGCAATGTCGGGCGGCGAAAGCACGCCGCATTGTTCGGCAGCCTCGATGGCATTGGCGCGCATGCGATCGAGATTGACGCGGCCGATCTGGCCGTGACGCGTGAGCACCGGTTGGAGCCGGGACACGCCCATCTCGACCGCTTTCTGCACCATGTAATCGAGCCGGGCCGATTTGAGCGGCGCGAAGAGATAATGCAGATCGCCCGCGGCGGTCTGCGGACGCGTTCGCTCGCGAACGCGCAACGTCGCGGCACGCTTGCCGCCTTCGATCGTTGCGGCCCATTCGCCGTCGCGGCCGTTGAATACAAGGACCCCCTCGCCCGCGCTTAGCCGCATCACCGTGGTGAGGTAATGCGTCTGGCCGCGGTCGAGCGCGACCGTGCCACTCTCCGCAAGCGGCGCATCGACGTAAAGGCGGGTGGTGCGGAAATCGTAGCCCGGCATAGCCGAAACGCCCCCTTTTCCAAACCAATAACGGGGTTTTACGCGGCCGTCCCGGACCACGGCCGCACCGGGCTGCTCGGAGCGGCTCCGGACGGGTTTGCAGGCGGCCGCGACGTCGCAGGTGATGCAATTTCAAGGCCTTGCCGCGTTATTGCCGAATTCCGCGAGCCTTTAACGGGGGTGCGATTTGAGGCACAGTCCCGGAATACCGTGGCGGTCGAGGAAGAGGGCTTTCCATGAATCGCGGGCGCGCTGCATCGCTTCAATTTGGTTTGGCGTTGCTGATCTTGGCCGCCGCCGACCGCGCGGCATGGGCGCAATTTGGTCCACCACAGGGTGCGCCGGGTGCGCCGGGCTCGCCGGGTGGGCAGGCCTCGCAGTGCAACACCTTTCCGGCGCTCGCGGCGGAAGCGCAGAAGAGGGGCGCCGCCGTCGGCGCCGCGATCAAAGCCAAGGCCGATCGCAAGCAGATTTGCACGCTGATGACGACCTTCGTCGCCGCCGAGACCATCGTCATCAAATTCCTTGACGAAAATAAAGTGTGGTGCGGCGTGCCCGACCAGGTGCTCACGGTGTCGAAAGCCAATCACGAAAAATCCCTCAAGTTCCGCACCGATGCTTGCAACGAAGACGGCCCGCATCCGAAAGCGCCGTCGCTGAGCGACGCCATCAAGGAGCCGAGCGGCGTCGATACTGCAAAGAACACCAAGACGGGTCGCGGGACTTTCGACACGCTCACCGGCAATCCGCTGTCGAAATGAATCCTGCGGCCGGTTCGGTCGCCGACGCGACCGGCAATTGGGTCGACAGCCTCGCCCCGGCCTGGTCACGTCCTTACCTGCGGCTCGCGCGGCTCGACCGGCCGATCGGCTCGTGGCTTTTGCTGCTGCCGTGCTGGTGGTCGTCGGCGCTGGCGACGGTCGCGGCCCAACAAAGGCTGCCGAACTTCTGGCACATCGCGCTGTTCTTCGTCGGCGCTTTCGCCATGCGGGGCGCGGGCTGCACCTGGAACGACATCGTGGACCGCGATCTCGACAATGCCGTCGAGCGGACGCGCTCGCGGCCGATCCCTTCGGGCCAGGTCAGCGTCACCCAAGCGGCACTGTTTCTGGTCGCTCAGTCGCTCGTCGGCTTTTTGGTGCTGATCGCGCTTAATGGCTTCACCGTCGCGCTCGGTATCGCCTCGCTGGCGATCGTCGCGGTCTATCCGTTCATGAAGCGCATCACCTATTGGCCGCAGATCGTGCTCGGGCTCGCGTTTTCCTGGGGCGCGCTGATGGGCTGGGCCGCCGCGTTCGGCCGGCTCGGCGTCCCGGCGCTGTTGCTCTATGCCGGGTCGATCTCCTGGGTCATCGGCTATGACACGATCTACGCGCATCAGGACCGCGAGGACGACGCGTTGATCGGCATCAAATCCACCGCCTTGTTGTTCGGCCCGCGCACCAAGCCGATGCTCGCTCTGTTTTACACAATTGCCGTCATTCTCATCGGCGCGGCGGGCTTCACCGCCGGCGGCGGCATTGTCTTTGCCATCGGGCTCTTCCTCTTCGCGCTGCACCTGAGCTGGCAGATCGTCCGGCTCGATATCGCCGATCCCGACAATTGCCTTGCGGTCTTCAAATCCGACCGCGACGCGGGGCTGATTTTATTCGCAGGCCTCGTGCTCGACGCGGCGTTGGGGCATGTCGTCTGAGGGCTGCGCTTATTCGCGCGCAGGTCTCAATTGCGGAGAAAGGTGCCAAGGCGGCGCGGTCGTCATTGCGAGCGCGACGAAGTGGAGCGAAGCCATCCAGCGCTTCGTTTCCTGGGCTGGATTCCCGCTTACGCGGGAATGAGCGGAAAATGGGCATCCCGCTCGTCCCCGCGAACGCGAGGAAGCCCCGCTGGATTGCTTCGTCACTATCGCTCCTCGCAATGACGGCCATGTAGCTCGCATCGGCACCACTCGGGCGCAAAGGCGCGTCGCGAGAACGCAATTGCTTATTCCTCTATCGTCTGACCGCGCGACCCAGATGTGCCGGCAATGCAGTTCTCAACGGCCTCCGGCCAAGGCAAGATCGACGTCAACTGCGGTACCGACAACAAGCCGCCTTCAGGGAGTGAACATGACATTGACGTCCAAGCTGGGCATGGCTGCGCTCGCGGCCGTGTTTATTCATCAGTTGGCTTCGCCGGCACAGGCCGAAGATACGACGCCCGCGGCACTCACGGGGCTCGTCACCTCGGACGCCGAAGGCGCGATGGAAGGGGTCGTCGTCACCGCGCACAAGGACGCTTCGATCGTTTCGGTGAGCGTCACAACCGATGCGCAGGGACGTTACGCCTTCCCCGAAAATCGGCTTGAACCGGGCCACTACGGTATTGCCATTCGCGCGGTCGGTTACGAGCTAGGTGTCCCGGCGGCCGGCGACGTCGCCGCCGAAAAGACCACGACCGTCGATCTCAAACTTATAAAGACGCGCAAACTCGCGAGCCAGCTCAGCAATGCCGAATGGATGATGAGCATTCCCGGCACCGAGGCGCAGAAATCCGCCCTGCTCGACTGCGTGGGCTGCCACACTCTCGAGCGCATCGTCCGCTCGACCCACGACGCCAACGAGTGGACCCAGGTCATCACGCGCATGAAAGGCTACGGCGCGGTGAGCCAGCCGATCAAGCCGCAGCCGATGCTCGACCGCGACCGCGCCGGTACGCCGGAGCAATACCGCAAGATGGCCGAATACCTCGCGACCATCAATCTCAGCGCGGTCGACAAGTGGGACTATGAGCTGAAGACATTGCCGCGCCCGACGGGACGATCGACGCGCGCCATCGTCACCGAATACGATATCGGACGCCCGACCAGCCAGCCCCACGACGTCGTGCTCGATGATACCGGCGCCGTCTGGTATTCGGATTTCGGCGAACTCTTCATCTCCAAGTTCGATCCGAAGACGCTCAAGCTCACCGAATATCCCACCAAAAAATTCAAGCCCGATGCGCCGGTTGGCAATCTCGACTTGGAATTCGACAAAGAGGGCAAGCTTTGGTTCGACACCATGTATCAGGGCGCGCTCGGCACCATCGATCCGAAGACCGGCGACACCAAATTCTATCCATTGTCCTCCGAGTGGAACGACAACCGCGTGCAGCTTAATTTCGTCGGCCTACGCCACGATGTCGATGGCAAGGTCTGGACCAAGAGCGTCGGCACGCAGGATATTTTCCGGCTCGATCTCGCCACCGGCAAATGGGAGCGCTTCCACCCCACCGACCAATTGCCGCCCGGCGGTCACTACAGCATGTATCAGGTGATCTCGGATTCCAAAAACAACCTTTGGATGGCCGAGTTCAGCGAAGGCTATCTCGGCACTATCGACGCCAAGACGGGGGCGGTGAAGTGGTTCCCGATGCCGACAGCGCATGCACGCGCGCGACGCATGGAGATCGACGGTCAGGACCGCATCACGGTGACCGAATATCGCGGCGACAAGGTCGCGACTTTCGACACCAAGACGGAAAAATTCACCGAGTATCCGTTGCCGCCGTTCACGTTCCCCTATCGCGCGCAGTTCGACAAGAACGGCGAGATCTGGGCCTCCACGATGTCGACCGATCGCGTCGTGCGGCTTAACCCGAAAACCGGCGAGACGGAGCAATATTTGATGCCGAGCGACACCAACATGCGCGCGGTCTTCGTCGACAACGCGACGACGCCGGTGACATTCTGGGTCGGCTCGAACCACGACCACCGGCTGGTGAAGGTCGAGCCGCTCGACTGATCGCGCCGGCAAAGTCGGTGCGTCAGTTCCTGGCGATGATCTCGCGCTCGCCGCGATGTACGATGGGCGCGGCCGCAAACGCGGCAACGCGGCGGCGAAGAAGGCGCGACGGACGCCGGCGGGCAACGGCGCTTCTGCGCCGGCGCCGCCAAGTCGGCGCCGCGATGCGTAGGCGACCGAGCCTCGGAAATGGCTCGCGCAAAGTGCCATCGTTGTCGCGAATGAGAAGCGGCAGGCCGAGCACGCGGCTCCAGGATTGCCATTCGGCGACGATCTCGCCGGCTTCCGACGAGCAAAACAAAAGTAGCGTTAGCGCGGGATCGGCATGTTCGAGCACCACCGAAATCGTTCGTTGCCGTTTGCCGACGTCGTCGGACAGCCGGATCGCGACGCCGCGATAGGCGGCGACCGGCAAGTTGACGGCCATGCGCATGCCGCGCACCGAGCGCCGCAGCACCACGCGCTCGCGGTGCAGATCGACGATGCACAGATGCTCGTCGGCCGCCTCGTCGGCGGCCGCGAAACGCACAGGCAATGAGAAGGGGTCGAGCCGACGCGCGGAGGTCACTGCGCTTGCGCGCTGCGCCCCGGTGCGGCTCGACCCGGCAGCGAACCTGCCGGCTTCCATTTGACGCCTCGAAACCAACTCCCCCCGAGCTGTTACCGCCCGGTTGCCGCGACCTTGCCATGAGGCCGTCGCGATCCGCTTAAGAAGGCTGGTTAAGTTCTGGTAGTGCGCGTACGAGCGCGCAGCATGATTGACGACTGGTTGCCGGGCGGCCAACAAATTGACACGCTCGCGGCGCTGCGGGTTGAATCTCGCGCTTAAGCGCACATCTTCATTAGGCTTACCGAAACTCGGCTGGCCTTTTAGGCTCGCCTTTCCATGGCTTGCTTTGGCCTGCCCGTAGCCATAAACCAATCGCCAACCACAATGAATTCGCTTTTCGATCAATCAACCCTTTTGGACCTTGCGGGACGGCTCGTGGACGCCGCGCGCCGCGCCGGCGCGGAGGAGGCCGACGCCGTGGCGGTGCGCTCGGTGTCGCTGGTGGTCGATGTGCGCGACGGCGCGGTCGAGGAATCGCAGCGTTCCGAAAGCGACGATATCGGCCTTCGCGTTCTCATCGGCCACAAGCAGGCGGCGGTCTCGACCAACGACCTTAGGGCCGACGGGCTCGACGCGCTCGCCGCGCGCGCCGTCGCCATGGCCCGCGTCGCCCCCGACGACGAATTTGCCGGGCTCGCCGACCCAGGTTTGCTAGCGCGAACCTTTCCCGATCTCGACCTGCTCGATCGTGAAATGCCGTCGGTCGAGGCGCTTGAAGAGCGCGCGCGGATTGCCGAAGCGGCGGCGCTCGGCATCGAAGGCGTCACCAAATCCGGCGGCGCCTCGGCTTCCGCCGGCATCGGCGGCATGGTGCTGGTGACGAGCGGCGGCTTTCGCGGCGCGACCATCGGCTCGCGACATTCCACGGCGATGTCGGCCATCGCCGGCAACGGCACCGGCATGGAGCAGGACTACGACTATTCGTCGACGCTGCACGCCAGCGATCTCGAAAGCGCCGAACAGATCGGACGCTGTGCCGGCGAGCGCGCGGTCAAGCGGCTCAATCCGCGCAAGGTCGAAACGCGGCGTGTGCCAGTGATGTTCGATCCGCGCATCTCCGGTTCGCTCATCGGCCACCTCGCCGGCGCCGCGAACGGCAGCGCGATCGCCCGCAAGACAAGCTTTCTGCGCGAAAAGCTCGGCGAACGCATTTTCCACAACGGCATTACCGTGATCGACGATCCTTTGCGAAAGCGCGGACAACGATCGCGGCCGTTCGACGCCGAAGGCGTCGCCACGCACAGACTCAATCTCGTCGAAGACGGGGTGCTGAAATCCTGGCTCCTCGATAGCGCGACCGCGCGCGAGCTTGATCTGCGGACGACCGGCCATGCGCATCGCGCCGTATCGTCGGTGCCGTCGCCGGGGCCGAGCAATCTTTATCTGGCTCCCGGCGTCGAGACGCCCGACGCACTGATCGCCTCGATCACGGACGGCTTTTACGTCACCGACCTCATCGGCATGGGCGTTAGTCTGGTGACCGGCGATTACAGCCGGGGCGCGGCCGGCTTTTGGATTACCAACGGCGAACTTGGCTATCCGGTGAGCGAGGTCACCATCGCCGGACGTCTCGATGATGTGTTCGCGAGCCTTGAACCGGCAAACGACCTCACTTTCCGCTACGCAACGAATGCGCCGACCTTGCGCGTCGAGGGTCTCACAGTTGCCGGCCATTGAGGCCGATAAGGCAACGCACATCTCGGCACGGGACGCCGAGCGGCTTGCTGCCGCTGTGCGCGAAGCCGGTGCCTTGGCGCTCTCGTTGTTTCAAACGCCGATCCGGAATTGGACCAAGGGTCCGTCCTCCTCTCCGGTTTGCGAAGCCGATATCGCGGTCGACAAGCTTTTGCGCGAGCGCTTGACGGCCGGCGACGATGGTATTGCCTGGCTGTCGGAAGAGAGCGCCGACGACGGCGAGCGGCTCGGCGCGCGCTATGTCTGGATCGTCGATCCGATCGATGGCACCCGCGCTTATATTGCCGGCTTGCCGGATTGGGCGGTTTCGGCGGCCTTGATCGAGGGCACTCGCCCGATAGCCGCATGTCTCTACGCGCCGGCGCTCGACGAATTCTTCATGGCGCGCGCCGGAACCGGCGCCACGCTCAACGGCGCGCCCATCGCGGCAACGAAAGGCGCTGATCTGCAAAATTTGCGCATCGTCGGGCCGAAAAATCTTCTGGAACGGCTGTCCCCGCTGTTGCCGCCATTCACGACGGTTCCGAGGTCGCGATCTCTGGCCTTGCGTCTCGCCCGTCTCGCGCAGGGCGCTTACGACGTCGCCTTCGCGGGCGGCAGCAGTCACGATTGGGACCTTGCGGCGGCCGATCTTTTGGTGCACGAAGCGGGCGGCGCCCTCACGCCCCTAACGGGCGGAAATGTGGCCTATAATCAACCCGTGCCACGACACGGGATGCTCGTCGCGGCCGGTCGGGACAGGCACGCGGCGCTCATCAATCTTATTGGGGATGGACGCCTCGCATTTCCGTAACTGCGAATAGCGCGGATCGGGCGCCCGACAGGTTTTTTTTCGAGGTCACAGCGGTTGCTGCACTTGACGGGTCAGTTGCCGCGACGTTGAGGGGACGCATGCAGCTATGGCGGCACATCGGTCGACAGCGATGGGCTAAGGCGACGATCGGAATCGCCGCCGCGGAATATCTGCGTTTTGTCGGAATGACCACACGCTTCACGCTGGAGCCGGCCGACATCTATGCGCGCGGCGAAGCTGACATGCCGATCATTCTCGCGTTTTGGCACGGACAACATTTGCTGGCGCCGGTCGCGCGCAAGGGTGAGCACCGCGTCAACATGCTGGTCTCGCGCCACCGTGACGGCGAAATCAATGCCATCGCCGCGGCCCGGCTCGGCGTCGGCACGATCCGCGGCTCCGGCAATCACGGCGGCGGCTTCGTCCACAAGGCCGGCGTCGCGGCGTTCCAGGCCATGATCGATTCGCTCGCCGACGGCCATTCCATCGCGCTGTCGGCCGACGTACCGAAAGTCGCGCGCGTCGCCGGGCTCGGCATCATCAAGCTGGCGCTAGCTTCCGGGCGTCCGATCTATCCGAGCGCGATCGCAACGAACCGTCGTGTCGTGCTCAACAACTGGGATCGCACCACGATCAATTTGCCGTTCGGCCGGGGCGCCGGCGTCGCCGCGGAGCCGCTGACGGTGCCGCGCGACGCCGACGATGACATGCTCGAAGCAGCGCGGCGTCTTCTCGAGGATCGACTCAATGCGGTGACGCGGCGTGCCTACGCGATCGTCGATCGCACGCCAAGCGGAGCGTAGCGTGGCCAAACCCCTGCCGCTCGCGCTGCATCTTTATCAGTCGGCTTGCTCGCTCGGCTCACCGATGGCGTCCCAGGTGCTGGCGCGACGCCTCAAGCGCGGCAAGGAACATCCAGAACGCCTGGCGGAACGACTTGGCGAAGCGAGCCTGGAGCGCCCGAAGGGTTCCCTGATCTGGGTACATGCCGCAAGCGTCGGCGAAATGCTTGCCGCGGTGCCGCTTATCGAGCGGCTGCGCGCACAAGGCTTCGCGGTGCTGGTGACGTCGGGCACGGTGACTTCCGCAACGCTCGCCGAACAACGCCTGCCCGATGGCGTGATACACCAGTTCATTCCACTCGACGGACCGCGCTTCGTGCAACGTTTCCTCGACCATTGGCGCCCCGGCTTGGCATTGTTCGTCGAATCCGATTTGTGGCCCAATCTGATTTGCCTGTCCGCGATACGCAGGATTCCGATGATCGTGATCAACGGCAGGCTCTCGGAGCGCTCGTTCACCCGCTGGCGCAAGGTGCCTCGCGTGATCGCGGCGCTTCTCGATCGCTTCGATTTGTGTTTGACCCAGTCGGCCGCCGATGCCGAGCGCTATGCCAAGCTCGGCGCGCCGCGCGTTATCGCCGCCGGAAATCTCAAGCTCGACGTGCCGGCACCGCCGGCCGACCAAAAGACTCTGGATCAATTGCGAGAGATCGTCGGCGAGCGCCCGGTAATCGTGGCCGCCTCGACCCATCCGGGCGAAGAGGCAACCGTCATCGCCGTGCACAAAAAGTTGCGCACCAAATTTCCCACTCTGTTGACGATCATCGTGCCGCGGCATCCGGCGCGCGGTGAAGCCATTGCCGAGATCGCGAAAACAGCCGGACTTGACGTGGCGCTGCGTTCGGGCCGCAAGCAGCCGATGCCCGATATCGGCGTCTATGTAGCGGATACGCTGGGCGAGCTCGGCCTGATCTACCGGCTCGCGCCGATCGTATTCATGGGTGGCTCGCTGGCGAGCCACGGCGGACAAAATCCGATCGAGCCGATCCGGCTTGGCGCCGCCGTGCTGCATGGCCCGCATGTCTGGAACTTCGCCGAAATTTACGCAACGCTCGACGCGGCGCATGGCGCTGAACTGGTGTCGAACGAGGAGACGCTGGCCGCCCGTCTTGACGCGTGGCTCGCCGATCCTTCGGCACGCCGCACCGCCGCCGATGCTGCGGCGGCGACGATGAGCGAGCTTGGCGGCGCGCTCGAGCGCACCATGGCGGCCATCGATCCCTATCTGATCCAGCTTCGGCTCGAGGAAAGAGCCTCGATATAGAAGGCGTCCACACACTCCATAGCGTACTAAAACGTCTAGCAAATTTCGGCTCGGCGTTTATGGAAACCGTGGAATGTGGGTGAACCCACAACGGGAGCGCCAGGATGGCACGCCTTATCAAGCGTCTCACCGAGACGAAGATTCGCACACTCGTCACTCAGGTCGGGCAGCATCACGACGGTGCCGGACTCTATCTGCAGGTTAAGTCGCCCGGCGCGGCATCCTGGGTCAAACGGCTCAGGCTTAATGGCGTCGAACGCTACATGGGTCTCGGATCGCTCGCTGAGGTCAGCCTAGTCAAGGCTCGCGAGAAAGCCGCTGCGGCCGACGCGCTAATCGCTGAGGGTATCGACCCGATCGAGCACACGCGCACACAGTCGACCATCCCCGCTGTGCCAAAGCCACGGCACGGTCCATCATTCGAGGAATGCGCCGAGCAGTATATGGCGGCCAAACTCACGTATTTGCGATCTGATCAGCATCGGTATGCGTGGCGCTTTAGTCTTCAGACATATGCCAACCCGATCATCGGCGGAAAGCCGGTGAATGAAATCGACACCAATGACGTACTCGCCGTCCTGCGGCCGATCTGGTTGACGAAGTGCGAAACGGCCTCACGGCTGCGCGGCAGGATCGAGCGCGTACTTGCCTTCGCGGCGGTTCAAGGACTCCGCGGTGCCCAGAATCCGGCATTGTGGAAAGGGCATTTGAAAGAGGCACTGCCATCGCGTTCACAAGTGCAGCCGGGCGGGCATTACGAGGCGATGGACTATAAGGACGTACCCGCGTTCATGACCAAACTCGGCGCGTTATCGAGTGTCGCTGCTGCTGCGCTACGGTTCACCATCCTCACGGCCGCGCGCGTTGGCGAAGTCGTCGGTGCTGAATGGTCCGAGATCGATTGGAAAGAGAAAACCTGGACAGTACCAGCGCGGCGAACGAAGACGAATCGCGAGCACGTTGTTCCGCTGTCGTCGGGCGCCCTCGCCATCCTCCACGAGATGGAAAGGCTACGAGGGATCGCCGGCGACCTTATCTTCCCCGGCAGAGATGCCAAGCCGCTTTCGACTACCACGTTGCTGAAGTTGCTCCGGCGCCGCGCGAACAAGCCAGCGACAAGTCACGGTTTTAGAAGCAGCTTTAGAGATTTTTGCGGGGACGAAGGCGACGTGCCGCGTGAACTTGCCGAGGCATCCTTAGCCCATGTCATCAAAGACACCACCGAACGGGCCTATCGCCGCAAGACAGCGATAGAGCGCCGCCGCACCGTCATGCAGGCATGGTGCGATTATTGCCTGCCGCCATCGAGCAGTGTCGTGAACATCGAACAAGCTCGACATCGAGCGACAGCCGCATGATATTCTGAGAAGGCGTGGGGACGGTCCGGCCGGACCGCCGCTGCCGCTATACACCGCCGGCAGCTCCCCACGCTCCTAGGTCGCGCGGTGACGGTTGGTGTATGCCGTGAACAATCGTCGTGGGG
>JBAPZR010000716.1:0-6863 GCA_049285335.1 Xanthobacteraceae bacterium | reverse complement strand
CTTGAAGTTTACTGCTCAAATTTAGGCTTCTAAGGCTGAACGGCCAGGGGGCTGGGGGCTGAGGAAGGCCGCCCAGCCAGGCCCAGTTGTCAATTAGGTAGGAACACGTCGCGCAAATTCAATTAGTGGGGCGGGCGAGCACTCAGACCATTGCTTTTGAGAAAGTGCGGGGCCGTTTCGGCGACCCCGCAATCAATTGTGAATACGCCGCGTGGCCCGTCGCAGGAGGAGAGAGAGGAAGTCCCTGGGCCGCGCTAGCTCGACCGACAGGATAGGGCCGGCCGGTTAAGGGCCAAATCTCTGCTGCCCTACATGTCGTTGCAAATCTCCGGCGCAACAGGTTCCAAATGTCGGCGACGAAACCGCCTTTCGTTGCGTAATCCATCACAACTTCAAAGTCGCCGACGCGGTTTGGAGGGATGCTGAAGACTACACCCGAGAGCAATGGGAGATTGCATTGCGTAAGGCAAGGCAGAGAGCGAAGCCCGGGCAATGGCCCGTTATTAGAAGAAATGATTTGTAACGTTTCCCGTCAGGGAATTTGCTGCTACGCACAGGCTGTGTTTGGCCCCTTGTAGGAGGGCCAGGGCTTACCAGATAATGCGCTTATGAACCTGATATTGGTACTAGCGATTTTGGCCATCTGTACCATACCCGCGTATGCGCAGGGTCAACAGCCTGGCACTGCGAAGTTGAAAGCGGACGCAGAAAACATGGTCAAAATCATCAGTGGTGACAAACTTAAGATCCAAACATATTGCCAAATGCTTGATCTCCACGATCAAATCGACGACGCCAATCTGAACAAAGACACAAAGAAAGCTACGGAATTATCTGAACAGGCGGACGGATTGGAGAAAAAATTAGGTTCTGAATTTTCCACGCTTGCTGACAACCTGAAGGATATCGATCCCAATTCCCAAGACGGTCAGGAGATCGATTCGATAATCGATAAGCTTGATCAGCTCTGTGGTGATTAGCCACGTATCGCCGAAAGCGACGGTAATTTCGCGAAGTTCGCCGCGATCCCTCGTGCCTCGTCCTTCGTGAGCAGCTTGGCCTATGACCGTAGACGCTGGTCTCCGCTAACAGACCTTTGGCGCGTCGGAGCATTACCAAACCAACGTCGGCAAGATAATTCATCGTCGAATAATCGCACCTCTTGTTCGACGGGTTCCGGGTAACTGGCCAGCACTGGCACAAGCCCGAGTGCTGGCCATCTTTTCACGAGCGCTAACTGACCCTGACGTACGCCCCTGTGCCGCCACAAACGATCACAAAGATCGTGACGACGCTGTAGCTCAAGGGGGAGAGAGCGTCCTTGTTTACCGGGGCGGGGGAGGTTGCGGGTTCAAGTCCTGCCAGCGTCACCATTAGCGAGTTTCCTAGGTCAAAAGCCCACTGGGAGAAGACCAAAGCCAAAAGCCGCTGTGAACGCCATACCTGTGGCGAGCGTGAAGGCCAAGGCCAGAATTGTAGCTCTCTCCATGGCAATCACTCCTCTTCAAGGATGTTTGGAGCTTTTCGGGGCTGGCGGCGACCGGACGCCAAACAGACGATTGCAATCGCTGTAAAGTATCCGATGAGAAGCGCTGTCATCGTTATCTCCAGCATTACTCGCCCGCCGCTTTGCAACGATGCTGCAAGCACAGGAGAAAAACTGTTCCCTACGTCACAACAGAGATCGGGGGAGAAATAGAATTATTCCCGGCCTAGCCAGTAAAGCCGGCTTGATTGGATCGTCACAAAAAAACCCCAAGCGCAGGTACGCGCTCGGGGTGGGCGGTCGTCGTCGTGGCTCATTTCGTCGTTTTTCGATCTATTAAAGTGGGCGGCTTAGCTATGTAATCGCCGCCGCATCGTGAAATTGGATACCATTACGTCTAACCCCACTCATAGGCTTGTAGGACTAACTTGCGTTTCTGTGGCGATACCCGCGCGGCATCCTGCGATCCACTGGTTTACGCGAGAAAGCGCCTCGGTCTATGGCCGCAAGCGCCATCTGTAATGCTCGCTGCGGTGTTGTTTCATCTATACCGGTAATATAGCTGCGGATCCGCGTTCGACCCTTCCAAAGAAGTCTTCCATCGGTGCGTCTAACGCTGGCTCGCCACTTCCCCAATTCGCGTTCAAACGCTTGGACAGAATATCGTTTGTACTGCACTGGAAAAGTTGACTGCGATTCACTCTTCCGATCCAGCGCAGATTGAAATTAAGGTTACGTCGACCACCGAACGCCGACTTTAACTAACGCTTGGACTTTAAGGTCTCCGTTCAAAGAGTTTTGCTAAAGTCCTTTTGCTTGGAGGCAAAGGTAATCCAGCCCTTACATTCCGGGTAACCTCCAATGCACACGAGCGCTCGTTGGTCTCTCCGCGAGCGCTCGACCATTTTGTCAGGCGGCGAACAAACTTGAGGTGACGGGCGCCACCCTTTTATCGGCACTATGTTGCGGGGGTGAGATGGACAACGAGAGCATATACCTTCCGCCGTTCTCGTCGATGAATTCGACGCCGGCTAAAAGTCCGAAATTCCGGGTTATGTCCCTGCTTAACAGGGAAATCTACAGGGAATCGTTTGAATTATCGCGTTCGGCCGATTTCGGTGCCGGTTGGAATCCGAGCAACTTCAAATGCTTGCATATCAATTTCCCTATTCAGAAGAAGCAGCGAATTTTCTGAAGAGAACACGGAAAACAATTTTTCAGAACAGGGAATTTTGTCCGATCCTGGCGGCTCCATTTTTGGACTGCCGCTCAAATCCTGGATTTCCAAACATCAGGGTCAATCGGGCGGGACGAAAAGGGCAATGCACAATGCCAATCTTGCACATATCCTAATCGTGGCTAGCGCTTCAGGGGTAGGGGCTCATATCAAGAAAGAATAATGAACCGCGGCAGTTTGTAGCTTAGTCAGACAACTTGAGGTTGGTATAGGTCATTTCGCAAGGACGGAAATTGCCCCGGAGCTCAAGGATCTTGTCATGTCAGCCAGAGACGACGAGACATCGGAGACGCCTATAGCGGCCGACGAAACCATTTGGCCGAGGCCGATCGCTGGTCTGCGATCTTTGACACGAGAGGAATTAGAAGGGCTGGAGGCGGCGCTCGAGTTGGGGCTGAGTGAAGGTCGCAAATGGCTTGATCAGGTTGATTCTGATCCGATTAAAACTCTCCTGGAGCCAATTTAATGACTTGGCGAGGGATGCGCTGCTTCCAGAGTTTGAAGCTCTTCCGGCGTCAGTGTCAGTGTGAGCGCGACGGCGTTTTCCTTTACGTGCGCTGGGGAGCCGGATTCGGGAATTGCAATGACATTGCCACTGCGGATGGTCCAGGCCAGTGCGACAGCGGCTGCTGAGCAACCGTGAGCTGCGCCAATACGCTGAAGCGCAGGATCTCGCAGCAGATCGGCGCCGGGGCCGCCAAGCGGAGAATAGGCCATTACCGGCACGCCGTTCCGCTCGCACCACGGTACCAGGTCTTGTTCAATGCCGCGGTCGCCGAGGTTATAAGGGACCTGATTGGTCGCGCAGTGATCGCCTTGGGGAACCCGGAACAGGTCTTCCATTTGACGGACACTGAAGTTGGACACGCCCCAGGCACGAATTTTCCCCACCGAGCGTAGGCTTTCAAAGGATGCCACGACGCCGGCAAAGTCGGTGACGCCATTTGGCCAGTGCAGCAGATAGAGATCGAGATAATCGGTACCAAGCCGCGCGAGGCTCGCCGCGCAAGCGCGCGCGACGCCCTCTTCCCCCACGTGGCTAGGCCATACCTTGGAGACCAGGAATACGTGATCGCGTTGCCCTGAAATCGCGCGGCCAATCAGTTCCTCAGAGTGGCCGCTGCTGTAGATCTCGGCGGTGTCGATCACCGTCATCCCGAGCGAGAGACCCGTGCGCAGCGCTTCTTTTTCTTCAGCTGCTGGATGTTTTCCTTGGGCAAGACCCGCAGAGCCCTGGCCTAGCGCTGGAACGACGGTGCCGTCGCGAAATTTGACCGTTCGCCCTCCACCGGTCGCTGCATCAATTGCCAATGCGCTTGACGAACTCACAAACGAACCAAGAGCCAGACAAAATCCTGCGAAATCACGCCGGTTCAGCAAGGTTAAAGTAGGTTCCTTTGATCGACGCTCGCAGGCGGGCTGCCGGATTTTATGTCGTTCGTGACGCATATTGGTTGTAAATAGGGAGGTCGATATGCCTCACGTAGGGCCGGTCATACAAGGCCGTTCCTTCTTTTGCCCGCATTGTGGCGCCCTTTATTCGGTAACGAATTCACGCCCTGCCGAGGGTGACAACGATGCCGCAAAATGCGTGGTTTGTTTAAAAATCATGGCGACGCGGGGCGAGACAACTGAGATGCCCATCTTCAAGCTCATTCACCGACCAGACGATGACTAGCCGCGCGCGAACAGGAATGCCGGTGACCAATATGGAGGTCATGAGAGTCAGTTCCTCCTGCCCTTCCCAATTTCTCATCGATGGACCTGCGGCTCTGCACTGTAGATACTTTAGGAGCAGTCATGAAAGTCCAGTTTTTAAAGTGGGGCAACGGCCTGGCGCTGCGGGTGCCCAAATCGGGGGCCGGTGTCGGCAAGGCCGCCAATATGGAAGTGCGGGACGCAGGCTGGTTGTCGAGGTCGCGAGACTCAAACGGCGTCGGCGCCGATACACTTTGGAACGCCTGGTTGCCGGCATAATACCAGAAAACCTCCACCGCGAGCTCGAATGGGGACCGCCGGTTGGCAACGAAGTTTGGTGACTATTCTTGATCGAGATCCCTGTGGCCGAACCGTCATCCGACTCAATACCAGCTGATCTTAGCGCAGCATTCCGCAGCGCCGTCTGGCTCTATTCGTATTGGATGCCGTCACTACGCGAGCCGCAAGTCCGTCTCGGAGGCGACTTTCACGCGATGAGCGCGGTATGTGGACTAGTTGACCGTTTCCGGGATCGGCTCCCTGACGATGTCTTGGATAAACTCATGATTTACATGCGCAACATACGCTATACGCTGCTCAGACAGAGGATCGTCGCCGATCAGTCCTATGCGGCCGGCGCGCGATGTTTTTTGAGGTTAATTGAGGATCGAAAGCGACAGGCTTAGACCCCACGGCTAAATTGAAAGACTAGGCGCGTCGGATTGCGGCGCGGCAAGCGGTACTGGCCGCTAGGCTTGGGGGCTACAGTTCGTCTGGCTCTTGAGCTCGCTCGGTGAGCCAACGATGTTCTTCGATCCACTGTTCGGCTTTCTGCCTGAGATTGAAACTTGCCGAAGTAGCGCGGAGTGGTGTCTGGCCACGCAATTTTGACGCGCCAATATCCCGACTGCGTAAGCGGCGTTAACACCACGGAACTCACAATCTCCTCCGAATATCGACTAATGCCCCATATTGCGCAGGGCACAAAGAAAGCGCGCTCCAGCCCGCTGCGCGCCGATGTAACCTTAATTTCAAGTCACAGTGGAATCGGGACACAATGCTTGCTTCAGCGTTTGTCGGAGCAGCGTACCAGGGAGGCGCGCTGTCTGTGTGCTCGATGAGGCCGCACTCTCGGGCTCGTAGCTCCGGACCATCGAACGCCTCAACCCGATGGCCGGAGCACACTCAGCACGACCGCCGGGCCTCAGAAAAAAGGCCACCGGACGGAGGGCCGGTGGCGATCGAGCGCAAGCGGTGCCGGCCGACGTAACGTTACTTTCAAGCATTTCTGGAATTTGACGCGACCCTTGCTCAACTGTCGCCAGGGCAGCAGCTTGCGCCACAGCGCTGCCCCAGAGCCCGAGAGCCTCGCTCAGCTCTCAGAGCTCGTGGCCCCGGTCTACCTTCCCGAGCAACGCCAAGACCGGGGCCATATAGGGACGCGCGGCGGTTCTTGGCTTAAATTTTGTTATTTAGTTGTGCCGCCGCACTAGACGCATCGTGGCTAAGATTGCTCAATCCCAAGCGGCTTAGCACTTTGTAATCGTCGATCAAGTAGACTCTACGAAGCCCGAAAGCCTTAAGAAGGGTGGCACTAACGCGTCTTTTGCCATTCAAAGTCGAATTGAGAGTACCGCGATCGAGGCCGTAGCGTTTCGCAAAGGCGGCTTGACTTCCCTCGCGTTTCACTGCGGCTCTAAGCAAATGAACAACGTCATCATCGTCAAGTACGCAGAGATGCTCCCCTGTCCATGACGGCTTCAACCCAACCTGGTCGGGAGTTCGTCGATAGCTGGTCATGTATCAGAACCGGTATGCCAACCAAATAACCGCTCAGTGGTCGCGGTCGGTTTTGTCTCGCGCGTTGGATCGCCTCATTCAATTACAACTGCAATCATTAGGCCAGCTCTGCGGCGCATTACCCCCTACGGACTGCCCAGCAAACGCCCCAGCCCGGATTACGTAACGGGCTTTGGGGTTCCTTATTATGGCGGCGTCGCCTTAATCCTTATTGGAGCGAGATATTTGTAAGGCGTGGCTTCTGGATCACAGACGATAAGCTTATCTCGATGTAAAAGTGGGTCATGAGACGTTCGGGGCTATTGACAGCTGTTCTTGCACTAGCCGTCGGTATTATGGTCGCGTTTGGAACCAGTCCAAGCGCGGCACAGCCGCAGCCGCACGCGCACGTCTATCTCCTGCGCGGGTTGTTCAACGTCTTTTCGCTTGGCATGGACTCACTGACTGAGGAGCTGAAGCGGCGCGGTGTGGACGCTACGGTTCACGGCTACGGGGAGTGGCAAGCACTCGCCGACCGGGCTGCCGCCGATTACAAAGCTGGCAAGGAAGCACCGATCATCCTGATCGGTCACTCGCTTGGCGCTGACGCCGTCATGGAAATGGCGGTCTATCTAGGCCGCAAAGGCGTGCCTGTGGCGCTGG
>JBAPZR010000715.1:0-2124 GCA_049285335.1 Xanthobacteraceae bacterium | reverse complement strand
AGTTAGCGTTGCCGAGCTGACGAGATTCGATCGCCTGACTATGACATCGCCGGCTGATTTTAGACGTTGGGACGCAGAAGCAATCCGAGTGCTTCGTGAAGCTACGGCGGAGTTTTCCTCCGTGTACATGGCAAAGAAAAATAGTTATGCCGAGTCCGACGGCATGATGTCAACATTCGAAGCCATGTCGCGTGGCGACAGCTTGACGGAGAAGCCATGCCAGCACGCCGACGCCTTCGCCGCGCATATCGTTTGGTTGTCGAAAGCGCCGCTTCTCCCCGGCCGCGGCTATTTGCTCAAAGCCGGAGCGAAGACCGTTGGCTCCACGGTGACCACGCTCAAATATCGCATCAATATCCTGAATCTCGACCATTTGGCCGCCAAAGAATTGCATCGCAACGAGATCGCCTTGGTCAATATCGCGACGGCCGAACCGATCAGCTTCAATCCCTACGAAGAGAGCAGGCATACCGGCGGTTTCACCCTGATCGACCGGTACACCAATATGACGGTCGCCGCTGGTATGATCCGGTTCGGGCTACGCCGTGCCGCTAATACTTACTTTCAATCGTTCGCAGTTACCAAGGCCGTCCGCGCGCGGCTCAATGCGCAAAAGCCAACTATGCTTTGGTTCACTGGGTTATCCGGCGCCGGCAAATCGACCATCGCTGACCATCTGGAAAAAAAGCTGCATGCTCTTGGCAAGCACACCTTCATTCTCGACGGCGATAATGTCCGCCACGGTCTCAATCGCGATCTCGGCTTTACGGAGGCCGACCGTGTCGAGAATATCCGCCGCATTGCCGAAGTTGCGAAACTATTTGTCGAAGCGGGTCTGATTACCTTGGTGTCCTTTATCTCGCCATTTCGAGCCGAGCGTGAGATGGCGCGTGCTCTTGTGGAGCCGAAGGAATTCATCGAAATATTCGTCAACACGCCGCTGGAAGTTTGCGAGCGGCGTGATCCGAAGGGGTTGTATCAGAAGGCGCGGCGCGGCGAATTGCAGAATTTCACTGGCCTCGATTCGCCCTACGAGCCGCCCACCGGTCCCGAATTGGTTCTGGATACGCTCAACGAGCGCGCGGGCGACCTCGCCGTCCGCATCATCGACTTCATGCACCAGCGCGGCCTGCTGTCCTGACACCCCGCCCTGCGTTGCGTGCCTCCACGAATCACCTTGAAGCCGACCGCGGTGAGCGTCACCTGACGCACATTGTTCTGGAGTTGCGACTGACAGGGCAAAGGCATCGCGGTTTACCTCATGGGTACATAACCCGTTGCTGCAAACCCGCACTTGGTCCGCCTATGCGGAAACGCAGCAGGTGTCGCGCCATCGGAATAGCGCGAGAGTTTGGAATTTCTACGTCGGACGTTGGTAAAGCACTTTGGCCTGCGACGCCATGAAGCGCGCAATTCATCACCCAAACGGCCCCCAGCAAAGAGGAGTCGCGCCATCGCACTCCAGCTAGTCGAACCTGCAGTAGTACGGCGAGACGTTCGTGGACCACTCAGCAGACTGCTGGCACAAGTAATTACTTCTTATCCCAACCCGGTGCGATCAAAACAGAACGCGCCGAGTGATCCTCCTTCTTGGTGCTCTGTTCTTACGTTCCAGGCGACTGGATTTAGCGCGGATACATCGTCGTCCAGTTTCACCTACCTGCGGGACCGCGCAGTGAAGACCGGCGATGATTCAACCGTCACTAGTCTAGTCTCGCGGCATTCTCGTCGGGATCCGCTTGTAGGCTCCCCGCGTCCGCCAATGCCTGTTGGCCAGTGGAAATCGAAATCAGAACGCGGATGGGCAAGGAAGCGAGCGCCTCAATCGTCATTGCGTTCCCGTCTTTTCTGCAAGCCAAGTCTTGATCAGAGATTGATAGGGAACGTCCCGCTTGTTAGCAGCAACCTTGATGCGTTCAAGAAGCGTCACTGGCAGGCGCAGCGAGATCGCAATCGTTGACGGCTTGAGATTTGGAAAGCGCACCCGCGCAGCCTTTGTCCAGTCTATATAATCGCTGGAGTCATGTGTCTGCCAGAAGGAGGGCCGTTCCTCGGCTTCGCTCCGAAATTTCGGAATCGACTTAAGCTTCTTGTTCATAGCGTAACCGTTCCTTGCGGTGCATA
>JBAPZR010000714.1:0-3729 GCA_049285335.1 Xanthobacteraceae bacterium | reverse complement strand
GCTGCTTGATGTTTACTACTGCTGCACTCTTACTTTATTGCGCCGCATGAGGTTGCTTTGGCCCTGGCTGGCCAGTTTCCAGCCTTTTGTGACGGATGCCCGGTGCCGACATGGACAAGTTTCTGGGGGGTGCCACGGCATACCCCGGCGCAGCATATCCCGGCGCTGTGACATAGCCGGGCGCTGCGAGATAGGCTGGCGCTCCGAAATAGCCGGGCGCTCCGTATCCATGGCCGGGACCGCCGCCTGCGCCACCAGCCACCGGCGCTTCACCTCCCGTCGGAGGACCGTTCTGCGCCATGGCCAATGAAGTTCCACCCGCGAGAAGCGCGGTAACAATCGTGAGGCTTTTCAGAGGGATCATGATCATCCTCCAATACGCTTACGCCTACACTCACCCAGGATTTAGATAGGCGTGGCTTTCAGCGGAATCGAGCGTCCCATGTCGCAAGCGTGTCGCATGTATTTGCCACCACAATTCGGCAATGCCCGAGAATCGCCGGACAACAGTTCCGGTAGCTTCGCAAAAGTTTGCGGCAATCCGCCGCGCCTTCCCAACTTAGCGATGATCTCGCCGACGCCGCAGAAACGAGAGTCCCGCGGGGTTGTGGTTTTCGTTTTGTTGGGGCGCACCCCGAAGAACGGGGCGCCTATCGTCTGCGCCTAAAAACTTCTGCTCGATCTGAGATGAAATCTGGTGCAGCCATTTCTCGGCACGATCTGCTCGATCTCGATGGTGTCTGACATCGGCCTTGAGAGCATTTATCTGGTCGTGGGCAGCTCGAAGCTGATCGCGACTGGCTTGAAGCTGAAGCGCAAGTCTCTCAGCGGCCTCTCGTGCTTCTTGGAGATCTGCCTGAGCCGTACCAGCAGCCCGGGTGACGAGCTCAAGAATTGCATTCCCCGCCCGGTCCAGCAAATCCGCCGAACCGGTATTTTTCGCTTCAAGTTCATCCGAAATAGCGGCTTCAATATCGGCTTCCAGCGTAAGCGTATCTATCTCCTGACTAGTCATTGCAGCCCCCGAACTCACTCTGCCCCGGACATTTCAGCATCGAAATCCAAGCTTACGCAATTTGACCGCTTGGATAAATCTGTCGTGTGCTTTTTGGGCAACGCCCCAATGGCCACAATCGGCCGCGCCTCAGCGCACTCCCCAGGTCCGATGGCGGATTAGCAGCTCCGGCAGCTTCGCGAAGTTCGCCGCAATCCGCCGCGCCTCGTCTTTGCTCAGCATCTTGGCTGCCGACCGCCGCCCCGGCTCTTCCTCGTAATAGAAATAGCCGAGCCCCTGCCCGCTGCCGTCCTTCACGACGAAAGCTGACCCGGTGCCGGTGTCCTCGACTGACCAGGGAGGCGGAAAGCGGCGGGGCGGCAGTTCGCCCATCTCTAATCAGCCGTTCTCTTAAGTGCTTCCCGGCCGCGCTCGGTAATGACGTACAGTTTCGTGTGAGAAAGCCGCTTGATGTAATGCGCGCTCGTCAAATACGAAATTTCTGAACGCGCGCTGGAAGTCAGCGTATTAATAATTCGTCCGTGCTCGCCAGCAGCGGTCAATTCTTTCAATAGTTGAATTTCGTTTCTAGTCATCGGATGCCCAGGTGTCAGCGTCCCCAATCTTCTTCGGCTTCGCGCTTCACCGCTGGCGCTGCCGGATTTTTGATCTTGAGCCAGTGCTTGCTGCGCCCGGAGCGGTAAGTCGAGCCAAGCCGGATGCCCTCGCAGCCAAGTTTGCAGGCGTGGGTAAGCAGAATGTCGCCGCCGCCCTCAAAAACTTCGTTCAAAACAATTCCCGCATGCGGATGGCGCAGCAGTTTTGCCGGGGTGCGCTTGCGCTGCTGGATTGGCGTGCGCCGCAAATCTTCACCGTCGAGTTCGATCAGGTCGAAAGCGATCAGCACCGCAATCGCCGTGGCGCTGGTGGCGGATCAGGTCGAACACTGGCAGCCCACGCTCATTGGTGACAATCGCCTCGCTGTCGAGCAGGAATGAGCGGGCTGACAACGCACTGACCCCTTCGACCGCAAGCGGAAACCGTGTCGTGAAATCATGACCATTTCGGCTGATCAGCCGGACACCGGCACCATCCCGCCGCGCCAAAATGCGGAAGCCGTCATGCTTGATTTCGTGCAGCCAGCCAGGGCCGGAAGGCGGCGCTTTAGCGGGGGATGGCAGGCATGGCTCGATAAACCGGCTAACGCGCAACGACATGCCCAGTTCTCAAGAACAACGGCCCGATGAGTCGAGTCCTCCGGCCGTCAACGGGGGCCGCGCAAGTTACTGCTGAGTCTTGTCCGCTGAAGGTCGGGTAGGTTCTCCAGACTCTCGTTGCTCGGTTCTGCTGAAAAATACGTGGTAGACGATGGCGTCCCAGGCGTTGTGGATTCCGATGAACAGCAATAGCAAGGCCGCAGCGCCAACTCCGAACAGGCTTTCGCGCACATTCGGGCGTTCAAAGGGATATGCTGAGCCACGCCCAAGAAAGTCACATGGTGTGCTTGCTGTGGAGGCGTATATGAGCGCGGAATACTTTGAGGAACAACGAGGACAGTTGATCACGGCGATCAGGGCAAACAAGGACAAGGTTGCCGCCCAGATTGGCAGGACCGCGCTGGACAAGCGAGTCCTCAGCGCAATGACCAAGGTCCCTCGGCACCAGTTCGTGCCGGTCGAGGTCCAATCATACGCTTACGTGAACGCGCCGCTGCCGATCGGCTTCGATAAGACCATCTCGCAGCCGTTCATAGTTGCGGTGATGACGGACCTGCTCGAGCTCAAACCCGACGAAGTCGTTCTCGAAATCGGCACCGACCTGGGCTACCAAGCCGCAGTGCTCGCCGAGCTGGCCGGTCGGGTATACAGTGTCGAAATCATCGACGAGCTGGCGCAACGGGCAGTGCAGCTGCTCAAACGACAGGGCTACACCAATGTCGAAGTCCGCGTCGCGAACGGCTATTCGGGCTGGCCCGAGCACGCGCCGTTCGACAAGGTGATCGTCACAGCGGCGCCCGATCTGATCCCACCTCCCCTGATCAACCAGCTCAAGGCTGGCGGAAGGATGGTGATCCCAGTCGGCCTGCCCGACGCTCAACAACTTGTCGTGGCCGAGAAGGACTTGAACGGCAGGGTCACGACGAAGGAAATTATCCCGGTACTGTTTTCGCTGCTCGAAGAGTCCGATCAGCCGGCATCCCGGGCATCCTGACGGCGCCCAGCGTCGGGTCGAGTGTTTCCGTACCAGGCTGACATCGGTCAGCTGCTTTCTTGATGAGTAACGAAATGCTCGGTCTTCCTGCGCAATAATTGCACATTCGAACCCCGTCTCTGCGAACTGCGGTCTCCGTTGCAAACAGAAAGTTCTATGCCCGAGGCCTACTCCTAAATTATTCTTCTGCCATCCAGGGACAAGTAGGTTAAGAAGAGTCTTCCAAGCGCCAAAAACAGAAATGATGGCCCCAAGTGCCTACTGAAACGGAGATTGAGGCCGAGGCAAAGAAACAATGTTTGCGCGCTTTCGAGCCCTATACCTATGGTCCCTATTTCGATGCCTTGCGTGATGAATGCCGAAGGATGGCTCGCGAGACCTTAGAAGCGCGTGAACGTGCGAAAGATATGCGGTTATTAGAGTTTTTAAAGGAGCGCCCTAAAATGAACGAAGAGGTCGTCAACACATCGCTCCGCAAATTCCTCAAGACCGTGGGCGTGACCTCGCAGCGCGAGATCGAAATG
>JBAPZR010000713.1:0-2016 GCA_049285335.1 Xanthobacteraceae bacterium | reverse complement strand
TCGTCTCTCAACTCGAGTGCTTCCTCCGCGACAACCTCCGGCTCCTTCAACCAAAGGCCGTTGCTGTTGTACGATTTGACCGGCCCAACAGTGCCGCCCGAGCAGTACACAGAGCGGGAGGGTCGCCGCCTTCGCGAGCGCATCCCAGGCCGCCATATCGAGGCCTGAGGCGGCAATCATCGCCAAACCTTCGTAACCGACGAAGTGAAGCGATTTCCGTGCCGCATCAAAAAGCTCGATCGGTTCGACACGTCGGCCTTTGAACAACTCACCGAGATCCTCAAGCGCCGGCACCAGGTAGCGCATGGATTTCACTATATAGGGCTCCAAATAGCTGCGCCCGATGATGCCTTCTTCGGTCAACAGATCGATGAGTATGAGGGGCCATTCGGTAAGGGTGGCAATCCTTGCAACAACCGATCGCTTCAGTTTGAGGACGACCGGTCGCGCAGTGATTTCTCTGACGGTCAAGAAAGTGTGTGGCATTGCAAGCACCCGCGTTCGGACCTTTGACATGGCAACAACATTTCAATCCGGCCGATACCAATGTAAATTCACTAATAGGTATACTTTGACTGAATGCCATCATGCCGCGCTGTGCAGACCAGACCCGCAAGCGGATCGTCGATGGGGCCTACAAGCTCTTTCGTCGGAGCGGCTATGCCCGCGTTACGATGGATGACATCGCGGCTGAGGCCAAGCTCACTAAGCGCACGCTCTATCATCACTTCAACAGCAAGGACCAACTGCTCGCTCATGTTTTAGACGTCCAGCATCAGTTGGCTTTGCGGGCCTTTAGGACCTTTGGTGATCAACTGTCAGGATCGGCCGAGGCCATTGTGGAGAGGATGTTTCGAGAGCTTGCTGTGTGGGCCGACAGGCCACGCTGGGCAGGTTCCGGATTCACACGTCTGGTGATTGAGCTTGCAGACCTTCCGGGTCACCCGGCTCGCCTGATTGCGCGCCGACACAAGGAACGGCTAGAGCGCTGTCTTGCCGAACTTCTAGAACAATCCGGAGTGCGGCGAGCTGCAGAGCTTGCGCGCGCAATCTGGTTGTTATCTGAGGGCGCGATCTCGCTGATCTTGGTTCATGGTGACCACGGTTATTCGGCTGCCGCTTCAAACGCCGCGAAGACGCTCGTCCGTTGCCATCTTGACAAAGATGAAGGATGTCAAACGCACTAAAACTGTTAGTGCACTTGGGTCAGAGGCGCATTTCGCTAAGTCCGGACGATGTCCGCTTTACGCCCGAAAGCGGACATGCATCGCGATTAGCACATCCGCTAAAGTGCCAAAAATATCCACCTTAGGTCGGCTTGCCTCCGAACTCAGAAGTTTCACGGACTAGAATCGGTGTACGAGCGCAAGCTGCGTAAGGGCTGACGTTTGATCATGGCGCTCGCGGGTTGAGGCGCTTCGCCAACCTGGGAAAGAGCCCGAGAGCATTCTTGCTCTCGATAGCTTGCCGCGTAGACGCATTCAAATTGAGAAGCGCCTCGAAGGCCGCGATCGACGACTCGACATCCTTCGCTGGCGTCAGATGCCGCGAAAACGGAAAGTCACTACCGAATAAGATGTGCGAGGGCTCAGTTATTTCTAAGAGGCATTTCAGGGGCGCCGGTGCGCAAATCTCTGCCACATCATAATAGAGGCGCCGCAAAGTGTTGGCGACCGTGCCGCCCACCATTTGTTTAGCAACTTGCGGTCGGTTATTCATCGCGCTCATTCGATAGATCAGGAACGGAACTGTTCCTCCGCCGTGCGGCATGATCCAGCGGATGTTCGGGTATTTCCCGAATGTGCCGTTCCAGAGGAGATTATGGATCGCACGTGTCGTATCCAGCACCAGCTCTGTCATGCCGGAGGGATAATTATATGCCGGCATGTTCTTAGCTTGATTTCGCAGCGGATGAACGAAAACGACCGCGTCTCGTCGATCAAGCTCAGCATACAACTCGTCCTCGTCGGGCTGGCCAAGGTGGCGATCGCCTACATGGGTCAGAAGACAGACACC
>JBAPZR010000712.1:0-5084 GCA_049285335.1 Xanthobacteraceae bacterium | reverse complement strand
ATTGACGACTGTGGGCCCATAGTCGGACGCTTACCGGCTTCGATGTGACTGACGGATGTACTCATCATGTTGGAGCCCCCGGGAACTAGGGAGAAGCCGCCGGTACTGCCAACCCGGCGAGTTTCTTTTTTAGGCCTGTGCCAGAATTATCAGGGTGGCCAAGACACCGATTGAGGTACGCACCCAATGCGCTGCAAGTGCGTCCATGCGCAACCCGTCACGTGAGTTGTGAGCCAAGGTCACGAACTCTGTGCAGTTAGCAACGATCTCGGCTCGACTAGAGCCGATACGCCAACCAAACAACCGCTACCAATACTGATCCCCAGCACGCCACTGTAAGTGCGATAATTGGCAGTGAAGCAGCAATGGTTCCGGTCTGACTTCTCTCGCGCATTGGATTGCCCATCCAATTACAAAACAACCGGTCCGGGGCCACACCTTCGCGTGCATTAGGCCAGGGCTGGGCGGCACCTCATCCCGCGACGGGCTGCCAGCCTTGAAGCCTAAGTGAGGCAACAACAAAGTCCCCAGCCCCAGTACGGATTGCGTACACGGGCTTGGGGTTCCTCATTGTGGCGGTGGTCGCCCTGATATCTATTGCAGCGAGATATTTGTAGGGCGTGGCTTCTGGGTTACAGCTCCACTCGGAACGAAGCCCGACTTTTAGAAAAATCAGAAAATCGTGGTAGGTGAGCGCGCGCGAGTTTGACGTCGTTCGGCGCGCCACTGTACGATCTGTTCGGCAAATCGAGCTGCTGAGGGGCACTTGATCATCGTCGTTGGACTAGCGTTTGAGGCGCGCATCGCGGCGGGCCCCGGGATCCGTGTCATTTGCGGTGGCCGCAATTTGACGGCCATGCTTACAGCAGCGATCGAAGAAGCCCGTATGCTATTTGGCGATTGCCCCGGGATTATTAGCTTTGGCGTGGCGGGCGGCCTTGCGCCGCAACTACGGCCTGGGACCTGTATTATCGGTTCTGCGATCCTGTCAGGATCGAATCGGATGCCGACGAATAAAATATGGTCTCAGCAATTGTTGGAGACGTTTTCGGATGCGGTCTCCGGTATGATCGTGGGTGTAACGGCCCCCGTTAGCGATCCGCGCGACAAGCACGCGCTTTATCTGAACACTGGCGCAATTGCCGTCGATATGGAATCCCACGTTGTCGCCACGGTGGGTGCCTCTCACGGGTTACCGGTAGCTGCAATGCGGGTTATCACCGATCCGGCCGAGCGCGGGCTACCCGCCTGCGCCGTCGCCGCCATGCGACCAAACGGAACCACGAACATCGCCGCCATGATTAGTTCGGCGCTGATGAAACCACGTGAAATACCAGCTCTTTTTCAAACGGCACTCGACGCACTTGCGGCCCGGGCAACGCTCGTGCGGGGACGACGTTTGCTTGGTCCTGTTCTCTCGCGCGTCAATTCCCTTGAGGGCGACCAAATAACAGCCAATGAACCCTCCCTGGGACCTGCTATACAAACAGCAGCCATGGAACGCGCCTAGCGGCCCAGGCCCAAGTGATACGCCAACATGTTCGGTGAAAACGGCTCGCCTGACTGTGGGCAGATAATTCGGTGCCTTCGTCCACTTGTCAAAAAGTCAGCGGTGCATCAGGAACGGAACGAGCATCGGGACGCGGCGCCGGTAGGACGCGTAGGCTTCCAGTCCAAGCTCAGACAACAAAAAGTATTCCTCGGCACGCGCTTTCACCCAGAGACCAAGGGCTACGAGCAGCGCGCCCAAGAGCGCCACCGGGGTTGCCTCAATGGCTGCGGTCGCCAGCAGCGCGATGATGAGGCCCGTGTAAATAGGGTGACGCACAAATGCGTAGGGGCCAGAATCAACCAAGCGATGTTTTTCCTTACGCGTAATCGCGCTTGACCAAAGGCGACCAAGAAGAATTCGCGCCCACCAAGTTAGCCCGAGGCCCATGAGCATCACGCCGACAAGTGCAAAGGCGCCGTAATAACTAAGTTGCCAGGTTGGCCTCTCGACCAGTGCCCGCGATGTCCAGGGCGCAATGAGAATAGCTCCTGCGAAGATGACGATACGGTAGATCCAAGTTTCACATGTCGCGGCGCGTCTTTCCGTGCGGCCTGACCACCATGACGCCGCTACCCAGCTAGCAACCCAACCGATCCAGATGACTTTGAAGGCTTCGCCTGGGTCAATCACGTCCCTGATGCCTTACACTAAGAGCCGGGTGCCATATTCCACGGGTTAACTCTGATCAGCCAACCCGCGGTAAGCCCGTACGTCCATTATGTTGCGTTTGGTGGAGTTTTGTGAGCCGTTCAGAACGGATTGCACCGCCTCTTCCAAAGCTGCTCCAATTGGACGCGGGGCATAGCCGAGTTCACGGCGCGCTTTTTCGATCGAAAACTCTTGGGACCGGACCGCGATCCGCACGCCCTCAATTGTGCCGGCGGGCGCCTTATGGGTCACATGATCGGCGATAAATTCCAACATTGCGGCGATCGTTTGCGCCATCGCGGCAGGGACTGGAATGCGCAGCGCGCCACGACCGCTGATCACGCTGACGATGGCGAGGAATTTTTTTAGCGAGATGTTTTCACCGCCGATAATGTAGCGTTGACCTGTTTGCCCGCGTTCCATGGCAAGAAGCAAACCCAACGCAACATCGCGCACGTCGACAAGGTTCATGATGAAATCCAAGTAGAACTGCACACGTCGGCTAAGAAAATATTGCAACATTAAGGTCGGGGGCGTGAGATTCCCGTTGTGTGGTCCGATCGGCATCGTCGGATTAGCAATAACTACGGGAAAGCCAGACGCCGCAGCTTGCAGAGCATGCTGCTCGCCCAGCATTTTCGAACGCGTGTACGCCCCCGGCATTTGGTCGAGCGTGACGAAGACGTCTTCGGCGAGGGCAGATGCCGTACACGAAGGCCGGAAAAGAATGGATTCTGTTGAGCAGTGCAGTAAGCGAGAAACGCCGCGTTTGCGGGCGGCAGCAATTACGATTGCAGTACCTTGGGCATTAACAGCGTGAAAGTCATCCTTATGTTGTGTCCACATTCCCGGCAAGCCAGCGAGATGATAGACCTCCTCCACATCGTCAAGCGCTGCTTGCAGCAATTCCTCATCAAGTATCGAGCCCCGGACATACTGCGCTGCCGTTGCGGCATATCTTGAGGGACGAAGGTCAAGAACGCGGACGCGACGACCATGCGCAAGAAGGGTCGTCACCAGATGTTGCCCAATAAAGCCACTGCCACCTGTAACGAGTGCTTGCCGCATGGATCTCTGCCCAAACCGCTTCAATCGAGCGCTTAGCAATGGCCTGTGGACTTCGGCAAACCGGATTTGCCGGTCGTTGCGGGCCGATATTATGGCATACGCGCCCGCAAGCGTGCTGAACCCCCAAATAGATAAGGGACCGGCATCGTGACCGGTCCCTTAATCGCTTGCTCTCAGCCTTTGGTAACGACCGGCGGCGGCGGGGCTTTGCCCTTGCCGACCCCGTACGTTTGTGCAGAGGCCGCAACGCTAAAGAGAGTCAGCGCCGCTGCCGTCAGTAGAGCCAGTGCTTTCATGGCACCCATCCTTTGTCATGACAAACGTGAAATCAGTAACCGGCGGAATGACCCCGCCACTAGTGCAGAAAAGACACACTCTCGATTTTATTGCGCCGCCTATAACGCTCCCGATAGACAGAAATTCAGAAATTTGCCGAATATTTGCCATCGGCAAGAGACACCTTCCAAACGCCGAGTGCGAGCAAGCCGAATCAGGTCTGAGTGCGGGGATTCGCAAGTCGGTGATGACGGCTAGAACTTACGCGGGGGCAATATGCGGCAGAACCTGACCGGCAGGAGATCTTTAAGGCGGCTGCTAAACCTGTTGACATTGATCGTCCTAACAGGACTTGGCCTGTCGGTGGCTAGCGCGCAGACCAGCTCACATACGCAGACCGTACAGCCCGCGACCGCCACGAGCGGATCCGGGGAGTACTACGTCGAGTTCCGTTCTCGCCAGTCATGGGACTACGGTCACACCTTTGTTGTGTTCGGCCGTGTCGGCGAGACACCCCGCAAGAGCAACGTTGCCGGACTGTCGCCAAAGGGCGATGACCCCAAGATGTGGGTCTTGGGGCATTATATGCCGGTCCCCTCGGATACCGGCTGGACCGACGGCGACCTCGAGGACAGGTACATCACGTCGCGCTATCGCGTGCTGATGAACAAAGCCCAGTACGATAGGGTCGTTGCTTATATTCGTCAGCTGCAGGCCACACATACGACCTGGAGCGTGGAGCTATACAATTGCAACGCCTTCGTTGCCGACATCGGAAGATTCATGGGTCTTAGGGTACCGTCCTCAAGCTGGATTTATCCGAGAATCTTTGTGGGCAATCTTCGTAAGATCAACACTGGACATCCCGAAGCCGCCAACGAGCTCGTAAGCGACAATGTCAAAGAAATGAGCAGTCCGACCCGGGACGGCCGTGCCATGATCGCGGCCGGCTTGATTCATCCTGGCACGCAGCCGACCGGACCCGTATCGCCCGTCCCAAGCGTCACCATCGGTGCGGTTCACGTCTCGAGCCGACCAGGGAGTTCGTCCGCGGGCTCACAAAACTAGCCGATCACTCGAAGCGCATGTTTCATACTAAGCACTTCGCAGCCGTCTTGATCGCCATATGTCTCGCCGGTACTGGCGACGCCGCACCGCGGCTTGAACCGCCCGGCGCCGCTAAAAAGGTGACGGTCCAGCCACGAGGGCGCGCTTATCTATTCCGTGGCTTTATCGGCCTGACTGATTGGGGCATGGACGAACTGACGGATCGCATCAACCGCGCTGGCGTCACCGCCGATGTCAACTCCTACCTGATGTGGCGCGGGGTCGCCGATCAAGCTATCAGCGATTACCGCCGCGACCCTGAGCCGATTACCATTATCGGCCACTCCCTGGGCGGCGATGCGGCCGTGAAATTTGCCGAACGTCTCGACGCCGCTGGTATCCCAGTGAGCCTATTGGTTACCTACGATCCCACGCACTTTGCCGACAATGTGCCGCCGAATGTCGAGCGCTATATCAACCTCTACCAGTCCCA
>JBAPZR010000711.1:0-2012 GCA_049285335.1 Xanthobacteraceae bacterium | reverse complement strand
TTCGACAACTCTGACAGAACCAAATACAAATGGCCGGGTCTTGCTCGACCCGGCCAGTTTTTGTTTTGATCTGCACCCCGTGGGCGGTAAGAACAGTCCACGTCGCAGACAACGGCCGAGTGAAGCGCTGCGACCTGGCCGTTGAGCGAGTCGACAAGCGTTGACGCAAGCGCTAGACGACAGCTCTATCACAACCCAAAATATTGTCTTGCGATGGTGATCCACACTAGTGACGTAAGACCGAAGTTCCGGCGCGAGGTCAAGCGCGCCGGAGTCGCGACAACTGCTAATAGCGACGACAAAGCTGCGAAATTGGGCAGCAAAGACGTTCCGCAATTTGCGCCGAATTTCTCCGTCTATCTGCTGCCGCGCGATGTCGTGTGCCTTTATTCCGAACACCGGAAGTTTTTTCTCCACGGTGAGCTCTATGCGGCGCTCGCGACCGCAATAGGAGCAGGCAAGAGCTTTGGGCAGATCGTTCGGGAGCTGACCAAAAAATTCCCGGCCGATAAGATCGACGAAGCGCTCAACCGGCTGATTGAGCGACGCTATGTGATCCTCAAGGGCCGCTCCTCGGCGACTATCGCGGCGACCTATTGGGCTAGTCTCGGTCTGGCGCCAGACGCGGCCGAGAAAAATCTCCAGAACTGCCGTGTGCGCCTCGAATCGATCGACGTGAAGGGCGCAGAGGAACTTGGCGCCGCTTTAAGTAAGCTTGGCGTTCGCATCGTTAATAAGGGCGCGGCCGATCTGACGGTCACGCTGGTCAACGATTATCTCGAAGCCCGGCTCCGTAAACTCAATCGGAAGCACTTGTCGGACGGCACGCCTTGGTTGCTCGTTCAGCCGTCGGGCATTTTCCCATTGGTAGGACCGGTGTTCACGCCAGGTAAGGGCGCCTGCTGGAGCTGCCTTGCCGACCGGATGAGCCGAAACCGGGAAATAAAGTCGATGCTTGACCGCGAACAGGCGCGCTGCATCGCGGTTTCGCCGCTCAGCCAAGACCCGCTCGGACAAAGCGGCATTGAGCTCGCGGCCGTCGAAATCGCGAAAGCGATCGCCACGGGCCTCCGTACCGATTTGAACGATCACATTGTCAGCCTCGATCTCACCGGTTCGACCATCGCGCGGCACTATGTGGCCGCGCGCCCGCAATGTCCGGAATGCGGTCAAAAGAAGCTGCGCGATCCGCGCCGGGCGCCAACCCCGATTGCGCTTGCTGCCGGCGCCAAGCTTGTGATGACAAGCGGCGGCTACCGGAGCGTCTCGTCGCGAGCCACAGTGTCACGCTTTCGAAAGCACGTGAGCCCGCTCACGGGCGTGGTCTCCCGGCTTGAGCGGGTCGAGGCCGATTTGCCGTTGAACACCAACTATTATGCCTCGCACAATTTTTCGGCTCCAGCCAAAACGGTCGACGAACTCAGGTCGGGACTAAGCGGCGGTAGCTTTGGCAAAGGCAGCACTGCCGAACAGGGCGAAGCGAGCGCGCTGATGGAGGCGATCGAGCGCTATTCCGGAATTTTTCAGGGTGACGAAATTCGGCTCAGGCGGCGATTTACGGATTTTCCGCCCGGCGACGCCATCCTACCGAATGACGTTCAGCTGTTCAGCGACGCACAATTTCGCGGCGAACGTTTGGCCACCGAGGGTCCGGAATTGACGCCCACCCCGCCACCGTTCGATCCATCTGCTGAAATCGAATGGTCGTCGGTTTGGTCGCTGCGCGATGAACGCTTCAAATATCTTCCGACCGGCTTGTTGTATTTCTTCCACACCGACAGCCTCGTTGCCGGTGAAATTCATGCGGACTCTAATGGCTGTGCCGCCGGCAACACCATCGAGGAAGCGATTGTGCAGGGATTCCTGGAGCTGGTGGAGCGGGATTCGTATGCAATTTGGTGGTACAATCGTTTGCAGCGGCACGAATTGGATCTGAGCCAGTTCGACGACTCTTACATCCGCGACCTCAAAAGCCAGCTTGCCGAAACCGGCCGCCGCCTTTGGGTTCTCGA
>JBAPZR010000710.1:0-1503 GCA_049285335.1 Xanthobacteraceae bacterium | reverse complement strand
GGGGGTCATGCCGCGCGTCATCGTGGAATTCGAGACCGAAACGCGGCTGCCTGATGTCTCAAGCTTATCACTTCGCTGAGGTATGGGGGCGGGTCCCCCGTCCGCTTTGGGTCATAAGCGGACATTTCGCAGAGTTCAGCCGATGTCCGCTTTACCCCCGAAAGCGGACATGGTTCAGTGCGATCGCCATGTCCGCTTTGTGCCAAAAGCGGACTCATGCATTGCAACAAATTGCTTCAAGATTCGATTCCAGGCGCGCTTCGAAAATCATGTTAATTTCTGGGAACTTCACTTAGCGATGCGGTTTGCGCTCGCATTGGCCCAAGCGATTAGGACGATGCCGAGCTTCCTTTCTTTTTCCACAGTAGCGCGTCAAGGCTAATTGGGCCTGGGCCGGCGAACACAAGGTAGAAGAATACGAAGCAATAAAGAAATCGCGAGGCTCCCCCCGTTTACATAAGGGAAGAAGCTCTTTGGCGCATGAGCCATGAAATACCCTATCGCCATTTCGCCCGACGTGATGAGCGCCGCGTAACGTGTGAACAGACCGATGACGATCAGCGCCCCGCCAATCATCTCGATGCATCCCTCAAACCAAGTTTGCGAGAGAAACGCCGGGAAACCTGCACCAGTCGGGAACCCAAACAGCTTGACCAAGCCCTGTTGCATAAACAAAAGCCCCACCATGGCCCAAAATGCTGAGCACGTAGGGCTGAAACCGGTTGAGCGTTTCCACTGCTGGTCTCTCTCGTTCTCGACGCCATTGCACATCGCCCCCGACCCCCACAAACACTTGAAATGTCCAACTATCTATCGGATTACTATGGCACTTCCCCTCCTTTTCGTGCAGCGCGATCGACAACGAGGTTCCGTATTTCCCCCGTCGGGCGCGCAGGTTTTGTTGCTGGAGTCGTTCGCCTGCCAGAGCTGGCGGCCGACCTGAAGTACAAAGCTTCGGATGACGTCGATTGCCTTGTTAGTGCGGAAGCTTGTCGGCGAGAATGTCAATTCGGTGAATTTCCGACGTTTTGGCAAAGAGGTCCCCTGCCTTGGCTTTTTCCATCAAAGCCGCCGCCACTTTTCCATTTAGGTGCGCATTGCGGCCGGCGTCGTCATCAAACGTATCAAAAATTGCAAACTTCGATGGCCCTTCTTGAATAGCAAACCAAGAAATCGTGCCGGCTTCAGCATTTACCAAGGGCACGGCGGAACGCAAGAAATCGGCAACCTCCTTTTCCTTGCCTGGTTTCGCCTCTAGCGGAACATAGAGTGCATATTTGGACATTGCTTTCTCCTGGTTTCAGAAAGTCAATCAGGTCATCGGATGTTTCATCCTCCCGATGCTTCGCTTCGACGGAAGGTGTCAAGAGCGGTGTTACTTAACCGAGCGAAGCCGGGCTGGGTTCCCGCAGCAATACGAAGTCCGGCCGGACTGAGCGCCGCGGGCAACTGCGGCCGCGTAGGCAGAAACTGCCACCGCCCGATTGGGGTGCATATTAGCTG
>JBAPZR010000709.1:0-27570 GCA_049285335.1 Xanthobacteraceae bacterium | reverse complement strand
GTAGTCGGCGGCGCAGTGGGTGTTCGGGCCGCGGCGGCAGGCGAAGCCCGGTTCGCCGGCTTTGCCGCGACGGCACGGATTCATGGCCGCGACCAGCATGAAGCGCGCCGGATAGGTGACGCGATGGTTGGCGCGCGCGATCGAAACCTCGCCGGTTTCGAGCGGCTGGCGGAGCGAGTCGAGCACTTGCGGCTGAAATTCCGGCAGCTCGTCGAGAAACAGAACGCCGTGATGGGCAAGCGACACCTCGCCCGGCCGCGCGTGCAGGCCGCCGCCGACCAAAGCCGGCATGCTGGCGGAATGGTGCGGCGCGCGAAACGGCCGCCGGTTGGTCAGTGCGCCGCCTTCGATCTCGCCGGCGACCGAGGCGACCATCGACACTTCGAGCAATTCCGAGGGTGCGAGCGGCGGCAAGATCGATGGCAGCCGCGCCGCCAGCATGGATTTGCCGGCGCCGGGCGGCCCGACCATGAGCAGGTTATGGCCGCCGGCCGCGGCGATCTCGAGCGCGCGCTTGGCGCTCTCCTGTCCCTTGATGTCGGCGAGGTCAACTGCGAGTCCTTGCGTTTCCAGGATTTTGGGTCGTGGCCGGGAGAGCACCTGCGTGCCTTTGAAATGATTGGCGAGCTGGATAAGCGAAGCCGCCGCGACGATCTCGATGTCCGGACTGGCCCAAGCCGCTTCCGGTCCGCAGGCCGCCGGGCACATAAGGCCCTCGCCGCGCGCGTTGGCGCCGATAGCGGCGGGGAGGACGCCCGCGACCGGTGCGATCGAGCCATCGAGGCCGAGCTCGCCGAGCACGGTGAAGCCCGACAGGGCGTCATGCGGAATGGCGCCGATGGCCGCCATCAGCCCAAGCGCGATCGGCAGGTCGTAGTGACTGCCTTCCTTGGGCAAGTCGGCGGGCGCGAGATTGATGGTAATGCGCCGGGCCGGCAGCGCCAGGCCCGAGGCGATCATCGCCGAACGCACCCGTTCGCGCGCTTCCGAAACCGCTTTGTCGGGTAGCCCCACGATGGTGAAAGCAGGCATTCCCGGCGCGACTTGCACCTGGACGTCGACAGGGCGCACCTCGATGCCCTCGAATGCAACCGTGGAAACGCGCTGGACCATCTCTGTCCCTGGTGCCGGAAAGCGCGCGAAAGAGCGCTGCGAGTTTGGGAGCGGATTTTGCTGGCGATTGCTCGAGCGGACTTGCGTGAAACGGCTTGGGTGAACGGATTACGGTGAACGGACTGGGGTGATCAGATTGTCGGACGACAGACCGATTGCAGGCAAGCTTAGCGCAACTATCGGTGGCGTCAAGAACAATCCGGGAACAGAGCGGACTGCCGCCTCCGTCCCTACCCTCGCCGCCTGGCCTCGATCTTGTCCCAGATCAGCGCCGCGATATCAGCCCCGCCGAAATTCTTCACGGCGCGGATGCCGGTCGGCGAGGTGACGTTGATCTCGGTGAGGAAGTCGCCGATCACGTCGATGCCGACGAAGAGAAGCTGCCGCTCGCGCAGCGCCGGTCCGAGGCGGGTGCAGATTTCGCGCTCGCGCGCGGTGAGGTCGGTTGCTTTCGGTACCCCGCCCCTGACCATATTAGAGCGCAGATCGTCGGCCGCCGGCACGCGATTGACGGCGCCGGCGAACTCGCCGTCGACCAGGATGATGCGCTTGTCGCCCTCCTTCACGGCCGGCAGATATTTCTGGATTACCCAAGCCTCGCGGAATGTCGCGGCAAAGAAATCGTAGAGCGAGCCGAAATTGAGATCATCGCGCGTAAGCCGGAACACCGCCTCGCCGCCTTTGCCGTAGAGCGGCTTCATGACGATGTCGCCGTGCTCGGCGCGAAACGCTTTAATCGCGTCGAGGTCGCGCGTGACGAGCGTCGGCGGCATGAGATCGGGAAATTCGGTGACGAACACTTTTTCCGGCGCGTTGCGCACCTGCGCCGGATCGTTCACCACCAGCGTCTTCGGCTGGAGGCGTTCGAGCATGTGGGTCGAGGTGATGTAAGCAAGATCGAACGGCGGATCTTGACGCAGCAGCACGACATCGAACGATGACAAATCGGCGTGGCGCGCGTCGCCAAGCGTGAAATGGTCGCCGGACTTGTCGCGCACCGTAACCGGCCGCACGCTCGCCGAAACCTTGCCGTCGCGCATCGCGAGCCGATCGGGCGTGTAGTAGGACAGTGTGTGGCCGCGCGCCTGCGCCTCGAGCAGCAGTGCGAAAGTGGAATCGCCGCGGATATTGATCCGCTCGATCGGATCCATTTGCACGGCGACGTTCAGGCGCATGGGCGGTTCATCGTGTTGCGAAGGCGTCGGGTGGGTGGAGCGAGTTTTGGGACCGCCATCTTAGCGTTAAATTGGCCCGTTGGAATGTAACGCGATGCGTTCATGTGCTGGCGTCGAAGGCATGGATGACGTGGCGCGGCATTTTGCCGGGCGTGACGACGATGACGTCGAAACGGATTTCGCCGTTGGCCTGGTCGGGGTGGCGCGCGCGCCACAGTTCTGCGGCGCCGATGATCCGGCGTTTGTTGCGTTCGGTGACCGCTTCCATCGCGTCGTCGGCACGCTCGCGCGCCTTGACCTCGACGAACACCAGAACGCCGCGGCGGCGAGCGACGATGTCGATTTCGCCGAATGGGGTTTTCCAGCGCCGCGCGAGGATGCGATAGGCTTTGGCGATCAAAAGCAGCGCCGCCCGGCTTTCTGCCGAAAGCCCGAGGCGGAACGCTTCGACGCGTTCCGGCCGCGACGCGGGCTTTGGCGGCCTCACCGGCTCAGCGCGGCGCGCCATCTTTTTGGTCTTTGGTGAGCGCAAGCGCGCGTTGATAGACCTCGCGGCGCGATCGCCCGGTGGCCTGGACGACTTCGACGACCGCATCCTTCAGCGAATGCCGGGCCAAAGCTTCGCGCAACATGGTTTCGGTTTCGGCAAGACTTGCCTCTGCCTCTTGCGGCCGTGGCGCGATGACCAGCACGATCTCGCCGCGCGGCTCTTCGCCTGCGCGAGCTTCGGCAAGTTTGGCGAGTTCGCCGCGCGCGATCTCTTCGTGCAGTTTGGTGAGCTCCCGGCACAGCGCCGCCTCGCGATTGCCGCCAAGCCCGGCGGCGAGATCGGCTAGCGCCGCGGCGACACGCGGGCCGGTCTCGAACAAAACAAGCGTGCCCGGCAGACGCGCGAGCTCGGCAATGCGGGCTTGGCGCGCCGCCCTCTTCGGCGGCAGAAAGCCGGCGAAGAAGAATTGATCGGTCGGCAATCCGGCGATGGACAGCGCAGTCAGCACCGCGGACGCGCCGGGCAGCGCGGTGACAGCGTGGCCGGCCTGTTGCGCGGCGCGCACCAGCTTGAAGCCGGGATCGGAGATGAGCGGCGTGCCGGCATCGGACACCAGCACGATCGCGGCGCCGTCGGCGAGCCGGCGCAACAAAGCGGGACGTGCTTTGACCGCATTGTGCTCGTGATAGGGCGAAAGCGGCGTCGTGATGCCGTAGCGGTCGAGCAATTTGCGCGTCACGCGCGTGTCCTCGCAAGCGATCACGTCCGCGCCGGCGAGCGCTTGCAGCACGCGCAAGGTGATGTCGCCGAGATTACCGATTGGAGTGGCGGCGACATATAGCCCCGGTGCAAGCCGCGAGGCTTGGATCGGCTGGCCGGCAATGTTAAAGCGCCGCGCGGCATCGTCGTCCGGTCGCGGCGGGGCTTCGCGAGCAGCATCACTCATCGTGGTGAGTTTATCCCCGCTTCCTTCCGTCGTTACAACCGGGGCGAATTTACCATGTTTTTCATCTGGTTAACTATTCGCCGCCAATATGTCTGATTTGGTAGTGCCGTATAGGCGGCTGCGCTCGGGGTCGCGCTGTGGGGAGGACTGCCGTGTCCGCGCAAGTGCTGATTCAGGAATCGGCGGCTAAGCCGACGCGGCGCCGCGCGATCGCGGGCTTGCTTGCCACGACCGGCGCGCTACTGACCGGGTGTTCACAAACTTCACAATATTTGACGACCGGCTCTACACCGCAGAGTCCGCAAACGCCGCAGGCGGCGACGATCGGCGCCGGACAGGTGAAAGCCGGGCTCATCCTGCCGCTGTCGGCATCCGGCAATGCCGGCATCGCGGGCGTGGCCATGCGCAACGCCGCGGAAATGGCGTTGGCGGAGTTCAACAATGCCAATATCCAGCTCCTGGTCAAAGATGACGGCGGCACTGCGGAAGCGGCCCGCCAAGGCGCGCAGCAGGCCCTCGACGAGGGCGCGCAGATTATTCTCGGGCCGTTATTCGCCCAATCGGTGAGTTTTGTCGGCCAGGCTGCGCGGGCCCGTAACGTGCCGGTTATCGCATTTTCGACCGACGCCAATGTGGCTGCGAACGGCGTCTACCTGCTCAGCTTCTTGCCGGAATCCGATGTCGACCGCATCGTGCAATATGCCGCTTCTGCCGGAAAGCACTCCTACGTCGCGCTCATTCCAGACAATCCCTACGGCATCGTGGTCGAGGCGGCCTTCAAACAAGCCGTGGGACGACGCAACGGCAGTCAGATCGTGGCGCTCGAGCGCTATCCGCACGACAAAGCCGGGATGGCGCCGATCATCCAAAGCGCGGCCCAGGCCTCGGCGCGGGCGGACGTGCTTTTCCTCCCCGATAGCGGCGATGCGGTGCCGGACGTGGTGGCGGCTATTGTCGCCGATGGCGTGAATATCAAGCGCCTCCAATTGCTCGGCACCGGGCTGTGGGACGATCCCCGCATCTATGCAACGCCGGCGCTCGACGGCGGCTGCTATGCGGCGCCCGACGGCGTCGGTTATCGCAATTTCTCGACCCGTTATCGCGCCCGCTACAATCAGGACCCCGTTCGCACCGCCACGCTCGCCTATGACGCGGTCGCGCTCATTGCCGCCTTGGTGAAGACGCAAGGGGCGCAACCGTTCACGCAGCAGATCCTCACCAACCCATCGGGCTTTTCCGGCATCGACGGGCTATTCCGGTTCCGCGCAGACGGCACCAACGAGCGCGGACTCGCCGTGCTTAAGGTTGGCACGTCGGGTGCGCAAATCGTCTCCCCGGCGTTGCGCAGTTTCAACGGCGCCTCTGGAATATAAGCTTACTTATTAAATCTCGTGACGGCCGATACTGCAGATTCGATCGGCTGCTCCGGCTTGAGCGAGGCCTCTTGCTGCGCTCGCGTAGCTCGCCAAAGCGCCTTCCGAAAACATAAGGTCGCTTATTATCTGCTTGCCTTAGGCGGCAAGATCGGCAACGACCGCATCGAGCAGGGGGAAGCCTGGCAGCGTGACGCGCAGCCGGCCCGTAGGGCTCGTTTCGACAAGGCCGTGCCGGCAAAGCATGGCGACGCGGCTGGGGTCGAGCGTTCGGCCGGCGATGCGTTCGTAGCGTGCAAGATCGATGCCCTCAGCGAGGCGGAGCCCCATCAACAAGAACTCGTCGGCGGTTTCCGCGGAAGTTAGGACCTCGTCGGCGATCAGACCATGCCCAAGGGTTTCGACCCGCGACAGCCAATCCTCGGGCCGCTTCTCTGTGGCGGTCGCATGCCGCCCGCTGTCGATATCAAGGCGGCCATGGGCGCCGGGTCCGATGCCGGCATATTCCTGGGCGCGCCAGTAAACGAGGTTATGCCGGCATTCGCCGCCGGGACGCGCGTGATTTGAAATCTCATAGGCCGGTAGTCCGCGCGCCGCGCAGACGTTCTGGGTCACATCATAGAGCGCGCGGGCGGCGTCCTCGTCCGGCGGCTGCAGCTTGCCCGCGGCATGAAGCGCCGCGAATGGCGTGTCCGGTTCGACGGTGAGCTGGTAAAGCGAAATATGCTCGCCGGCTTCTTCTAATGCGCTTCGCAATTCGCCGGCCCATTCTTCGGGCGATTGGTTCGGCCGCGCATAAATGAGATCGAACGAATAACGGCCGAAGACCGATCGCGCGACACCGACCGCTGCAAGCGCTTCGCGGGCCGAATGCGTCCGTCCCAACGCAGCAAGGGCGCGGTCATCGAGTGCCTGGACGCCGAGCGAGACGCGATTGACCCCGGCCATGCGATAGCCGCGAAAGCGATCAGCCTCGACGCTCGTCGGATTAGCCTCGAGCGTGATTTCCGCATCGGGCGCGATTTGCCAGGCAGCGGCTACTGCGTCGATCAGCGCCGCGACCGTCGCCGGCTGCATCAGCGATGGCGTGCCGCCGCCAAAGAAAATCGTGGATACGGTCCGCCGCGGAATGCGCGCCGCGGTGGCGGCAATTTCAGCGGTGAATGCTCTCACGAAGCGCGGTTGGTCGATTGCCTCACGCCGGACATGGCTGTTGAAGTCGCAATAGGGGCACTTCGACAGGCAGAACGGCCAATGAATGTAGACGCCGAAGGCCTTCGCGTCATTTTGGTCCGCAAGCGGAGGATGCGAAAGATCACCGCCACTCAAGACAGGCCTCCGCAAGTTTCATGAAGGCGCGGGCGCGGTGGGAGAGGCCTTGGCCGTGCGGCGGCAGGCCGTGTTTTTCCTCGCGTGACATCTCACCGAAGGTTCGTTGGTGTCCATCCGGCAAAAAAATCGGATCGTAGCCGAAGCCTTGATCGCCGCGTGGCGGCCACACCAGGGTGCCTTTCACGCGCGCCTCGAATTCCTCAAGATGCCCGTCGGGCCAGGCAACGCACAAGGCCGAGACGAAATACGCTTTGCGGCGCTCAGGCGTCGTCGCGCCGCGTTCGCGCAACTTCTCTTCGGTCGCTTCCATGCCGCGTTGGAAATTCCGATCCGGTCCTGCCCAGCGTGCGGAGTGAATGCCGGGTGCGCCGTCGAGCGCTTCGACGACCAGCCCGGAATCGTCGGCAAAGGCTGGCAAGCCCGATGCCTTCGCCGCGGCTTCGGCCTTGATCCGCGCATTGTCGCGAAAGGTTGTTCCAGTTTCGTCCGGCTCGCCTAAGCCGAGCTGGCGTGCCGATAGCGCCGTTATTCCATAAGGCGCCAGCAAGTCGCGCATTTCGATAAGCTTGCCGGGATTATGCGTCGCGATCACCAGGCGGCCGGAAATCGCACGGTGCGGCGCGGGCGATGACCTGCGAGCCAAAGACTTGCGAGCCGAAGACTTGCGTGCGGAAGAATTGCGAGCCTGGGTCATTTGCCGCGGCCGTCCTTTGCCGCCCCGCTTACATAACCGCCATCTTCTGTAAGTCGACGAGCTTGCCGATGCCTTTGCGGGCCAGCGCCAGCAAGGCCGAGAACTGCTCCTCCGAGAACGGTGTCTTTTCCGCCGTCGCTTGAACTTCGACGATGTGACCCGAACCGGTGAGAACGAAATTGGCGTCGGTGTCGGCCTGCGAATCCTCGGCATAGTCCAGATCGAGCACCGCCGTGCCGGAACAGACGCCGCACGAGATCGCAGCGATGTGGTCGCGTAGAACTTCGGTCTCGATCATCTGTCGCGTCTTCATCCAGGCGAGGCAATCATAAAGCGCGATCCATGCGCCGGTGATCGAGGCCGTGCGCGTGCCGCCATCGGCTTGGATCACGTCGCAATCGATCGTGATCTGACGTTCGCCCAGCGCCTTGAGGTCGGCTACCGAACGCAGGCTGCGCCCGATCAGTCGTTGAATTTCTACGGTTCGACCGTTCTGTTTGCCGGCTGACGCCTCGCGGCGCGTGCGCTCCAATGTCGCGCGCGGCAGCATGCCATATTCCGCTGTGATCCAGCCGCGCGCCTGGCCCTTGAGCCAGGGCGGCAGGCGATCCTCGAGCGTAGCGGTCACGAGCACGTGCGTATCGCCAAACTTCACGAAACACGAGCCTTCCGCATACTTCACTACCCCGCGTTCGAGCGAGACTGGTCGCAATTCATCAGGTTGTCGGCGGCTCGGCCGCATGCCTTTCTCCCGGTTGTATTCGCACCACTGCCGGCGCCGCATCCTTGTAACGGATGAAACATGCAATGGGTGAGATCAATCGTGTCGTTAAGAAGGTTTGTAGTGGCTTGGATAGGGGCCGGACAAGGGAGCCGGCGAATGAGCGGAAAGATCGTAAATAGGGGTCACGGCCTCTCCGTTTGATCGAGATCATTTGCCGAATCCGTCATTTGCCATGTCCGCCGGCTTACCGCTACGCTCGGGCGTCACCGAGAGGGGGGCGCATGGCGTCGCAAAGCCCGCAAGAACTAACCCACACGCTGGCTGAGTTTGCCGCCACGCTTCACTACGACGATTTGCCCGAGCGCAGCCGCGAACACTGCAAGAATCTGATCCTGGATGCGCTCGCCTGCGCCGTCGCCGGCCATCAGGGTGAGGAGACCGGCCAAGTCTTGGCGCTGGCATCGGCTCTCGCGCAGGGAAAAGAGTCGAGCGTGATCGGCGGCGGACATTTGTCGCTCGCCGGCGCCACATTGTTCAACGGCTATCTCATTACTGCGGTTACGATGTGCGACGTGCATCGCGCCACCATGACTCACGTCACGCCGGAGATCGTTCCGCCGGCGCTCGCCGTTGCCGAACGCGACGATCTCCCCGGCCGTGATCTCCTGGTCGCCGTTGCCGCCGGCTGCGAGGTGACGACGCGCATCGGTGTCGGCCTCGATTATCCGGTGTTTCGGGCCCATGGCTGGCATGGGCCGGGAATTATCGGTCCGTTCGGCGCCGCCGCAGCGGTCGGTTCGCTTCTGAGGTTCGATGCCGATGCCATGGCGCGCGCCTTTGGCCTTGCCGGCAGCCAAGCGGCAGGGACCTTTGCAGCGTGGGGAACGCCGACGGTAAAATTTCACCAATGCCGCGGCGCGCTATCCGGTTTGATGGCGGCCCTGCTGGCGCAGCAGAATTTCGTTGCCACTCGCGAATTCCTCACCGCCAAGGATGGCGGCCTCTACAAAAGCTACGCCGAAGGGGGCAAACCGGAGGCCGCGGTCGCCGAACTCGGACGCCGCTTTGAGCTTGAACGCGTGGCACTGCGGTTGTGGCCGTCGGCAACGCTGATCCAAGGTCTCAACACCGCGTTGTTCGAGATTACCGAGAAGAACACGATCGACGCCACGCATGTTCGCCGCGTCAACATTGCGCTGAGCCAAAACGCTTTCGATATGCATGGCGGGTTCGGTGCGTATAAAGGAAAATTCGAGGCACTGCTCTCGGCGCACTATGCCGCCGCCGCGATCTTGCACGACGGCGCGCTGACCTTGGCGCAATTTGCTCCCGCGCGGTACGACGATCCGGCATTGCGCGCTTTCGCGAGCGAAAAGGTCGATATCCGTCCTGACGCGTCGGTCACCGGCTCGCAGGCCAAGGTCGAAGTCGTCATGAACGACGGCGCGCGCTATGCGGCGCGCTGCGACCACCCGCTTGGTTCGTTCGAAAATCCGTTGTCGCGGGCCCAGGTCGAACAAAAATTCCGCACCTATGCCGCCGGTGTGCTGGCCGAGTCCCATATAGAAGATGTGATCGAAGCGGTCGCCCGCTTGGAGACATTCGGTTCAGTGCCAAGATTGATGGACCTGCTGCGCGCGCCGCAGCGCGCCCATGCGATGGCGGCTGCGGAGTGATAGATATCGGCCAAAGACAGCGGAGCGTGTTTTGACCAGTCACGAACTTCCGCATGGCGCAAACCAATTGGGCCTCGCCCAACTTAACGAGCGTTCGCGCGAAATCTTTCGTCGGATTGTGGAAAGCTACCTCGCGACCGGCGAGCCTGTCGGCTCGCGCAATCTGTCGCGCCTCTTGCCGATGACCTTGTCGCCGGCGTCGGTCCGCAACGTTATGTCCGATCTCGAACAGCTCGGCCTGGTCTATGCGCCGCATACCTCGGCCGGCCGGCTGCCGACCGAAATGGGGCTGCGGTTCTTTGTCGATGCCCTCATGCAGATCGGCGATCTTACCGAAGCGGACCGCAGAACGATCGAAGCGCAGGTCGCCGGCTCGGGCCAGGGGAAATCCGTGGAGGCGGTGCTGACCGAGGCTTCCGGCTTGCTCTCCGGCCTCAGCCGCGCCGCCGGCGTGGTGCTTACCGCCAAGTCGAACCCGCGGCTCAAGCATATCGAGTTCGTGCGGCTCGAACCCGAACGCGCAATGGTCGTTCTGGTCGGCGAAGACGGTCAAGTCGAGAACCGCATCCTCAATATTCCGGTCGGCTTGCCGACTTCGGCTTTGACCGAAGCCGGCAATTTTCTCAATGCGCGCATCCGCGGCCACACGCTCAACGAAGCGAAAGCCGAGATCGAGCGCACGCTCAAGGAAAGCGAGGCGCAACTCGATCAATTGACGAAGCGCATCGTTGCCGAGGGCTTGGCGAGCTGGTCGGGCGGCGAAAGCGACGAGCGCAAGCTGATCGTGCGCGGCCAGGCCCATCTACTCGACGACCTCAAGGCAATCGCCGATCTCGAGCGGGTGCGGCTTTTGTTTGACGATCTTGAGACCCGGCGGGAGGTGATCGATCTCCTCGGCCGCGCCGAACAGGCCGAAGGTGTCCGCGTGTTTATCGGATCGGAAAACAAGCTGTTTTCGCTGTCGGGGTCCTCGACCATTGTCGCGCCCTATCACGACGCGTCCGGGCGGATCGTGGGTGTGCTCGGGGTCATCGGCCCGACGCGTCTGAATTATGCCCGCATCGTGCCCATGGTCGACTACACCGCCAAAGTGGTGAGCAAGCTGCTCGCCGGCTAAAGGGCATTGGATGCGCTTGATTTTTACCGTCGCAGCCCTGATATGCGGGGCACCTATTTTGGGGGTTAGTCGTTAATAATGACCGGCGACCGAACCCGGGGCCGGCGCGCACGCTTTAAGACACAGGATGGGAGATGACGGACCAAACCGCCCGCGCCAAGGACGACGAGAACGCCTCGTCGGCAAATACCGCGGCATCCCAAGCCACAACGCCTGAGCCATCCACGGCGCTGGAGCGCGAGCATGCCGAAATGAAGGATCGGCTGTTGCGGGCGCTTGCCGAGATGGAGAATTTGCGAAGGCGCACCGAGCGCGAGGTTGCCGATTCCCGCCTTTACAGCGTCACGTCATTTGCTCGCGATCTGCTCGCGGTGGCCGACAATATGCGCCGCGCGCTCGAAGCGGTGACGCCGGAATTGCGTGCGAGCACGCAGAGCGCCGCCAAGGCATTGGTCGACGGCGTCGAACTGACCGAGCGCGAACTGTTAAAGGCGCTGGAGAAAAATGGCGTGCGCCAGTTCACGCCTTTGGGTGAAAAGTTCGATCCCAATCTGCATCAGGCAATGTTCGAGGTCCCCGATGCGACAGTGCCTGCCGGAAGCGTCGTCCAGGTGGTGCAGCCCGGCTATATGATCGGCGACCGCATTCTGCGCCCGGCGCTGGTCGGGGTCTCCAAAGGCGGCCCCAAAATCGCGCCGCCCGCGTCGAACAACGACAATGATGGGGCGTCGCGGAAGCTGAAGTCCGATAAATCGTGAACCACGAAAATCGCGATCGCCGGCGCCGTTTAGACTGGATCAATTGGCCTAGATTCGATCGACCAGAATAGGTCGGACGCAAGACTATGGATCATACGCTGGTCCTAAACTCGTCAAAGCGTTCGGTGCAAAGCGATCATCATGGTTATGACTCTTGACCCTAATTGGTGTCGATGCTGTCGCGCACGGTTCGCAGGCGGTTGAGCGTATCCACCCAGCCGTCGGCGCGCGCAATGCCGATCATTCGTATGAATCCGCCGGTGCCGAACCGCAGCCATTGGACCACCATGACATCGGTCCCGGTTTGGACGTCCTTGGCTTTTGCCAAGGTTTGATAACCCGGCTGGTTCGAGATGCGCAGCGGCTCGGCGTCTTGTACGTGCACCTCCTTTATTCCGACGATCTGGTCGAACGCGACGCGCGCAAAGTTTCCGCGATCGGCAGACTCCTCCGGGCCGCCTGATTGCGCAGCAATAAACATGCGCACATTCGGCGGGTTGTTAGCGCCCTCGTCGCTGTGGTTGGCGGCCGCATCGCTCAGCATGATCGCGCGACCGGGCAGCGCCTCGTCGACATGGAAGCCGGCCAAGTCGCCGATCTTAAACGGCATCAGGCTCAGCTGTTCCGCCTCGGGCACGCGCGGGCGCACCGTGAGCGTTTGAAGCGCCGCGCGCACCGTCTGGTCGGAATAGGCGGTCTCCTGTTCGGGCACCTGAACGCTGACCAGAGCCGTCAGATTCTCGGCCGCGGCGACCAAGAGCCATTTGCGGATGGGGCCCTTGTCGCTTGTCTGTTTGCCGCTGAGCAGGAAGCCCTTGCCCGCCGGAATATCTATCGGCTCGCGTTTGTCGACATTGATGCCCTGCTGCTTCATCGCTTCGGGAACCATGGACTTGTCGAGCTGCTCGAATGCGCCCGTGGGCAGCGTCGTCAAAAAGATGCTGGCGTTCTTATCGGGGTCTTCGAAGCCTTCGAATGTGCGGCTTGGCACCATGCCGGACGGCGGCACGAGGCCGAGCCGGGAGCCGATGGGGAAGGTCGGCTCGGCCGCCCGCGCCGGCATGGCCGGTACGGTGAGGACGAAAAAGCCAACGGCGGCAGCGGCAGCCGTCCGGCGAACGAAACGGTTTTTAAGCATCAAATCCATCGGTATCACCGATCTGCGGGTCCCCAACGGCCGATTCAACCGCGCCTAGAGTGCCGGCAAGTTCGCCCGGTGGCTGCGTGACCCGCCGCATCGTCAGATTGATCCGCCCGCCCTCGGACAGCAAGGTGGATGTGCCGGCATAGATGCGGTCGACGCCGTGAAAAGCGAGCCGGGCCTGGCCACCAAGGACGAGCACATCGCCGGAATTGAGGCGGAAGGAACGCGTCGGGTCGCCACGTTTGAGGCCGCCGACGCGAAACAGACAGGAATCGCCAAGCGATAGCGACACGACGGGGGCGGAAAAATCCACTTCATCGCGGTCCTGATGAAGTCCCATTTTGGCATCCGGGCCATAGTAGTTGATGAGGCAGGCCTCCGGCGGAAGCCGGTATTGGGCGACGTCGCTCCATAATTGGAGAAGAATATCGGGGATGGCCGGCCAGACCCGGCGGGTCTGCGGGTGCGCGCGCTCGTAGCGGTAACCCCTCTCGTCGGAGACCCAGCCAAGCGGACCGCAATTCGACATGCCGACCGACATCGGGCGGCCGGATTTGGGCATGCGCGGGGTATAAAGCGGCACAGCCGCCAAGACGGCGCGGAGCGCGGCGAGCACCGCAAGCTGCGCTTGCCGCCCGAAATATTCAGGATAGAACCGCAGTCCTGCGCTGCCGATCTGCGAGGTCATTTGCCCGCTATCATTGGATTTTTAATCGATGACTGCCACCCTATTTCCACGATTCCCTTCCCACCTCGTGGTTGGCCGGGACGGCAACGCGAACCCGGTGGACACCCAATTTCCGACTCAACTTCTGGCTCGACTTGCGATCCAAACTGCGGCCAAAAACTTGCGACCCAAATTTGACCTGCGGGCGGCGCTGCGGCCCGAGAACTGTTGTGAGGTCTCGTCCGCTATGGCGATCGTCCTACGCGACAATCCTGCCTTGCGGGGCGATCACGCTCTCCTATATGAGCCAAGGGAATCACCTCGCGCAGTCAGTTCGACGGCGCCGGGGCGAAGTGTAGAAGAAGGGGGTCGGACCAAAGGGCGCCTGATGGGCCAGCCCGACCTGCCGCAAATAGAGAGGATTTAAGACCATGGCCAAGGTCATCGGTATCGATCTCGGGACAACCAATTCCTGCGTCGCCGTGATGGAAGGCAAGGCGCCGAAAGTCATCGAAAATGCTGAAGGCATGCGCACCACACCTTCCATCGTCGCTTTCACGGATGATGGGGAGCGGCTGGTCGGCCAGCCGGCCAAGCGCCAGGCGGTGACCAATCCCGAGCGAACGATTTTCGCGGTGAAGCGTCTCATCGGCCGGCGCTACGACGATCCGATGGTGGAGAAGGACAAGAAGCTCGTCCCGTACAAGATCGTGCGCGCTTCGAACGGCGACGCCTGGGTCGAGGTGGAGGGCAAGACCTATTCTCCCTCGCAAATTTCCGCTTTCATCCTGCAGAAGATGAAGGAAACGGCGGAGGCCTATCTCGGCGCCAAAGTCGAGCAGGCCGTCATTACCGTTCCCGCCTATTTCAACGACGCTCAGCGCCAAGCCACCAAGGACGCCGGCAAGATCTCCGGGCTTGAAGTGCTGCGCATCATCAACGAGCCGACGGCGGCGGCGCTCGCCTACGGCCTCGACAAGAACAAGTCCGGCACCATCGCGGTCTACGACCTCGGCGGCGGCACATTCGATATTTCCATTCTCGAAATTGGCGACGGCGTGTTCGAGGTGAAGTCGACCAACGGCGACACTTTCCTCGGCGGCGAGGATTTCGATATGCGCCTTGTCAACTATCTCGCCGACGAATTCCAAAAAGAGCAGGGCATCGATTTGCGCCGGGACAAGCTGGCGCTGCAGCGGCTCAAGGAAGCGGCCGAGAAAGCCAAGATCGAACTGTCTTCGACCACCCAGACCGAAATCAACCTTCCCTTCATCACGGCGGATGCGTCGGGACCGAAACATCTGACGATGAAACTCACCCGCGCCAAATTCGAGGCGCTGGTCGACGATCTGATCCAGAAAACGATCGAACCGTGCAAGCAGGCGCTTAAGGACGCTGGCCTGTCGGCAGCCGAGATCAACGAGGTGGTGCTGGTCGGCGGCATGACGCGCATGCCGAAGGTTCAGGAGGTCGTGAAGCAATTGTTCGGCAAGGAGCCGCACAAAGGCGTCAATCCGGACGAGGTCGTGGCCGTCGGCGCGGCGATCCAAGCCGGCGTGCTGCAGGGCGACGTCAAGGACGTGCTCCTGCTCGACGTCACGCCGCTCTCGCTCGGCATCGAGACCCTCGGCGGCGTGTTCACGCGCTTGATCGATCGCAACACCACGATCCCGACCAAGAAGAGCCAGGTGTTCTCCACGGCCGAAGACGGCCAGACCGCGGTGACGATTCGCGTCTTCCAGGGCGAGCGCGAGATGGCGGCCGATAACAAGATGCTCGGCCAGTTCGATCTCATCGGCATTCCGCCGGCGCCGCGCGGCGTGCCGCAGATCGAGGTCACTTTCGACATCGACGCCAACGGCATCGTTAATGTGTCCGCGAAAGACAAGGGCACCGGCAAGGAGCAGCAGATCCGCATCCAGGCGTCCGGCGGCCTGTCCGACGCCGACATCCAGAAGATGGTCAAGGATGCCGAAGCGCATGCCGAGGAGGACAAGAAACGCAAGGCCCAGGTCGAGGCGAAGAACCACGCCGAGGCGCTTGTCCACTCGACCGAGAAGGCACTCTCCGAGCACGGCTCGAAGGTCGGCGAAGCGGACCGCCGGGCGATCGAGAACGCCATGGCCGATCTCAAGGAGGCCTTGAAGGGCAGCGATGCCGATGCGATTACGGCTAAGGCCAATACGCTCGCACAAGCTTCGATGAAACTCGGCGAGGCAATGTATAAGCAGGCCGCGGAACAACAGGCCGGCGGTGGTGGCGGTGCGGGCGAAGGCGAGGGCAAAAAGGAAGACGTTGTCGATGCCGAGTTCACCGAAGTCGACGACGACAAGAAGAACAAGAAATCGGCCTGATACAGCGGGGCGTTTGATGCCATTGCCGCTTGTCAGAATGACACCGCCGCAAATCGAGCGGGGGCGCTCGCTCATCGATAATCGGCCGTCAATCGGGTGAGGGCTGATGGCCAAACGCTGCTACTACGAAACCCTGTCGGTCGATCGCTCCGCGAACGATGGCGCGATCAAGACCGCCTTCCGCAAGCAAGCGATGCAATACCACCCGGATCGCAATCCCGGCGATAAGGATGCGGAGCGTCGTTTCAAAGAGCTCAATGAAGCCTACGAGGTCCTCAAGGACCCCGACAAGCGAGCCGCCTATGATCGCTTCGGCCATGCCGCCTTCGAGCACGGCATGGGAGGGCCCGCCGGTTTTGGCGCGGACTTCGGCACGACATTCTCCGATTTGTTCGAAGGCATTTTCGGCATGGCCGCCGCCCGCGGTCGCGGCACCGGGCGCGAGCGCGGCGCCGATTTGCGCTACAACATGGAGATCACGCTGCAGGAGGCCTATGTCGGCAAGAATGCGCAGATCCGAATTCCGACCTCGGTCACTTGCGAAGCGTGTTCCGGTTCCGGCGCCAAGGCCGGCACCAAGCCGAAAGCCTGCTCGATGTGCGGCGGCCACGGCCGTGTACGGCACGCACAAGGATTCTTCACGCTCGAGCGCACCTGCCCGAACTGCCATGGACGCGGGCAGTCGATCGATACGCCCTGCACGTCCTGCGCCGGCTCTGGCCGCGTCACGCGCGAACGCACTTTGTCGGTGAATATTCCTGCCGGCGTCGAAGACGGCACGCGTATCCGGCTCGCGGGCGAGGGCGAGGCCGGCGTGCGCGGCGGTCCGCCGGGCGACCTCTACATTTTCCTGTCGATCGGCTCGCATGCCTTCTTTCAACGCGAGAGCGCCGATCTGCATTGCCGCGTGCCGGTCTCGATGGTGACGGCGGCGCTCGGCGGCGAATTCGAAGTGCCGACCATCGACGGCGGCAAGACCAAGGTGAAAGTGCCGGAGGGCACACAATCCGGCCGTCGTTTCCGTCTGGCAGGCAAGGGCATGCCGGTGTTGCGCGCACGCCAGTGCGGCGACATGTATGTCCAGGTCGTCGTTGAAACGCCCCAGAAGCTCACCAAGAAGCAGCGCGATTTGCTGGCAGAGTTCGATCGCTTGTCGTCGACCGAGACGCACCCGGAATCCACGGGATTCCTGGGCAAGGTCAGAGAGTTCCTGGGCGGCCGTGCCAGCACGGCCTAGCTGTGTGGATTTGAAGTTCCCGCAATTCTGCGGCCGCTCGTTTGGGAACTTCAAATCCAAAAACCACACTAGGATTATAAACTTGCGAGTGTCCTTTCGATTCTGAAGTTCGCCAATAATGCGCGGCAAGGAGTGACGAGCTTCGAAATCCGGACACTAGGGCGGCTCTATGGTCTTTGCCGCCCAAATGCATTAATAAATCTGACAAGATTTTGTCGCGTGGATGCCATGCCTCTGCCGGCTCTGGAAATATTCGAACGAAAAATCGGGCGGCAGCTTCGCCTCCTCGATATTCGGAAGACCATCATCGAGCGCAAGATCGAGCGCCACTTCCGGCTATTCGAGCAGAAGCGCAGATCAAAAAAGAAGGTCCATCGGCTCGACGACGAGGTGCGCTTTATCCGCTCCTGGATCGAGCGCCCGTTGTCGACCGGGGCGGTCACGCCGTCGGGCAAGATTCTGGCGCGCACCATGGCGCGCTATGTCGATCCGAATTCGATCGGCCCGGTGGTGGAATTAGGCCCCGGGACGGGGCCGGTCACCGAAGCACTGGTCGAAGGCGGCGTCGATCCCGCGCGGCTTGTCTTGGTCGAATCCAATCCGGCCTTCTGCCGGATCTTGCGCGCGCGTTATCCGGACGCGACGCTGGTGCAGGGCGACGCCTACAGCATGCGCCGGCTTCTCCAGACGCTGCTGTTGCAGCCGGCCGCGGCGATGGTCTCCGGGCTGCCGCTGATCACCAAGCCGGTCAAGATGCGCTTGCGGCTCATTCGCGATGCCTTCGAGCTCATGGTGCCCGGAGCGCCGTTCGTGCAATTCACCTACGCGGTGGCTTCGCCATTGCCGAAACGATTTGGCGGCTTTTCGATCGAAGCGTCCGAGCGCATCTGGATGAACATCCCGCCGGCCCGCGTATGGGTTTATCGGAAAGTATGATAACGGACGCGCTTCCGCGCCGCCCGTTATTGCCTCCGAAAACCATGCTAGCTCCGAAAATTCTCGTCATTCCCGGCTCGCTGCGCACCGGGTCGCACAATGTCAGGCTTGCCGCGCTGGCCGCCAAAGAGCTGGCGCTCGCCGGCGCCGAGGTCACGCGCATTTCGCTGCAGGATTACGACTTGCCGCTGTTCGATGCCGACCTGGTGACCGCGTCCGGACTGCCGGCGGCGGCGGTCAAGCTCAAGCAGATGCTGATGGCGCATCAGGGCGTATTCATCACCAGTCCCGAATACAGCGCGTCGGTGACGCCGCTTCTTAAGAACATGATCGATTGGGTTTCGCGCGTTCGCGAACGCGGCGAACCGGGCTATGCCGCCTTTAAGGGCCGGGTCTTTGCGATCGGCTCGGCGACGGCCGGCGGTGGCGGCGGGCTGCGCTCCATGATGGCGCTCCGACAAATCCTGGAGCTTGGCTGCGGCGCTTTGGTGATCCCCGAACAGGTCGGTGTACCGCGCGCCGAACAAGCTTTCGACGACATGGACAATCTGCGGGATGAAACGCTTGCCGCAACGCTGAAGGCCGCCATGCAGCGGCTTGTCGAATTGGCGACCGTGATGGGCCGGGCATAAACCGGGAAAAACGCTTGCCCCGAACGCGATCCGAGGTAGAAACCGGTTCTTCGAAAAAGATCGAGTGACAATGGATCCGCGCGAGCGCCTGATCGTCGCATTGGATGTGCCGTCCGTCGAAGCCGCGCAGGCTGTGGTGGCGCGACTCGGCGATGCGGCCACGTTTTACAAGATCGGCTATCAGCTCGCGTTCGCCGGCGGCCTTTCCTATGCGGAAGAGCTTGCGAAATCCGGCAAGCGCGTATTCCTCGATCTGAAACTTCACGACATCGGCAACACCGTCGCGGCGGGCGTCAAAAGCCTGTCGCGGCTGGGCGCCAGTTTCCTGACCGTTCATGCCTATCCGCAAACGATGCAAGCCGCGGTCGAGGCGCGCGAACGCGGTCTGCGCATCCTCGCCGTCACCGTGCTGACATCATTCAACGATGCCGACCTCGCCGCGGCCGGCTATGGCGCTACGGTGGGAGAAATCGTCGCCCGCCGCGCCGCCCAGGCGCGTGATATCGGCGTCGATGGGCTCGTCTGCTCGCCGGAGGAGGCGGCCAATGTTCGCCGCATCGTCGGCGCTAGCCTGACATTGGTGACGCCGGGTATTCGCCCGGCCGGCGCCAGTGCGGGAGATCAAAAGCGCATCGCCACGCCGACCGCCGCCATCGGCGCCGGCGCCGACTATCTCGTGATCGGCCGCCCTATTCTCGCGGCGGAAAATCCGAAAGCGGCGACGGAAGCGATCGTGGCCGAGATCGCTGCTGCTCGTCCGCAAGGGTGAGAAGGGAAAATCGATGGCAAAGGGCTATTGGATTCCGCAAATCGATGTAAGCAATCCGGAAGGCTACAAGGCCTATATGGCCGCGACGCCGCCCGCGCACGAGAAGTATCACGGCGCAGCGCTGGTGCGTGGCGGCCGAATGGAGGTCGTCGAAGGCCGCGCGCGCGGCCGTTGCGTCCTTCGCGAATTTCCAGATTACGCTTCCGCGCTCGCCTGCTATCGCTCGGAGGACTATCAGCGCGCGCGGCTGTTGCGGCTGCCGCATTCGCAATGCGATTTCATCGTCGTCGAGGGCTATGACGGCGCGCAGCCGCTATCGCCTTCGCCGCCGCCACCCGCCAGCAAAAATGGCTACTGGATCGGCCAAGTCGATGTGACGGATGCGGAAGGCTACAGGCCTTATACGGTCGCCAACCAGGCGCCGTTTGCCGAATTCGGCGCCCGCTATCTGGTGCGGGCCGGACAGAAAGACGTCACCGAGGGCAGGGCGCGCAGCCGCATCGCGTCGTCCTGGAGTTTCCGAGCTACGAGGCCGCGCTCGCTTGTTATCGATCACCCGGCTATCAGGCGGCGAAGAAACTTCGTGAAGGTAAAGCCGAGGCAGATCTCGTTATTATCGAAGGCTACGACGGCGCGAAATTTTAAAAAATGATCCGCCCCGTTTGAAAGAAGAAAAAGCGCGTGTCACTGGGCTGTGTCGCTGGGCCGTGTTGCTGGGCGTGGAGCGTCCCGCTATACCCGCTGTGGAGGAATAAAAGGCCATGGCCGGTGAAAATTCCGACTTGCGGGTGGTAATTGCCGGCGCCGGCGGGCGCATGGGGCGCACGCTCATTCACGCGGTGGCGGCAAGTAAAGGCGTGATGCTGGCCGGCGCGGTCGATGCGCCGGACTCCGCTGTGATCGGTCGCGATACCGGCGAACTCGTGGGGCTTGGTCCGAACGGCATCAAGGTGGTCAGCGATGCCGCGCCGCTTTTGCGCAATGCCGACGCTCTGGTCGAATTCACCATTCCGGCCGTCACGCTTGCCTTCGCCGAACTCACGGCCAAGGCGGGACTCGTCCATGTCATCGGCACAACGGGCCATTCCGCGGAAGAAGAGGCGGTCATCGCCAAGGCCGCCGATCGGGCGACCATCGTGAAGTCGGGCAATATGAGTCTCGGCGTCAATCTCCTCGCAGCTTTGGTCAAACGCGTCGCTAAGACGCTCGATGAGGATTACGACGTCGAGATCGTCGAAATGCATCACAACAAAAAGATCGATGCGCCGTCCGGCACCGCGCTGATGCTGGGCCGCGCCGCCGCGGCCGGCCGTGGTATCGATCTCGCGCAGCACGCGGTGCGCGGCCGCGACGGCATCACCGGCGCGCGCTGTCCAGGCGATATCGGCTTTGCTTCACTTCGCGGCGGTACGGTTGTCGGCGAGCATTCGGCGATTTTTGCTGGGCCGGCCGAGCGCCTTGAACTCACCCACCGTGCCGAGGATCGCATGATTTTCGCGCGCGGCGCGCTGCACGCCGCACATTGGGCGCGCGGCAAGAAGCCCGGCCTTTATTCGATGGCCGACGTCCTGGGGCTTAACGATATCTGAGGCAAACCGGTTTTCCGAAAAGGATCATGCCTAGTCAAATAAGAAACAAAGCGCATTGTGACGCGAATGCCCGCCAGTGTTCGCTCGTGCATGGAGCCACGGCATGTCAAATTTCAATCTCGGCTTTGTCATTTTCCCCGATTTGACGCAGCTCGACCTTACCGGCCCGTTGCAGGTTCTCGCCAGGCTGCCGCATTCGACAACGCATATTGTCGCCAAATCGAACGAACCCGTACCGAGCGATTGCGGGCTCAGTCTCGTGCCGACGCACACCTTTGCGGACTGTCCCGCGCTTGATCTCATCTGCATTCCCGGCGGGGTGCGCGGCGTCATCGGCGCCATCGGCGATCGCGAGACTGTCGAATTCGTCCGTCGGCAGGCCGCCGGGGCGAAATATGTGACGTCGGTGTGCACCGGCGCGTTTCTTCTCGGCATTGCCGGTTTGCTGAAGGGGCGCCGGGTGACGACGCATTGGGCCTACACCGATCTCCTGCCTTTGGTCGGGGCGACCTACGAGAAGGGCAGGATCGTGAGAGACGGTAATCTGATCACCGCCGGCGGCGTGACCGCGGGCATCGATTTCGGTCTCAGTGTGGTAGCCGAAATTGCCGAAGAAATGACCGCACGCGCCATTCAGCTTGGCATCGAATATAACCCGGCGCCGCCGTTCGATTCCGGTCATCCCGACAGCGCGCCGCACGCCGTCAAATTGGCTGTGTCGGATCGCTACGAAAAAGCCAATGCGGCCCTTCGCGCCGGCATCGCACAAGCGGCAAAAATCTGATCGTGTTTTTTAGATCCGGTGTGTTGGGACACTAAGCTCAAAAACTCACAACCATGGTGATTGCTTCGCGCCTTCGATCCCAACGGCTACTGTCGCTTCCGAACAAATTAGGGTGTTAAGGGCAAAGCAGCTGTGCGGCGCCGAAGGCGCCCTTGACAGCCTGATTTGCTCGGAAAAGTAGGGTAGCCGTTGCAATCGACGGCTTTTCTCGAACGCTTTTACGGGTTCTCATCTACTCGCCGTCCCCGCGCAACAGCGATCGGCCGGTCATCTCCTTGGGCTTCGGCAAGTCCATCAGCTCAAGCAGCGTCGGCGCGATGTCGGCAAGGCAACCTTCCGCGATCAGTGCGCGATTGCGCGCGCCGGCGAGCAGAACCGGCACCGGATTGGTGGTATGTGCGGTATGTGGGCCGCCGGTTTGCGGATCGCGCATCAGCTCGCAATTGCCGTGATCGGCGGTGACGAGCAGCGCGCCGCCCGCCTTCAGCACCGCCTCGGCGATGCGACCGAGGCCGGCATCGACGGTTTCGACGGCCTTGATCGCGGCCGGCAGGCTGCCGGTGTGGCCGACCATGTCGGGATTGGCAAAGTTGAGAACGATCAGGTCGTATTTGTTCGAGGCAATCGCGGCGACCGCCTTGTCGGCAAGCTCGGGCGCCGACATTTCCGGCTGCAGGTCGTAGGTGGCGACCTTCGGCGACGGCACCATGATGCGATCCTCGCCGGAATAGGGCTCTTCGCGGCCGCCATTGAGGAAGTAGGTCACATGCGGGTATTTTTCGGTTTCCGCCATGCGCAATTGCGTGCGCCCGGCATCCGCCACTACCTCGCCGAGGATGTTCGCGAATGTCTGCGGCGGAAAGATCGTCCCCATCAGCTTGTCGAGTTCGTCGCTATATTGCGTCATGCCGACGGCGTCGGCGAAACGAACGACGCGTTGGCGCGCGAAGCCCGAAAAATTCGGATCGAGCACGGCGCCTAGAATTTCACGCACGCGATCGGCGCGGAAATTGAAACACAGCACGCTGTCGCCATCCTTCATGCCGCGATAATCGCCGACGACCGCTGGCACGATGAATTCGTCGAATTTCTTGTTGGCATAGGCATCCGCGATCACCGCATCTGCGTCGGCAAAACGAGGTCCGTCCGCCTCGACGATCGCCTTGTAGGCTTTCTCGACGCGATCCCAGCGCTTGTCGCGATCCATTGCGTAGTAGCGCCCGGACACGCTTGCGATCGGAACCGACTGCGGCAGTGCCTTAAGAAGCCGCTTGATGTCATCGCCGGCGGATTGGGGCGGCGTATCGCGGCCGTCAGTGATCGCATGAACGAGCGTCGGCACCCCGGCACGGGCCAGGATCTTAGCCAGCGCGGCGGCGTGGTGCTGATGTGAGTGGACCCCGCCGGGCGAAACCAATCCAAGCAGATGACAGGTCCCGCCGCTGTCCTTGAGTTTTTCGATCAGCGCGCGCAACGCAGGCGCGCGGTCGACCTCGCCGCGCGCAATCGCATTGTCGATGCGGGGCAAGTCCTGCGTCACCACGCGGCCGGCGCCGATATTGAGGTGCCCGACTTCGGAATTGCCCATCTGACCGTCCGGCAGGCCGACATCTTTGCCTGAAGTGCGTAGAAAAGCCCGCTGGCCGGCGTGCCACAGCCGGTCGAAGGTCGGGGTCTTGGCCTGGCGGATGGCATTGTCGGCTGGGTCTTCCCGCCAGCCCCAGCCGTCCAGAATGACCAGCATCACGGGCCGGTGCTGCCGCATCGCATCTTCGCCTTTGATCGGATGGGACGGATATTGCGGATTGCCGCCCCATCGTCAACGGCGGGCGGCTAGGCCGCGGCGGCGATCTGGCCCGCCTCCCAGCCCAACATCGCGCGCTTGCGGGTGAGGCCCCAATGATATCCGGTGAGTTCGCCGGCTTTGCCGATCACGCGATGGCAGGGCACCACGAAAGCAACCGGATTTTTGCCGACGGCAGCGCCGACCGCACGCGCGGCTGCGGGGCTCGACACCTTACCGGCGAGCCCGGAATAGGTGGTGAGCCGTCCCATCGGGATTTTGAGGAGCGCTTCCCAGACCCGCACTTCCCAATCGGTTCCAATCAGCACGACCCGCAACGGCTGTTGCGCGCGCCATTGCTTGGAATCGAAAATGCGCTGCGCCAGCGGCGCTGTGCGCGCGGTGTCCTCGATATAGGTTGCCCGCGGCCACCGGCGCTTCATGTCGGCGAGCGTTGCCGGCTCCTCGCCAGGATCGGCAAAGGCGAGACCGGCGAGCCCGCGTTCGGTGGCCACGACCAGCGCACTGCCGAACGGCGAGGGGTGAAAGCCGAAATACATGCTCAGGCCTTCGCCGCCCGATTTCCACTCGCCGGGCGACATCGCCTCGTGGGTCACGAACAGATCGTGCAGGCGGCCGGGTCCGGAAAGGCCGACTTCGTAAGTTGCATCGAGTACGCTTGCGGAATCGCGCAAAAGACGCCGCGCGCCGTCAAGCGTGAGCGCTTGCAGAAAGGCCTTCGGGGTCAGGCCCGCCCAGCGGCGGAACAGGTGATGCAGGTCGGTCGGCGTCACGCCGGCGGCTTCCGCGATAGCCTCGACTTCCGGCTGCTCGCGCCAATGGCCACGGATATGTCCGATGGCCCGTTTGACGATTTCGTAATCGGCGGCGGCCTCGGACAGCGGGTTCAGGTCGAAAATGCGATCGGGCGACAACATGTCTGTCTCCATCATTTGCTCCCGATTTAAGCTGTTCTTGCGCCCCGAACCACCCGTTTTCTGCGCTTGGCGGGGCCGTACCGTTTGCCGATACGTCCCGATGGCGAAGTTACGCGATTGTTGTCCGTGTCGGACCGCGTTTGGCTTCGCCGAGCGCATTCGTCAGCGCGCGCGCAAAACTTGCTTTTTCAGCCGGTCCGAGAAAGCCGGCAATGACGAGCCGCCGGCCATGCGAAACCAGGAATAGCCGTTCGATGCCGAATTCCTCATGCACCATGCGCTCGAGCCGCACCCACAGCGGATTGAGCGTCCATTCACGCACCCCGCCGCGATGATTGACCTTGCGCACGGTCAATTCCGAGGCGGTCACGATCACCTCCTCGTAAGCGCGCGCAGTGCGGTAATTGGCGCGGAAGGCGAAATAGACGAGCAAAACATCAAGTCCGAAGAAGCCGAATACCGGCCAGGCGCCAAGCGACACGAAAATCACTCCGGAGATAAAGCTCAAGCCCCCGAGGCACAGCATCAGGACGAGAAAGCCAGTGGGCCCGAGCGACCGATGCGGCGTGAGGACGGCCGAGAAAATCTTGGGGTCGACGGCGGCGCCGTGGTCACGATTATTGTCGCCGTCGCAATTGTTGTCTGAATTCATGGCGGGCATTATACGAAAATCCGATGCAGAAAAAAACAACAGCGAAGAACCAAAAGCTAAACCGGCGCCGGAACCGAGGCCAGAACCGAGGCCTGGACCGAGATCTGGCCAAAACCACCCGGCGGCGGGTCGATGCCGCCCGCAAGGGCAAGGCGGCTCGGCTCAAGGGCGTCAAGGCGCGCGTTGCCGGCGACATCGAAGCGGCTCATGGCGACTTGCCGCAATGGACAACCGCCGAAGTCGCGGAAGCGTTCCGCCGGTTTCAAGCTGCCAATCCGGCGCCGCGCGGCGAGCTGCAGCACATCAATCCATTCACACTGTTGATCGCCGTCGTGCTTTCGGCGCAGGCCACCGATGCCGGAGTCAACAAAGCAACGCCGGCTCTGTTCAAGCTCGCCGACACGCCGGAGAAAATGATCAAACTCGGCGAACCGCGCGTGCGCGATCTCATCAAAACGATTGGGCTCTATCGCACCAAGGCGAAGAACGTCATCGCGCTATCAAAAAAGCTCGTCGCCGAACACCGCGGTAAGGTTCCGCACGACCGCGATGCACTTGAAGCCCTGCCGGGTGTCGGCCGCAAGACAGCCAATGTGGTGCTTAACATCGCTTTCGGCGAACCGACCATCGCCGTCGATACCCACATTTTCCGCGTCGGCAATCGCACCGGCCTTGCCGTCGGCAAGACGCCGCTCGAGGTCGAGATGAAACTGATGCAGGTAGTGCCGGAGCGCTACCGGCTTCATGCTCACCACTGGCTGATCCTGCACGGCCGCTATGTCTGCGTCGCGCGCCGGCCATTGTGCGAAAAATGCATCATCGCCGATTTGTGCAAGTGGCCGGGCAAGACCGTCAATTCTCCCAGGCAGACTGGAAGTCCAAACAAATAGATGCTTTCCTCGATGTTTGTCCGCGGCGAATCCACACAATTATCCCCAAACGCGATTCTCGCCGACCGATGTATGCTTTAACTTGAGACTCTAAAATCATGCGCTATCGTCACTTTCAGATCGGTCGCGTTTGGTTCTGCCGAATGTGACGATCGCCAAGGTCAGATTGGCCTCGGTGCAAGAGCCGCTACCAGCGTTGCACTATGTGGTGGATTTGATCCTGGTTCTCTGTGCGGGTAGCAGCACAAGGAACGTGACGGGCGAGCGCAAGCTCGCCCGTCATGATTTTCAGGCACAGCTTGCATTGACCGCCGCGCGGTTTCGCGGCGATCATGGCGGCAATGGCAAATCTCATCAGCCGCCGGCAGTTTACGATCGAATGGGGACAATGCGACCCCGCCGGCATCGTCTTCAACGCCCGTTTTTTCGAATTCTTCGATTGGGGCACCTGGACGCTGTTTGAAACCGCGCTCGGGGTCAAGCCGCCGGATCTCGCGGTGACCTTCGGCATTGTCGGGATTCCGCTGGTTGATGCCGGCGCCCGCTTTTTGGTGCCGGCCCGTTTTGGCGATGTCGTTGAAATGACGTCGCAGGTCAGCGAATTCCGCCGTTCGAGCTTCGACGTCGAGCATCGGCTGTTCGTCGCCGGCGCCGTGGCGGTCGAGGGCCGCGAGACGCGGGTGTGGGCCGCGCCCGACCCCGCCGATCCGTCCAAAATGAAATCGCAGCCGATCCCGTCGGGTGTTATCGCGCGCTTCAAAGCGTGATCGCGCCGCAGCGGTCGGCCGCGTCGGGCGATCGGCGCATTCCTTGCCAGCCGGCCCGTTTTGGAGGACATTTGCCGAAAGCCAAGAAATAGAACGCATGGAGGACACGCGGATGGAAATCGTTCCCCTGCGCCCCGGATTCGGCGCTGAATTGCGCGGCGTCACGCTGGCCGACGTCGCCGCGCACGATGCCGCCTATGCGGCGGTGCGCGCGGCCTTCGAGGAATATTCGGTTCTGGTGTTTCGCGGCCAGGACGTCACCGACGAAAGCCAGCTCGCCTTCTCGCGCCGCTTCGGTCCGCCCGAAACGACCAAGGTCGGCTCGCTTGGCACCGGAACGCATTTTGTCATCCTCACCACCATCGGCCCGGACGGCAAAGTGGTTCCGGCGGATCATCGTTACGCGATGCGCAATAAGGCCAACCAGCTTTGGCATACCGACAGTTCGTTCAAGAGCCTGCCGGCTTTGGCGTCGATCCTCTCGGCGCGGATCATTCCGGAAAACGGCGGCGAGACAGAATTCGCCTCGACGCGGCTTGCCTACGAACGGCTTGATCCGGCCATGCGCAGCAAGCTGGAGAACTCCTTTGCCTGGCATCACTACGCGCATTCGCGCGGCAAAATCGCGCCCGACCTCGCCAGCAAGGAAGAATTGGCGGTGCTGCCGCCGCAATGCTGGCGCATGGTGTGGAAAAATCCGATCAACGGCCGCAGCGCGCTCTATCTCGCCTCGCACGCCTATGCGGTCGAGGGCACGGACCCCATCGCGGGCGAGAGGCTGATCGACGAGCTGACGACGACCGCGACCATCCCGGACACGACCTATGTGCACGCCTGGCGCGCGGGCGACGTCGTGATGTGGGACAATCGCGCCACCATGCATCGCGGCCGGCCGTGGCCGGCGCACGAAGCGCGTTACATGGTGCGCACCACGATTTCGGTGACGGCGGCCGACGGGCTTGAATCGATGCGCCCGCCGCCGCGGCTGGCCGCCGAGTAAGGCTGGGAAGTTTTTTGACCTTAGCTACTC
>JBAPZR010000708.1:0-5202 GCA_049285335.1 Xanthobacteraceae bacterium | reverse complement strand
CGTCGTGCACGGCCCGGCGTTAAAACCTTCCGTAGCACCGACGCCGCAGGCGACGTATCGAAGCGGACCGACGAACTGTCGAAATCGGGTCTGCAGATGCATGCTTGCGTCAACACCATGAGGGGCCTGAATCTAACGCTCAAAGATTTGCTGCCGGGCTTCGTCGTTGCCGACAAAGGCGGCGTGGTGCGTATCGCTGAGTTGCAATCGCAGGGTTTCATTTATCTGCGACCGTAGGTGCGGGCTTCCAGCGGTGCTGGGTGACCTAACTCATTCATACAGCTGCGCGCGCTTCGAATAGCGACGTTCTTTGCTGCGGTGCATAAGTCCGCTTTTGGCATAAAACGGACATCAGAACTCACTCAGTCAATGTCTGCTCTTGGAGGTAAAGCGGGCGTCGGGCAGTCCGTCCCGCGATGTCCGCTTTTGATGCTGTGGACGGACCACTCTGCGGATGTGCCAAAGGGTGCTCGCGTGAAGCGCCGGTTAAGGAACTCCGAGCGTTTGTTTCATTAGGTAGTTAAATCTGTGTAATTAGTGAGCAAGGCCTGCGTACAACCGGCATAGCCGACGCCATGCCACTCTGTGCCACGGCACGTAACGTGCGTGGCGGAATTACCACCGTTGGCCCCCGCGTTGGCGGCGACAGGCGCGATCACAACGATGGCTGCTGCCATCAAAAGCATCAGAAATTTGCGCATCGCATCCTCCCCTTGGCTCAAGTTGGCTTTTTTAGTGGGTGCGCCTGTTTGGGAACGTTCGTCTGTGACTCTTGTCACAGTCCTGCTGAGTCGAGGCTAATTTGTCGCGTGGTGGGCGCTTCATTGGCATACTTGCATAAGGCGCCCTCGACAAAGCGCCCTACAGCGAACTCAAATCGGTGACTTGTGCAGGTGCTTTGCCTTGCAATTGGCTAATCGACGTTGAACCGTATTCCGCTGACCGTTTCGCAATCATTGGAAGGAACGACCGATGGGGTGCTTTTGCTGCAGTGCATGAGTCCGCTTTTGGCACAAAGCGGACATGGCGATCGAGCTCCGCGATGTCCGCTATCGGGGGTAAAGCGGACGCTGCCGGGGACTCGCTTCGATGTCCGCTAATGACCCAAAGCGGACATTGTCGGCTCAGGATTGCTGCCGTGCAAAAACTGGCCCCTAAACCCCATTTTCAAGGGTAAAGCGGAGAGACTTGAGGAAAGCCATTTTTCCCGCGGCGAGCACAACCGCTAAAGCTAAGACCCTTGCCAAATAGTCACAGCCCATCCAATAGCTACGGCCGTGGCAATCCACCACGTGGTGGAAAACTGAGCGCGACGAAATTTGTACTCACGTTTTTTGTTGCCCACCGTCATCGCTCCGCTTTCGTAACGGTACCTTGGCGTGTGCCTTAATACGGAAAAGATCAGCTTGGTCGCTAGTCGTTTCATTTGCCAATTTGCGCCAATCGACTGTTCGTTTCAGCCACGACACCTACAATGCGCATCTCGCCAACAGCGCAGGTACATTAGGACGACTGTCAGCGCATGTCTGTTGCGCATCTGCAACGGATCAGAAAAATCGGGAATGTCGCTACCGAAATCTGCCGTCTTGTTCGCCGGCAGCGTTCAGGCGCGCGGCTGGCGCGTCGCGGCGATCGTCTTGCGGTGCGGTTACCTAGATCGCACATGACGATGAGTGGCGGGCCCGACGAGAGGCATGGACGGGCATGGCGACAGTTTTGGTCATCGGCGCCAGCAGAGGGATTGGCCTTGAGACCGTAAAGGTCGCCCTGCAGGCGGGACATTCGGTTCGAGCCCTAGCGCGGTCGGCCCGAAGAATGCTAGTTGATCACCCCAAACTCGAAAAAATGGCCGGCGACGCGCTCGAAATGACAACGGTGAAGCGCGCGCTGACCGGCATCGATGCCGTCACACAGTCGCTTGGTGTTTCGGCCGGGCCCGAACTCATTCTCACGCCGACGCGGCTCTTCTCTAAAGCGACCCAAGTCCTCGTCACCGCGATGCAGGAGGCTCAAGTCAAGCGATTGATCTGCGTAACGGGTTTCGGGGCGGGCGACAGCCGCGGCAGCGGTGGGTTTCTATATAACGTGGCTCTCCATCTGCTGCTGGGACACATTTATGACGACAAGGATGTACAGGAACGCATCGTCCGGAGGAGCAATCTCGACTGGGTGATCGCGCGTCCCGTGATCTTGACCAGCGGACCAAAGACGAAAGCCTATCGCGCGTTACTAGATCCGCGCGACTGGACTTGCGGTTTCATCTCTCGCGCCAATGTGGCGGACTTCCTTGTCAAGCAGATCGACAACGACTTCTTTCTGCATAAGACGCCAGTGCTCAGGAACTGATCAGTGAATCTACGTCAGTCACGTCCCCCACCGAACGGTAATGTCTGCTTGGTAAGGTTGAATCGAATGTCCGCTTTTGGGGGTAAAGCGGACATCGCTCAGACATACGGAAATGTCCGCTTATGACCCAAAGCGGACATGGGGGACCCGCCCCCATACCTCAGCGAAGTGATAAGCTTGAGACATCAGGCAGCCGCGTTTCGGTCTCGAATTCCACGATGACGCGCGGCATGACCCCCGATAAAGTTCACCGAATAAACAACGCCGATCAAACCGCCGCTTAAGGCCTTACGATGGGAGGAAGCCATGAATTATCGCGTTATCGCAGGTACGCTCGCCGCAGTGACAGTGCTCGGCTCTAACGCGCTTTCTGCGCACGCCGCGCCATTTCTGATTGTCGGCGACGATCAAAAGGCCGCTTTCGTCGACGGTAAGACGATAGTGTCGCCGCCAGGCCAAGATTCAGTACTGATCGTCGATCTTGCCAACCCTCTCGATCCGAAAATTGTCGCCAATCTTCCGCTGAAGAATTCGGTCGTAGGGCCGCCGGTGAATCTCGCGATCGATCCGACCAATTCAGTGGCGCTCATCGCCGACTCGATGAATGCCGTACAAGACGGCGATAATTGGAAACAGGTTCCGGACAACAAAATCTACGTCGTCGATCTCAAGGCCAATCCGGCCAAGCTCGTCGGCACGATAGAGGGCGACAAGCAGCCGTCCGGCCTGTCGATCAATCCGGCCGGCAATCTTGCGCTCGTCGGCAATCGCGCCGGCAAATCGATTTCCGTCCTCTCGATTCATGGCACCGACGTCAAACTTATCGGCAGCATCGACATGGGCGACGAGGTCTCTGCCGTTGTCTTTACGCCGGACGGCAAGCATGCGCTGGCCGCGAAGCCCTTGGCCAACAAAGTCGCGCTGCTCGACGTCGACGGCGACAAAGTGACCTACGGCAAACACGATCTTCCAGCCGGAATATTTTCGTACAACGTCGCCATTTCGCCGACCGGCTCGATTGCCTTGACGGCAAACACTGGCACTGGGGGCTCGTCGGACGGCAACGTCGATTCGGTCAGTGTCATCGATTTGACCGAACCCGTGCATGTCATCGATCACATAACGGTTCCTGACAGCCCGGAAGGTTTGGCGATCAGCCCGAAGGGCAATATCGCGGTGACTGTCGACGCATACGGTTCCAATCACCCCAAGTCAGATTGGTACTATCACCCCCATGGCTTGGTGACCGTGCTTGAAATCGATGGCAAGAAAGTGACCCGATTGAACGATATCGAGGTTGGCGCTCTACCGGAGGCGGTCGCTTTCACGCCCGACGGCAAATATATTTATGTCGGCAACTACATGGATAAGGATTTTTCGATCCTCAGTGTGGACGGCACCAATGTCACCGATACCGGCAAGCATTTCAACGTGCCGGGCCAGCCAGGTTCCGCCCGTATGAGCGAGCACTAGAACCCGCTAAAAATCCGCTCGGCTAATTACCGAGGGGGCTAATCGCACCGGGTACGAGGTGACCCGCAAGCGTACCCATGTCCGCTTTTGGCACAAAGCGGACATGCCGGTCGCGCTGAACCATGTCCGCTTTCGGGGGTAAAGCGGACGTGAGGCGGACCTAATGCGATGTCCGCTTTTGACCCAGAGCGGACATTTCCTTTCGCCGACCTGACCACTTCCAGTCCGGTGACCCCCGATGAGGGGATCGTCAGTTATGAACCGCCGCCTTGGGATTTGGCGGGAAGGCGGCATTGCTTGCCGTTCCGCGCAGCAGGTCGAGGCCCATCCTGAGGGCTTTATCGTCTGACTCATCGGGCGGTACATAGGACTGCGAGCCGGTCTGCTCGGCACCCTCGGCTTTGAGGTGGCCGCGCAGCGACGCTTCGCCCATGGTGTCGATCTGAGCTTTCAGGTTATCCGGAACGTCCTGGAGGACTTCGACGTCCGGCGTGATGCCCTTGGCCTGAATCGAGCGTCCGGACGGCGTGTAGTACCGCGCCGTGGTCAGCCGGAGCGCCCCGTTGCCGGCGCCGAGCGGAATGATCGTCTGCACCGATCCCTAGCCGAACGATCGCGTGCCGATGAGAGTGGCGCGCTTTTGATCCTGCAAGGCGCCGGCGACGATTTCGGACGCCGAGGCCGAACCGCCATTGATAAGGACGATCAGCGGCTTGTTTTTGATCATGTCGCCGGGCCGCGCCGCGTTGAAGCGTTGCGTCTCCTCGGGATTGCGGCCGCGGGTCGATACGATCTCGCCTCTTTCAAGGAACGTATTGGAGAGCGAGATGGCCTGGTCGAGCAGCCCGCCAGGATTATTACGCAGATCGAGGATGTAGCCCCGGATCTTGTCGGCGCCGAGCTGGCTGTTGAGATCGGTGATCGCCTGCTTCAATCCGTCGGTCGTCTGTTCGTTGAATTGCGTCACGCGAATGTAACCGACGTCGGTGCCCTCAGGATGCGAACGCACCGATTTCACCCGGATAATGTCGCGGACGATCGTCACGTCGATCGGCTTGTCGGAGCCCTTGCGGACGATCGTGAGCTTGATCTTGGTGTTCACTGGGCCGCGCATCTTATCGACGGCCTGGTCCATGGTGAGACCCTGCACCACCTCGTCATCGAGATGCGTGATGATGTCGTTCGCCATGACGCCGGCTTTGGCCGCCGGAGTGTCGTCGATCGGCGCAACAACCTTGAGCAGGTCGTCCTCCATGGTGACCTCGATGCCGAGTCCGCCGAACTCGCCGCGCGTCTCCACCTGCATGTCGCGGAAGCCGTTCGGACTCATGTAACCCGAATGCGGATCGAGCCCGGCCAACATGCCATTGATCGCCGATTCGA
>JBAPZR010000707.1:0-1948 GCA_049285335.1 Xanthobacteraceae bacterium | reverse complement strand
GAGGGGGACTCACACCTCGGCGACCTAATCGAGGACCAGAACACCATCCTGCCAATCGATGCCGCGATCCAGTCGAATCTGCGCGCCACCACGACTCGCGTTCTGGCGTCACTTACGGCACGCGAGGAGCGCATCGTGCGCATGCGCTTTGGCCTCGGCATGAACAGCGACCACACGCTTGAGGAAGTCGGCCAACAGTTTTCGGTGACGCGCGAGCGGATTCGACAGATCGAGGCCAAGGCGCTCCGCAAGCTCAAGCACCCAAGCCGATCAAGGGTCCTCAGGAGCTTCCTCGACAATTGATTTGCCAGGAAGCTAGATTCGTTTCGTCGCGCTACCTTCCATATCGTCAGCCGTAGGCGCTTAGTGAAACGATGGTCATCTTCAAATGTCCCTATTGCGAGACCAAATATGAGATGACGACGGCCCATCTCTCGTTCAAGCAGCGGAGTTACGCCAAGTGCCAAGTTTGTAAGCAAACCATGTACAGCTGGAATTCCCGAAACGTGCCCATCTTCACGCTCATGAATGCGTCCAAGAGCGAGAGGTCCGACATTCAACCGTAGCTTGTTGTGATGCCTGCTAACGCGGTCGTCAGTCTGGGAACTCTGTCAAGAGCTGTTTGAGGGCCTCTTTTCCGGCTCGTTTAGCCGCCTCAACGGTTTCATAAAGGACCGATGAACATTCAATCGCGCTCTTTCGGCCGGCCCGATATATCTCCCATCTCCACGGTTTTGGAGGCGGGGCGCGGTTCTTAACAACGACCGAAAAATCAGTTTCATCGAAGAGAATGCTCATCACTTGCACTATGTGCCCAGCAGCGGCCGAATGCCAGCGGCGTCAAGCTGCCCGATTTCAACGTGTAGCGACGGGCGGACAGCATCCGATTATCGGCGGATGCCGCCGCTAGGGACCAATCGCGGTCCTTGTCCTGCTCGGGCGCGACCCGTATTGTAGGCGGTCAACATTTGGAGACGGAAATGCCTACCGGTACCGTGAAGTGGTTCAATCCGACAAAGGTATATGGGTTTATTCAGCCTTCAGGGGGCGGCGGCAAAGATGTGTTCGTCCACATCTCGGCTGTTGAGCGCGCCGGGCTGCGTTCACTCAACGAGGGACAAACCGTCGAGTACGAGGTTGAGAACAATCGAGGCAAAGAGTCCGCGACCAATCTTAGGGTCAAGTAGCGACGTATTATCGGTCGCAGCGCTGCAGGTCGCGCTACGGGCGACGACCTTCTCAGTCGAAATCGATTGCAGATTTCGCCTCAATTTACGCATTGCGACGGTGCCGCGGGTAACTGGTGCTCTCGTATAGACGCCGGATGTCATCGCCGTTGAAGCGCTCTTCTCCCACCTCCATCCATGCGCCAAGTGTGCGGACGGCTGGGAACTCTTCGACAGCGAAGCGAATAGCCTCCGCTGCGGTGGCAAAGCGCCGATAACTGAGCGGCTGACGCCTGCCACGCTTGCCTTTCGGCATGAATAGTGCGGCCGATGCGGCGTAATCAAACGTCATTGGCCTTCGACCAGAGTTTCCGTTCTATGCGACGCGACTTGGTTGGCTTTCCTTCGCTACCGATTCGTGCGGCTCAGCAGCACTTTTAATCTTATACCGGCAAACCATAAATGTCGTTCGCATTGCTGGCCCGAATGGCCTGTTGGCGCCCCGGCGTGCTGCCACATGGGCTCTTTTGGCTTACGAGGTGGCGCCCGGTAACTCAGCCGGCGGCCCGAGTTGTCGATGCCATCATAATACCGCCCGCTCTCAGGCAGCTTGCGTTGGGAGAGAATACTTCCTCCGCTTCTTTGTCAGAATTGTTTTTACCAGGCATTTTGGTCTGGCGCGACCACTTGCTTCTCCTTGTCTTGTGTGTCCTTAGGAAAGGTCGGCGCTTCAACCGCTAGACTCATTAGTGCTTCCGCGCCTCGACAAGGAAACAGAACAT
>JBAPZR010000706.1:0-13364 GCA_049285335.1 Xanthobacteraceae bacterium | reverse complement strand
GCGTCTGGCCGCCGGCAAGTAACTTGGCGTCCTCGTTCTTGGCAAGTAAGCCCGCGGCCTGGCGCACCGTCTGCGGACGATGAAAGGTAAAGGCGTACATCACAGTCCTCCGTTATCCTGCTCATCTCACCCCGCGCGGGGTGAGAAATCTAATCACGCCGCTTCCGGCATTCGGTTCGATTTCTGTAGCGCCGCCCAAACCGCCTGCGCCGTTGCCGGCATGGCGAGCTCTTCGGTTCCGATCGCATCGGTGATCGCATTGATGACGGCGGCGGGCGCCGCGATTGCGCCGGCTTCGCCGCAGCCCTTGATGCCGAGCGGATTCGACGGACATTTCGTCACCGTGGTGTCGACCGTCAACGGCGGCAAATGATCGGCGCGCGGCATCGCGTAGTCCATGAACGAGCCGGTGACGAGCTGGCCGTCCTTGTCGTAGACCGCGTTCTCGTAGAGCGCCTGGCCGACGCCTTGAGCGATCCCGCCGTGAACCTGGCCCTCGACGATCATCGGATTGACGACGATGCCGAAGTCGTCGACGGCGGTCCAGGCCACAATCTCGGTATTGCCGGTCTCGGTATCGACTTCGACCTCGCAGATATGGCACCCGGCCGGAAATGTGAAATTGGTCGGATCGTAAAACGCGCCTTCCTTGAGGCCGGGCTCTAGCTCCTGGCCGGAAAATTTGTGCGCGATATAGGCGTTGAGCGCGACATCGCCCCAAGCCGCCGACTTATCCGTGCCGGCGACGCTGAATTTGCCGTCCTTGAATTCGATGTCGCCCTCGGCCGCTTCGAGCATGTAAGCGGCGACTTTTTTGGCTTTCGCCTCGATCTTGTCGAGTGCTTTGGCCAGCGCCGACATACCGACCGCGCCGGAGCGCGAACCATAGGTGCCCATGCCGAATTGCACCTTGTCGGTGTCGCCGTGCACGATCGAGATATTGTCGATCGGAATCCCGAGGCGCTCGGAGGCAAGTTGCGCGAAAGTGGTCTCGTGGCCTTGGCCGTGGGTGTGCGAGCCGGTGAGGACTTCCACCGAACCCGTCGGATTGACGCGCACCTCGGCCGATTCCCATAAGCCGACGCCAGCGCCGAGCGAACCGACCGCTTGCGAGGGCGCGATGCCGCAGGCTTCGATATAGCTCGAGAAGCCGATGCCGCGCAGCTTGCCGTGGCGCGCGGATTCGCGCTTGCGCTTGCCGAAGCCTTTGCAATCGGCAAGCTCCATCGCTTTTTTCAGCGAGGCGCCGTAGTCGCCGGCATCGTAGGTCATGATCACCGGCGTCTGATGCGGAAACGTCTTGACGAAGTTCTTGCGCCGCAGTTCGGTCGGATCCTGCGCCAATTCGCGGGCGCTGACTTCCATCAGCCGTTCGACCACGAACGTCGCTTCCGGACGCCCGGCGCCGCGATAAGCATCGACCGGCACCGTATTGGTATAGACCGCGTCGACCTCGCAGTAGATTTGCGGAATCTCGTATTGGCCCGACAAGAGCGTCGCGTAGAGATAAGTCGGCACCGATGACGAGAAGGTCGACATATACGCGCCGAGATTAGCCACGGTTTTCGCGCGCAGCGCCAGAATCTTGCCGTCCGCATCGAGGGCCATTTCGGCATGCGTGACGTGATCGCGCCCATGCGCATCGGTCAGGAACGATTCCGAACGCTCGGCCACCCACTTCACCGGCCGCCCGACGCGCTTGGAGGCCCACAGCGCGACGACTTCTTCGGGATAGATGAAAATCTTCGAGCCGAAGCCGCCGCCGACGTCCGGCGCAATGACGCGCAGCTTATGCTCCGGCGCCATGCCGACAAAAGCGGCGATCACGAGGCGCGCGACATGCGGATTCTGCGTGGTGTTCCACAGCGTGAAAGAGCCGGTGCCGGAATCGTAGTCGCCGATCGCGGCCCGCGGCTCGATCGCGTTCGGCACCAGGCGATTGTTGACGATATCGAGCTTGGTGACGTGCTTGGCCGACCGGAACGCCGCCTCGACGGCTTTGGCATCGCCGAGATGCCACTGATAGATGATGTTGTTCGGCGCGACGTCGTGAATCTGCGGCGCGCCTTGTTTCGCCGCCGCCGCCGGATCGGCCACCGCCGGAAGCACGTCGTAGTCGACGGCAATTTTCTCCGCCGCATCGCGCGCCTGCGGCAGCGTCTCGGCGACCACCACCGCGAGCGGATCGCCGACATGGCAGACCTTGCCGGTCGCGAGCGCGGGATGCGGCGCCATTTTCATCGGCGTGCCGTCTTTGGAGTGGATCATCCAGCCGCAGATCAGATTGCCGATCTTGTCGCCGGCAAGCTCCGCGCCGGTGAGAACGGCGAGCACGCCGGGCATCTGCGCGGCGGCTTTGACGTCGATCGATTTGATCGTCGCATGCGCATGCGGCGAGCGCAGAAAATAGGCGTAAGCCTGACCCGGTCGATTGATGTCGTCGGTGTAGTGACCCATGCCGGTGATGAAGCGATGGTCTTCCTTACGTCGCACCGCGGCGCCGATCCCGGTTGCGCTCATTGTCATCGTCCTCCCGACAATTATCGTCCGGCAATTATCGTTCGGTCCGCCGCCTATTCGGCGGCTTGTGCAGCCGAACCGCCGCCGCGCATGGCGCGCGCGCCAGCGGCGATCGCCTTGACGATGTTGTGGTAGCCCGTGCAGCGGCAAATATTGCCTTCGAGCTCCTCGCGAATGGTGCGGTCGTCAAGCTCATGGCCCTTGCGGCGCACAATATCGACGGCGGTCATGATCATGCCCGGCGTGCAGTAGCCGCATTGCAGGCCGTGGTTCTCGCGGAAGGCTTCCTGCATCGGATGCAGTGGCCCATCGGCCGGCGCCAGTCCTTCGATCGTGAGGACAGTGGCGCCTTCGAGCTGCAGCGCAAGCACGGTGCAGGATTTGATCGCCTTGCCGTTGACGTGCACGACACAGGCGCCGCATTGCGAGGTGTCGCATCCGACATGCGTCCCCGTGAGCCGCAAGTTTTCCCGCAACAACTGCACCAACAGCGTGCGCGGATCGACATTGGCGGTGATGGGCTTGCCGTTCACCGTCATGGAGACGGCTGCCGTCTCGCCTGCCATAGGGGGTTCCTCCTCGAAGATACCGGTCAAAACGTCGTGATTTGCCAGCCGGTCGCCATCACCGGCCGGGTCCGGGCGCAGTTTTCGGGTGGAATTTTCCGATTTTCGTACGCTCGAACGGCCGTTCACTCTGAACCGCGGGCCAGTAGCCGGTCAAGAGAGTTCCGGCCACGGCGGCTCAGGCTGGACGGTTGCGCCGTTTCACCCGGCCGTCGGCGGATCGACCGGCGTATTGACGGCCTTGGCGAAATTCTCGAAGAAATCATCGGCGACCTTTTTGGCGGCGCCGTTGACGAGCCGCTGCCCGAGCTGCGCGAGCTTGCCGCCGATTTGAGCATCGACGTCGTACGCCAAAAGCGTGCCGCCGTTTCTAGGCGAAAGCCTGACCGTGGCCCCGCCCTTGGCGAAGCCCGCCACCCCGCCGTCGCCCTGCCCTGAAATCTTATAGCCATTCGGTGGATCGAGGTCCGAGAGCGTCACCGTGCCTTTGAACTTCGCTTTGACCGGCCCGATCTTGACGGTGGCGATGGCGTGAAATTCGGTGTCCGAGGTCTTGTCGAGTTGCTCGCAGCCGGGAATGCAGGCCTTCAGCGTGGCCGGATCGTTGAGTTTTTCCCAAACGGTTTGCGGCGGCACCGCCAGCTCATATTCGCCGCTCATGGTCATCGCCATCGCCGTACTCCTCGCGCTCGCTCGATCGATCGGGACTATCGGCTTACCGCCTCGCGCGCCGACTGAAAAGAGTGCTAGGAGAACCGGAAACGAGGGGGAGGCCCAAAATGCCTGAAATAAAAACCGACGACGGCTGCATCATCCATGTCGAGGTCGAGGGACCGCAGAATGCCCCGGTGCTGATGCTGTCGAACTCGCTCGGCACCAATCTTCACATGTGGGACGATCAGGTCGCGTCGTGGACCCGCCATTTCCGGCTCGTGCGCTACGATCGCCGCGGCCATGGCCAATCGAGCGTGCCGAAAGGGCCCTATACGATGGAGCGGCTCGGCCGCGACGTTCTCGCGGTCATGGACGCCCTCGACGTCGCCAAAATCAATTGGTGCGGACTATCCATGGGCGGGATGGTCGGGCAATGGCTCGGCGCGCAGGCGCCCGGCCGGGTCGACAAGCTCGTCCTCTCCAACACCTCGTCGTTTTTTCCCGACAAATCCATCTGGGAAGGCCGGCTCAAAACCGTGCGGGACAAAGGCCTGGCGGCGATCGTCGACGCCAATATGGAGCGCTGGTTCACCGAAGATTTCCGCGAGCGCAGTCCGCAGGCCATCGCCAAGATGCGCGAGATGTTCCTGGCGACCAAGGCCGACGGCTATATCGGCTGTGGCGAAGCGATCCGCGATATGGATCACCGGCCGCTACTCCCAAAAATCAGCGCGCCGACACTGGTGATCGCCGGCAAGCACGATCCCGCGACCACGGTCGAAGCCAATGAGTTCATTTGCGAGCACATCCCTAACGCCGACATCGCCGTGCTCGACACCGCCCACATCGCCAATGTCGAGCGACCGAAGCTCTACGCCGAAACGGTGCTCGACTTTTTGTTGAGCAAATAAAGAAGCGTTCAGGATTTTACTCTGGTCAAACTCATAAAAAGTGTTCAGGAAAAGCCGTCGATCGCAGCGGCGCGAAGCGATCACCAGTAGTTTGACTCTAGCCGCCCCATTGGTCGCGAAATTCGTGCGGCGTGGTGCCGGTCTGCTTGCGGAAAAATCGCGCGAAGTGCGACGCGTCGGCGAAAGCAAGCTCGTTGGAAATATCGTGGATCGGCTGGGTGGTGAAAACGAGCTGGCGCTTGGCTTCGGTGAGCACGCGCTGGCGCACCAGATGGCCGGCAGTGACGCCAGTCGCGCGCTTGACGTGATCGTTGAGACGATCGACCGTCATGCCGAGTTTCTCCGCGTAGAAGCCGAGCAATCTTTCCCGGCGGAAGAATTCGTCGAGCAGGTTGCGCAGCTCGGTGACTGTCGCGTCGGCCGGATAGAGCGTGATCGCGCCGCCGCGCGCACGGCTCGCGGCAAGCCGCACCACGCCGACGGCGACCAGCGCGAGAAGCCCGCGCATCGCCAGCCGATAGCCTTCGCGCGCAAGGCTATGCTCCTCGAACAATTCGCCGCACAGCGCGGAGAGCCGGGCGCGCTCGGCGTCGGCCAGGGGAACAACGGGTTCGCTCGCTAGCGTGCGTAGCCGCGCCAGCGCTTGCCCCGCCTGTTCGGCAAGCGCGCCGGCAGCATCTTCGGTGAAGCTGATCACCCAGCCGTCGGTGACATTCGGCTCGTAGCGGAAGCCATGCGCAATCGCGGCGGGAATAACGATTGCGGCAGGCGCGGCGAAGGCGAGCCTCGCGACATCGAACATCATTTCGCCGCCGCCACGTTCGACCAGAAAGATCTGAAACAGGTTGCGATGCCGGTGCGCCAGAATGGTCCAATCGTGTAGCGCCGAGCGCGAAGCGATCCGCTCGATGTGAATGAAGTCGAATGCCTGGTCGTCCGGCGGGTCGCCGTAGAGATGAAACAGCGGCAAGGCGGGGGCTGCGTTGCGGGCGATCATGTGCATGAGCATAGTCCGATTGCGCCCCAGGCAAGAAGCCGTTGCGCAAAGACCTTCGAAAATTTGCACAGAAAAGGCTATGTCCGCGCGACAGCCGTTTGAAGGTTCTCGGAAACGCTCAGACCGGCTTATAAGCGCGCTCGTGATAGACGAGCGCGGGCCCGCTCCTTCCCACCCGCACCGCCTCCACCGCCCCGAACACCACATTGTGCGACGCCATCGCCTTGGTCTCGATGGTGCGGCAATCGAAAGCGATGACCGCGGAGGCGAGCACCGGCGCCCCGGTTTTCAAGGTGGTCCATTCGCCGAGCGAAAAGCGCTCGGCAAATTGCGCCCCGCTTCGTCCCGCGAACAGGTCGGCGAGCTTTTCTTCGCCCGCCCCCAACGTGTTCACGCAGAAGACGCCGTTCTGGGCGAGTAACGGCGCGCTCGAACTGCGGCGATTGAGGCAAACCAAGAGCATGGCGGGCTTATCCGACACCGAGCACACCGCGGTCGCTGTGAAGCCGGTTTTTCCGGCAACGCCCGCCGTGGTCACGACATGCACCGCCGCGCCCAACCGGCTCATCGCCTCGCGGAACGCCGCCGGCTCGATGCTCGCAATGGGATCCGGTCCGACCGCCGTGAAGGCGCCGTCCATTGCGTCATCGGGCCGCTGGTCTATCCAGCTCATGGCGATCGTCTCATGGCGATAGTCTATCTCGCTCCGGCGTGGGCCCGCTATCTCGCTTCACCTCGGGCCTGCCATGCGCAGCTCCCCTACTCCGCCGCGCGCGCCTCATCCGGCAAGCCGGGATAAGCGACGTCGTCCGGGTCGAGCCAGGCCGGGCCGGTCCAGCCGTTCTCGTCATATTCCGACATGCATTGGTCGGCCAATGCCGTCATCTGCTCCAGCGTACCGGAACTGCGCGCGTTCCAGAGCGCCTGGATGCGGATGTCTTCATGGTTGCCGGCGTAATTGCGTTCATAAAGCTCGTGCCGGCCGCCGAACTCGGTGCCGATCGCGTCCCACAAGAGCTTCATCACCTTGATGCGATCTTTGTAATCGATACCGTAAGAGCCGCGCACGTAGCGGGCGAGATAGCGATCGATCGCCGGATTTTTGAAATCCTTGGCGGATGACGGCAGATAGATCAGCGACGAGGCGACAATCTTGTCCACGATCTCCTTGATGCGGCCATAGGCGTCGCCGGCGAACACCCGATAGCTCGATCCGGATTGCAGGTTGGGGAGCACGGCGCCATTGACCCAGGCCGTCGGGTTCATCGCCATGGCGTCGGTCAGCGCCCAGAACAGATTGCGCCAGGCAATGACCTCGCCGAGCATCGCCTGGTTGCCGCGAAATTCGTCGGAGCCGGCCGCCCGCAGCGCTTTGGTGAGAACACCGGCGAGAAAGTCGAGCTTGACCGCGAGCCGCGTGCAGCCCTGGAACTGATAGCCTGCGAGAAAACCCGATTGCGGGAAGAAAACCTTCAGCTTCTCCAGGTCGCGGTGCAGCAGCACGTCTTCCCAGGGAATAAAGACATTGTCGAAAACGAAAATCGCGTCGTTCTCGTCGAAGCGCGACGACAACGGATAATCGAAAGGCGTTCCCATCACGCTCGCCGTCATTTCATAGGAGGTGCGGCAAAACAGTTTGACGCCGGACGCGTTCATCGACGCGATGAACATCACGGCGAGATCGGTGTCGTGCAGCGGCACGGCGGCGTTCTGACCGAGAAAATTATAATGCGTGAGCGCCGACGCAGTGGCGACCACCTTGGCGCCTGACACATAGATGCCGGCATCGGTGTCCTTCTGAATGGTGATGAAAACGTCCTTGACCTGATCGACCGGCTTGGCCCGGTCGACCGGCGGATTGACGATGGCGTGATTCATGAACAGCACGTTCTCTTGCGCGCGCCGGTACCAGGCCTTCGCGTTCTCGGCGAACTTGCCGTAGAAATCAAAATTGGCGCCGAGCGTATTCATCAGCGACGCCTTGTAATCCGGCGAGCGTCCCATCCATCCGTAGGACATGCGCGCCCAAGACGCGATGGCGTCGCGTTGCGCGATAAGGTCCTCGCGCGAGCGCGCGGCGCGGAAGAATTTATGTGTAAACCCGCTCGAGCCGGTATCGGTCGGGCATGTCAGCACGTCCTTGGTCTTGCCGTCGTGCAGCGCGTCGTAAAGCCGCGCGATTGAGCGCGCCGCATTGCGGAACGCCGGATGCGTGGTGACGTCCTTGACACGCTCGCCGTAGATATAGACTTCGCGACCGTCGCGCAGGCTTTCGAGGTATTCCGCGCCGGTAAACGGCCGGCCTTTGGCGGCTATGACGTCTTCGCTTTTGACCCGATCCATCGGGGCCTCTCCTTGACCTGGTCGCCACGGCCTAGCATCCCGGCGCGATAATTGCACATCCCCACATTGAACAGGCCCCGCGGGAACATTCCGTGCGATTTTCCCGGCGTGTCGATACGCAGCGTTGCCGCTGCAATGCCCCTTTGTTAAGAGTTTCAACGGTTCTGGCGAAAGGGATGGTCGCATGGACTATTTCGTCCAGCAGCTCATCAACGGCATTACGCTTGGTTCGATCTATGGCCTAATCGCCATCGGCTACACCATGGTGTACGGCATCATCGGCATGGTGAACTTCGCCCATGGCGACGTGTTCATGGTCTCCGCCTTCATCGCGTTGATCGCCTTCCTCATCCTCACCGCCTGGCTCGGCATCAGCTCGATCGCGCTGGCGCTGTTCGTCGTGCTGATCGTGGCGATGGTCTTCACATCGCTCATCAACTGGGCCATCGAGCGCGCGGCCTACCGGCCGCTGCGCGGCTCGTTCCGGCTGGCGCCGCTGATCTCGGCGATCGGCATGTCGATCTTCCTCTCGAATTTCGTCCAGGTGACGCAAGGACCGCGCAACAAATCGATCCCGCCCATGGTGCAGGGCGAATTCGTTCTGTTAAACCGCGACAATTTCCCGGTGACGCTGTCCTACAAACAACTCATCATTTGGGTCGTCACCGCGGTGCTGTTGGCGGCGTTTTGGTACCTGGTCGCGAAAACGCCGCTCGGCCGCGCACAGCGCGCCTGCGAGCAGGATCAAAAAATGGCGGCGCTGGTCGGCGTCAATGTCGACTTCACGATTTCCATGACTTTCGTCATCGCCGCTGCGCTCGCCGCCGTCGCCGGCACGATGTATCTGATGTATTACGGCGTCGTCACGTTCTCCGACGGTTTCGTGCCCGGCGTGAAAGCGTTCACCGCCGCGGTGCTGGGCGGCATCGGCTCGCTGCCGGGCGCCGTCGTCGGCGGGCTCCTCATCGGCCTGATCGAGACGCTGTGGTCGGCGTATTTCTCGATCGACTATAAGGATGTCGCCGCCTTCTCGGTTCTGGCGATCACCTTGATCTTCCTGCCGCAAGGCCTGTTCGGCCGCCCGGATGTCGAGAAGGTCTGACATGCGCGCGGGCGCAGGCGCGCAGGCCAATGCGCTCGTCGCACTCGGCGACGCGTCGCGCACCGCGGTCATTGCCTTCGGGCTGTTGCTGCCGCTGATCGGTTTCGAGACCGTCACCAATATCAACGACCAGCTGACGCTCACGACGCGCTTTCCGCTCCTCGCCGCGTTCGTCGCCATCGCCGGCGCTGGCCGCTTCGTGTATTCTTTCTCAGTCGCGCCGTGGCTCGCGCGACGCGCGCTGCAGCCTCAAAAAACAACGGCGCCGTCCTGGCGCGAGGGCTTGCGCAAATGGCTCCTGCCCTTCGGCTTCGGTTTCGTCCTCGTCTATCCGTTGCTCGCGATTGCGGCGGTGGGAAAGGTCGGCGCCGTGAAATGGATCGACAATTTCGGCAATCAAATCCTGATCTATGTGATGCTCGGCTTGGGCCTCAATATCGTGGTCGGGCTCGCCGGTCTGCTCGATCTCGGCTATGTCGCCTTTTACGCCGTCGGCGCTTATTCCTATGCGCTGTTGGCGAAGACGTTCGGGCTGACTTTCTGGATCCTTCTGCCGCTTGCCGGCGTACTGGCCTCATTCTGGGGAATCCTGCTCGGTTTTCCTGTGCTTCGGCTGCGCGGCGATTATCTCGCCATCGTGACACTCGCCTTCGGCGAAATCATTCGCCTCATCCTGATCAACTGGGTCGCGCTGACCAACGGCTATGCCGGCATCATCGGCATTCCGCGGCCGACTCTTTTCGGAATCCCCTTCGACGCCAGCGACAAAGGCTTTGCCGCGGTGTTCGGGCTCGAATTCTCACCCGTCTATCGCATCACTTTTCTCTATTACATCGTCTTGGGGCTGGTACTTCTCACTTGCTTTGTCACGCTGCGGCTCCGGCGGCTGCCGATCGGCCGCGCCTGGGAGGCCCTGCGGGAGGACGAGATTGCGTGCCGCTCGCTCGGCATCAACACCACCAATACCAAGCTCACCGCCTTTGCCATGGGCGCGATGTTCGCCGGCTTTGCCGGATCGTTTTTCGCCGCGCGGGAATCATTCATCTCCCCTGAATCCTTCACCTTCGTGGAATCGGCGACGATCCTCTCGGTCGTGGTGCTCGGCGGCATGGGCAGCCAGATTGGCGTCGCGCTGGCCGCCATCCTTTTGATCGGCGCCACTGAAATCATGCGGCAGCTCGATTTCCTCAAGCACATCTTCGGACCGACCTTCGATCCGACCCAGTACCGCATGCTGCTGGTCGGGCTGGCGATGGTCCTGATGATGATCTGGCGGCCGCGTGGATTGATAACTACCCGAACGCCGTCAGTGTTTCTCAAAGAGCGCAAGATCATCTCCGCCGATCTGGTCAAGGAGGGACGCGGTTGACAGCGCGCGACGGCTCCACCGTGCTGCAGGTCGAGCACCTGACCATGCGCTTCGGCGGACTGATCGCCGTCGACGATCTCAGTTTCGAAGTCAAACGCGGCATGATCGGCGCGTTGATCGGACCGAACGGCGCCGGCAAAACCACGGTATTCAACTGCATTACCGGTTTTTACAAACCGACCGAGGGCAGAATTGCGCTTGCGCGCGGCGATGGCGCGATGTGGCGCACGCTCGAAAGCCTGACCGATAGCGGCAAGCGCGGTTTCGTCGGGCCCGACGGCGCCCTGTTTCTGCTCGAACGCATGCCGGATTATCTCGTCGCGCAGCATGCGCGCGTGGCGCGCACGTTCCAGAACATCAGGCTCTTTGCTGGCATGACGGTGCTGGAGAATTTGCTGGTCGCGCAACATAACGCGCTGATGCTCGCTTCGGGCTTTACCGTCCTCGGCCTGTTCGGCCTTCCTCTTTATGTCTCCGCCGAGCGCGCCGCCGTCGACAAGGCGCGCGGCTGGCTCGATCGCTTCGGCCTCATCGACCGCGCCGACGATCCGGCGGGTGTCTTGCCCTATGGCGCGCAACGGCGGCTCGAGATCGCCCGCGCCATGTGCACAGAACCGGTTCTGCTCTGCCTCGATGAACCCGCCGCGGGATTGAATCCGCGCGAGAGCGCCGAACTCAATGAGCTTTTGCTCGTGATCCGCAAGGAATGCGACATCTCGATATTATTGATCGAACATGACATGTCAGTCGTGATGAACATTTCCGACCATGTCGTGGTGCTCGACTACGGCGTCAAAATCGCCGACGGCACGCCCGAGGCCGTTCGCAACGATCCGAAAGTGATCGCCGCCTATCTCGGCGTCGCCGACGAGGACGTAGTGAAAGTCGAAGCGGAGGTGGGCCTGTGAGCGCGCCGCTTCTTTCTGTGCGCGGCGTGACGGCCTATTACGGCCACGTCAAAGCGCTCAAAGGCGTCGACATCGACGTCAATGACGGCGAGATTGTCGCTTTGATCGGCGCAAATGGCGCCGGCAAATCCACTTTGATGATGACGGTCTGCGGCAATCCCCGCGCGCGCGACGGCCAGATCCTTTTCGCCGGCCGCGACATCACGCGGATGCCGACCCACGAGATCGCGCACTTGAAGCTTGCACACGCGCCGGAAGGCCGCCGCATCTTTCCCCGAATGACGGTGCTCGAAAATCTGCAGATGGGCGCTACCGTCGCGGTCCCGGCCGAATTCGACCGCGACCTGCAACACGTGCTCGCGCTATTTCCGCGGCTCGGCCAGCGCCTGCACCAGCGCGGGGGTACGCTCTCGGGCGGCGAGCAGCAGATGCTGGCGATTGCGCGCGCGCTGATGAGTCGGCCGCGGCTTCTGCTTTTGGACGAGCCTTCGCTCGGCCTGGCGCCGTTGATCGTGCGGCAAATTTTCGAGGCGATCAGAGCGCTCAACGTCAAGCACGGCCTAACCGTCTTTCTGGTCGAACAGAACGCCTTCCACGCGCTCAAGCTCGCCCATCGCGGCTATGTTATGGTCAATGGGCAGATCGCCCTTTCCGGCACCGGCCGCGAATTGCTCGAACGGCCGGAAGTCAAGGTCGCCTATCTCGAAGGCGGACGACAGCAAGTGGAATGAGTGTGAGCGTGTCCAACCTTGGCGTGATCCAGAGTTTGCTTTACGAGGAAGATCCCTTCGGAGTCTTTTTAATGATCACCGTCGTTCTCGGCGGCGGCGCGGCGGCGCTCGCCGGACGCGCCATCGCCGTCACGTGGCGGCCATGGTGGCAAGTGGTCAGCTACGCGCTGATCCTCGGCGCCGCCGTGCGTTTCCTGCATTTCGCCTTGTTCGGCGGCACGCTGCTCTCGCTCCACTATTATGCAGTCGACAGCCTGATCTGCATGATGTTTGGATTTGCCGGTTTCCAAGCGGCGCGCGCTGCGCAGATGGTTACCCAGTATCCCTGGATCAACGCGCCGGACGGTCCGTTGCGCTGGCGCCGCAAGGGGCGATGACGTACCATTGCCGCACGGGTGAACCTGCCAACTTGAGTTGAGGGAACCAACATGCAGAGGATCAAGACGCTCGGCCTCGCGCTGGGCTTTGCGTTAGCGCTCGCGGGATCCGCCACTGCGCAGGTCAAATTCGGCGTCGGCGGGCCGATCACCGGCCCAAATGCTGCGACCGGCGCGCAGATGAAGAACGGCGTCGAACAAGCCGCCGCCGACATCAACGCTGCCGGCGGCATTCTCGGTCAGAAGATAACCGTCGAATACGGCGACGATGTTTCCGATCCGAAGCAAGGCGTTTCGGTCGCCAATAATTTTGCCGCCGACGGCGTCAAGTTCGTCATCGGCCATTACAATTCCGGCGTCACCATCCCCGCCTCGACGGTCTACGAGGAAAACGGCATCGTGCAGATCACGCCGGCATCGACAAATCCGACCGTGACCGAGCGCGGCACGTGGAACATCTTCCGCACCTGCGGACGCGACGACCAGCAGGGCAAGGTCGCCGGCGGCTACATCCTCGCCCACTTCAAAGGCAAGAGGATCGCCTTCGTCAACGACAAAACGACTTACGGCAAAGGGCTTGCCGACGAAACGCTCAAGACGATCAATGCCGGCGGCATGAAAGAAGTCCTTTATGAAGGCATCAATACCGGCGAGAAGGACTATTCGGCGCTGATCTCAAAGATTAAACAAGCCAATCCCGATCTCGTCTATTTCGGCGGCCTCTATACCGAAGGCGGCCTGATCGTGCGGCAGATGCGCGACCAGGGCGTCAAGGCGCCGCTGATGGGCGGCGACGGCATCACCTCCGACGAGTTCGCCTCCGTCGGCGGCCCTGGCGTCGAAGGCTCGCTGATGACCTACGGTCCCGACCCGCGCAACAAGCCGC
>JBAPZR010000705.1:0-4839 GCA_049285335.1 Xanthobacteraceae bacterium | reverse complement strand
CGACAAAACATTCGATCTGATGACGGTCGCTCAATCGCGACACGCCTACATATTCACATTTTACTGTTATGTCTTTCCCCTCGTGGCATGTGACGCGAACTCCCTCGTTATTGAGGCTGCAATATCTTCCCAATCTCCTCAAGGCCTCGCCCAGCGTCTCGGACGAAGCAATGACGTAATACAGCATTCCCATTTCACGAAGTTCAATGCCCTCAGCAAGGTGAATGCCGAGGAATGGGTCTGGTAATTTATCCGCTACTACACTGAGAAATTGGATTTGATTTTTTACAGATATCCGAAATTGAGAGTTTTTGATTTGCTGATGAGTCAGGTGGCAGGATTTCAGTAGCGGCCCAACCTCTAGTCGCGCCTCCAACGCTCGACCATACGCTGCTCTTGCTGCCGTACCCCTGGCGGTTGGAAGTGAGCTGAACCGCGCTTTCTTGCGCATTGCTTCCTAATCCTGTGGGGCAACCAATCAAGAGCCGGGTCAAATTAGCACACTTGAAGAGGCTAGATGATAGGAGGCTAGGCAGACGGAGGGACCGGTACGCCCTCTTGAGTAGACACTCCCACCAACCTCTTGCGGCACCCAATGCAACACCACTGCGTAGCCGATGCGTTTATGCCGACGATGGTTTATCGTGATGGACATGGACAAAGATCGATACTGGCCCCCGGCAATTGCGGAGATCGAGGATCGGCGCCACTACTACTAGCACCACTACTCATATCGTCCAGCGAGTTTGGGGTTCTGAGTTCCAGGCGTGGTGACGACACCAATCGGTGCGTTTTCCAGGCCTGTTTTTATGGCCCTAAGCATTCGGGCGCAGAATGCGTCGTCCATGTCGAAGTGACTGGCGCGGTTCTTCGTTAGGTATGATTGGATTTCGCCGTCCAACTCGATTTCGTCGTCGTCGCTCATTGGTACGCCCCCCGACGCCCCTAAAGCATACCATCTCCGGCCCACTCTGTGTGCGTGCGCAAGGCCACACCCGCGCTCAAAACGACTTACCGCTCAATGTTCTTGTACAGCCGCAACGCATAAATGGCCGCTGCTAAGGCGGCTGCTGTGAGGATGTAGTCAACCCACGACGCGCCGCCGCTCATCGCATTGACCGGATAGTCGCGGCCGGTGCCGCGCCGCGTTTCTTGCCCCAATCTTCTTCGGCTTCCCGCTTCACGGCCGGCGCCTTCGGGTTCTTGATCTTCACCCACATGACTTTTAAAATGCTCGCTTAAATGCCGCTCCCGGGCATGAAGCATAAAATCTCGCCGTGCCAAATCCACACCACGGCATAGTCTATCGGCCGATCGCGAGGATTGATGACCGCTGCATCCGGCACAGCGATCCACTTGCCGTCGAGCCGGACCTGATAATGCCCGGCGCCGTCCGATTTCCAATCCGCATCGTCCACCCGATGACCGTCGGCAATCTCGCAGCACGATTTCCCGGCTGAATTGCGCTGGTGCCGAACCAGACGTGATTCGGGTCGTCGATGTGACCGCCGGCAACCGCGCGCACAACGACAGAAACGAGGAAAATTATTCCGAGAATTATTCTCATCGCTTACGCGCCGTCATCACTGCGGCACGCAAAAAGGGTTATTGTTGTTTCTTTTTTGAAGTAGGAACGGTCGGCGCCGTCCGAACGCCGCCCCAAGGGTCAGCCGCCTTCTGGTCGGGAATCTTATTAGTGGCCCGTTTGTAGTCCGCATCGAGCTGCTTTTGCTTTTCCTGTTCTTCCGGCGTTAGCTGCTTTTTCTCTTTCTGCCCCAAAGACAACCCCGGCATGAGCGGGTTAGATCCCGACGAAGATGACGGTCCCCCAATCTGCGCGAAAGCGCTTCCAGACAGCAGAGGCAACGTCACGGAGAGCAATAAGAGTTTGCTCCACACACCTTGGATCAAGTCGTTTCGCGCCGCAGGCATGACACTTTCCTCTTCGCGCCGAGCCGCCCCGCCGGGCGGGACGTTGCATCGGCTACGTGGCATCACTGCGGCAGGCACGGCTCCCGCTCGAACTGCAGGACTAGCCGAAGAGCTATCACCGCCTTGTTAGCCCTTCGTACGCAACCGCTCCGGAAAGCTTCGCCACGTTGGCCGCGATCCGCCGCGCCTCATCGCGCGTGAGCAACTGCGCCGCCCAGGCTCGTCGCCGGCTCAAGAGTTGCCGGGTCGCGGTCCCTAGTATTGAAGCCTCAGGCACCCTATTCTGTTGATCTGCGGCTGCGCGTTGGTTGTCGAGGTTTATCCGGCATTGAACGTAATCCGATGATCCAGGCTTAGCGCCGTAGCTCTGACATTGGGCGTCGTCATTGACTTGCTGAGCCGCCGCTTGGGCTTGAGCCTGTTGCGCTTGTTCATAGCCCGCCGTTCCCTCAGCCTTCCGTATAAATGCCGTTAAATGGTTCATCGAAATTATCGACTACATACGCATTTGTTTTGTTTGTTTTTCGATCCTGAACTGTGACCACCAGTTCTGTAACGTTGAATGGAGTCGAGTTCTTGATCGTCACTAACAGCCCATACTCCCAGCCCCCAGCATAGCCGGTGTTGAAATGGCCGGCCCCTGCCTTTGCATCTAAATCGGCTGCCGCATTGAAGGCGCTGGTTACGGGGATTGAGGTCTTGGAGATGCAGGCCGTTTCGATTGCGAGCGCGGCATTCGTCTGGTGGCCAAGCAGCGTGCGGGGGCGGCGCTTACGGGACATGCTCGCCGTCCATAAGCCGGATCAACCAATTCCAGGCGTGCTCGCGGTTGACGAAATTATCCTTGACGATCCGGCCGCTGTACTTCTCTACGACCTGATAGCGCATAAGACCCGGCCCCTCCTGCTGCGCCTCCACGGACCACCGGCAGCGACGATGCCGGTTGGGATTGGGCTGATCGACGCGGTAGGACGTCATGGCTTGCTCTCCCGTAGAGGACTCAAGGATTCGCGGGGCTGCGGCGGGCGAGGCCATCAGCCTGAAATCCTGTCCGCTGTGACGCCACGTCGCTTCTGCCGCCATAGTCAGTGCACAATCTGGAGCCCTGCTTCGTCATAGCGGGCGGCAACAGAAGCCCCCACATCAAATTAGAGCGATTAATGTCTCTTCGCGTCGTTCTCGGTGGACTTTGCGCTGTTCTCTGGCTTCTTGCTGCTTTGCTGGCATCCGACCTGTCGGCCTTCGCCGACAATACCGATGCCAAACCCGTCGATCAGCAAGCCAACGAACCAAATTCAGCCGAAGAGTTGCAGATCGTCGAATTTGCGGAAGCGCGCCGCATGCTCAAGGGGGCGGCTGGTAACCCGGAATGCGTTTGGCTAGGTCGGCGAGTGGTCGGTCTCCTCTGGCGCGACGACCTGGATACCGCTTTCCGCCATCTCGATATGTATGACCGGTTTGGTTGTCCGAACGACCATATCCAGGCGACATTCCGCTGTTTGGTTCTAAACGGTAGCAATATCGATCCTAAGGCCGCCGACAACCTGAACGGACGCGTGCAGGCTTGCTGGGTCAATCCATTGCTAAAAGACGCACCTATCCCCGCGGCCGCAACAAACGCGGGTCCAAAGCACTGACTTAATGCCCACAAACGTGGTGCCAGCTAAGCTGCTCCTCACCAAAGACGAGGCGCGGCCGATCGCGGCCAACGTCGGAGCTGTTGCGGATGGAATAGCGCGGCAAGCCAACCGCGGTTTTCGAGAATGGTTAACTATTTCATTGCATTTTTAAGACCTTAAGCGCCGGTTGAGGTAGATCAAATGGTGTTTAGTTAATCAACGATTAAATAAGAGCTTGAATAGCTCGGGTGGCCCTTGTCGAAGGGAACTGGGCGTCGAACTTCCGGTTATCCAGCCATGCAGTGCGCACGGGACATCGAATTAAACTTTCCGATCAAAGACGCGGCGTCCGCCGCTTTGATGCTCGTAAAGGCTGACTGCCTGCACAAGGCAGGAATAATCAATGAGGTTGAGAAGCGGTGCGTCCATTCTCGAGCCCGCACGTTCTTGGACAGCCCGACGCGAAACGCCTCCACTTCGCCCGGCCATGTGGGCGATGCGCTCGGCACTCGCACCGCTCATAGCGCCACTATCTGATTTGGCAGCTGTAATTCTGAAAGTTCATCAATATTTCGCCAGAGAGCATTCTCGCGTTTAGCGAGCCGATGCTGTAGCGGCCTGCTTTCAAAACGTTGTTGGCGATGGCAACGAGAGCAGGTGAGCACGCGAGGCAGCGCGTCCGCCCGTGCGAAAACCAATATGCGAGCACGCTGAACAAAGAACCGCGACCAAAGCCATGTGGATGCCTACGGTGGTGCGCGATCGTGTTGACAAGAATGGATGTACGGCAGACGCGAGACATCGACTCTGCATTTGCCGCGGCAAATAAACGAGGAGGTCTGGACGGTATCCTGATGGTGACATCGGATAGTCGACCTTGCTCTTGCAGCCCGATGCCGAGCATGTTCCAGCAGAGACCGATGCCGTCGTCGACCTCTCCGACTTTGGCGATGTCGCGTTTTAGGCGAGCGTCGGACACGGGCGGCGGTGGTGGTGGTGGCGGCCCCATTGGAATGTTGGGCATTTCTTTTGGATTGTCTGACATCTTCTTTCCCCCTTATCCCCGGCGGCATCGGCGCTTGTCGCCGCATTACCCGCTCGTGCCGGGAATTGCGTTGGCTCCTATTTATTGGAAAGACATTCCCGTCATCGCTTTCATCATCCGGCTCAGGGCGCGGCCTCACGAACACAACCCGTATGCCATGCTGTTCAGCTCCTGACGGCTTTTCAGGGTTTGGCTCTACAGCGCTCATTTTAGGGTGCAAATAGGGAGCCGCAGCAATCGCCA
>JBAPZR010000704.1:0-4695 GCA_049285335.1 Xanthobacteraceae bacterium | reverse complement strand
GCCTATGTCACTCGTGAGCAAGGCGCGGCCGAGCTTCAAATCTCACCTTCGACCTGGGACGATTTTGTCGCCTGCGGCCTGCTCCCACAGCCACGACGATTGGGTGGCTCGATCTTGCGCTGGCGCTGGGATGATGTTGACAAAGCCATCCGCGGCGAAGACGCTGATACCGATCGCGAACCCTATTTCAGAGATTCGCATGGGTCGAAAGCGAAGCGGGGCCGTGATGCTGCCTGACGGTGTGCAGCAAGTCGTCAAGCCGTCCGGGCGCGTCTATTACTATTTCGCACCTAGACGTGGCACCGCGAACGCTGGCCCCCGCGTTGCTCTTGGCAGCGACACCACTGACCCGGTGTTCTGGCGCAAGCTGCGCGAAGCCATGACACCGGCAGCGTGCAAACAAGGCACGCTCTCAGCCCTGATCGCCGACTTCAAAACCGTCCGACTGCCCGAGCTGCGTCCTGAGACACGGCGAAGTTATCTGCACTGTCTCGATCGACTCGATGCTGGTGGTGGTGATCGCCCCGTCAACGCGATGACACGGCGGGATATTTATCAGCTGCTTGACCAAATGCGCGAGACGCCGGGCGCGGCCAACATCATGCTCTCGGTGTTGCGGACCTTGTTGGAGTTCGGCGTGCCGCGCGGCTACCGCGACGACAATCCTGCCACAGGCGTCAAGCGGATCGAGGCCAAAGACAGCGGACACAAGCCCTGGCCGGAAGAAGTCTACAGCCATGTGATGGAACAAGCGCCAAGCAATATCCGCCGCATGGCCTTCCTGGGCCGAGCCACCGGCCAGCGCGTGTCGGACCTGATAAAGATGCGCCCGGCTGATCTACTCGCCGATGGCATCCACGTCCGAATCACCAAGCTCGGCGACAAGCCGCATTTCGTGCCACTCACAGCTTCACAGATGCAAGAGATTCGATCGTGGGGTGTGCAGGACCTAGACCTGTTCATAACGACACCGGCCGGCAAGCGCCTCTCGGCAAACTATCTGAACAAGCTATGGAGCCAATGGCGCGACGGCGCATCGGTCCATGGTATGTCGGAAGCGTCGATCCACGGATTGCGCGCGACCAAGATCAACGATCTGCGGAGCAGCGGCGTCGAGGACGGAGCCATTGCCGACGAGATCGGTATGTCGGTCGCCATGGTGTCGCGATATCTTCGATTCGCCGACAAGGCTGCGCGCGCTAGGGCGAGCCGCGATCGACGAGAACAGAGAGCGGCCGGATTTGAAAACTCTGCGGCTCGATTGAAAACTTCGACCGACTAGTCCATTGAAAAATATACACGTTCAGAAATCATCTGATTATGGTTAATAAACAGGAAACCACCCGAGCGAGCCCGCTGGCATTTTACTATGTTCAGTAAACGCTTCTTTACCGTAACCGGTCTTGGACCGAACGTCCTTCCGATCGCTTTGACCGCGTCCAAAACCTCCTTGGCATGGGCCGTGACCGATACTTTCGGCCACACGCGGGCGATGCGCTGATCGGGGCCGATCAAGAAAGTTGCTCGCACCGTGCCCATGAACTTCCTGCCGTACAGCAACTTTTGCCGCCACACGCCATAGGCATTGAGAGCTTTATGCTGCTCGTCGGAAGCGAGCGCGATGGCGAGCTTGTGCTTGGCCTTGAAACGATCCAGCGCCGCGACGGGATCGGCCGAAACGCCGAGAATATCCGCGCCGGCTCGACCGAAGGCGGTTTTGAGCTGCGAAAAGTCGGTCGCCTCCTTGGTGCAACCGGACGTATCGGCTCGCGGGTAGAAATAAAGGACGAGCTTGCGCCCGGCATAATCGGCAAGTGAAACGGTTCCGCCACCATCTCGCGGTAGGCTGAATGCTGGCGCCTTGGTGCCGGCAACCGGCTGGGCCTCTTTGTCGCGAGCGGCGGTCGCAGCTGAACCTGACTTCGGGGTTTGGGGCATGTGCCTTCCTTTCGACGCTTTCACAAGGCCATTCTGGCCCGGCAGAATAGGCCCGCAGGCTGGGGTGATCGATCGCGCGGGTGTATATCCTATCGGTTGCAATCATCTTTGTGACGCGCCACGGACGAGGGGACGCCCGAGCGGGCATGGCGAACCAGGATAGGCAGATCGGGGCGCCCCCGCGATGGGGTGAGGCGGCCGTCGTTCACCCACGACGTCGGCCTGGTTTTGCAAGTCATCGCGGTTCTCGCTGGGGCGACGGGCGGTATCTGGCAGCCTATCGGCGGCTCCTTGAGCGCCATCGGAAGCTCATCAGGCGAGTCGCGGTCGGCTGCGTCGCGCTTGTCGGAGCGCTGGTGCTCGGTTGCCTCGGCCTTTGGTGGCGGCTCGCCACCGGGCCCATCCAGCTCGACGCCTTCACCCCATGGCTCGTTTCCGCCATCGAGGAGAATTTCGGCAGTCACGAGCGCGTCGAAGTCGGCGGCACTCAGATCGAACGCACGGAAAACGGCGGCGCCGCCGTTCGCGTGCGCGACATCGTTGTCCGCGACCCCGACGGCACCGTCATCGCCAGTGCGCCCAAAGCGGAAATCCGCGTCTCGGGTTTAAGTCTTTTGAGCGGGCACATGCGCGCGGAAAGCCTCAATCTGGTTGGCGCCGAACTCGCGGTGCGGATCGAGCAGGACGGCAACGTCACCGTCTTCGCCGCGGGCGCGGACAAACATCCCATCGCCACGGCGACCACTCCAGTTTCGGTCGCCGCGGCGGTCGATGGCGGCCGGACGACATCGACCAACTATGCGCCTGGGCCGGTCGCACCCGTTCCAGCGGCCCGATTAAGCCCGACGCGAGCGCCCACCGCGCTGCCGCGACCGCCGACCGACAGCATTGCCGCGCTCCTGGCATGGCTCGATGGGATCAGTCAGTCCGGCCTCGACGGGCATGACCTGCGCGAGCTTGGGCTGAAGGATGGCAACCTGACGGTCGACGACAAACGCACCGGCAAACGATGGACCTTTCAAAACATCACGCTCAGCCTCGAGCGGCCGCGTGACGGCGGGATGGTGGTCACGGTCGGCTCCGAAAATGCGCGGCGTCCGTGGGGATTGACGGCTTCGATCAAGCCGACAACGGGCGGCTATCGAAACATCGCGCTCGAAGCGCGCCACGTCATGGCCGATGACTTGCTTCTCGCTTCGAGGCTCGGCGACGGCAAGCTGCAAGTAGATCTGCCGCTTTCGGCCAGTCTGCGCGGCGAGATCGGCTCGAATGGGGTGCCGCAATCACTCACCGGCCGTATAGTTGCCGACGCCGGCTCGATCAACGACGGTGAGAGCTCCGACGGGCAGATCGTCATCGATCGCGCAGAGTTCAAAATCAATTGGGACGCCGGAAGCCGCGTTCTCGAAGTGCCGTTCCAAATTCTTTCGGGAAACAATCGGCTCACGCTGCTCGGCCAAGTCCAAGCGCCGGCGCGAGCTCCCGGGCCTTGGGGGTTCAGGATCGGCGGCGGCTCGGTTGTGCTCAATTCGCAGCCACCGGAGGGCGAGGCCCTTATTCTCAACCGTATTGCCGTGAGCGGCCGGTTCGACCCGGTCAAGAAAGTCATTGCGATCGACCAAGGCGACGTCGGCAACGCTGATCTCGGCGTCGCCATGTCGGGCAATGCGGATTATTCGAGCGGCAATCTTCGGCTCACGACCGGGGTCGCGGCGACGCAGATGTCGGTCGAGGCGCTCAAACGGTTGTGGCCGGTTTTCGTCGCTCCCAAGGTGCGCGATTGGTTCAACGAACATCTTGCGACCGGCAATTTGGAACGTCTGACGATCGCGGTGAATGCGCCGCTCGAGACGCTCAAGGCCAGCGGACCGCCACTTCCCGACGACGGGTTGATGGTCGATGCCCTGGCGACAAATTGCGTGATCCATCCGGTCTCCGGCCTGCCGGCGCTCCACGACGCAGATTTGACGGTTCATATCGTCGGCCGCGATGCGCAGATCGCGCTCGGCAAGGCGACCGCTGATCTGCCCTCGGGACGCAAGCTCATGATGTCATCCGGGCTGTTCGAAGTGCCGGACACTGCGCCGCATGAGCCGCCGGCGCGCGTGCATTTCAAGCTCGACGGGCCGGTGCCGGCCGCCGTCGAGTTGCTGGCGATGGACCGGCTGCGCGACGCATCAGGCGCACCGTTCGATCCGGCGACGACGCGCGGCACGATGAGTGCGCAAGTCGCCTTGCAGATGCCACTCAAAGCGGATTTGCCGGCCGGATCCACCACATATGCGATCGCCATCGACGCCACGAACTTTTCCGCCGATCACATGATCATGGGACAAAGGGTCGACTCGGCCGATCTGAAAGTCAGCGCCAATAACCAGGGCTTTGCGCTCAAAGGAGACGTCAAGATCGGCGGAACGCCGGCCAGCCTCGAATATCGCAAGCAGCGCGGCGAAGACACCGCCGACGTGCACATTCAAGGCATGCTCGATGAGACCGCGCGCAACAATCTCGGCCTCGATCCGTCCAACGCGATCTCCGGCACAATCCCAGTCGATGTCAGCGGCCGCGTCGGCACCACATCGGAGCGCGACGGCCGGTTCTCGGTCCAGGCCGACCTGACGTCGGCGCAAATCGACGGTTTTCTCCCCGGCTGGGTCAAGGGGGCCGGCAAGGCCGCCCGTGCGACTTTCACGGTTACGACGAAGCCGCAATCGATCCGCATCGACGATCTTTTGATCGAAGGCACGGGCGGCGGGG
>JBAPZR010000703.1:0-1957 GCA_049285335.1 Xanthobacteraceae bacterium | reverse complement strand
AAGCGCTTGACCCAGAACGGCCGATTAGAGAAGCGGACATCGTTCACGGCGGCGGGGATGTCCGCTTCCGGTCGAGAATCGGATAACCACGGCTTCCCGATGATACGGAAGCCGTTTTTCGAAGACGATTTGCGCCGCGTGATGAAAGAGACGACGGGGCTTTGTTGATGAGCCATGTCGTGGCTTCGGGCTGTCGGCTCCTCACTGCGGCGGGCAGGGGACCTCCTCGTCGAAGCTGAAAGGTAATAGCGAGTTGGTACGCTCGAAGCGGCCATTTCGTCCGCTTTAGCCCCGAAAGCGGACGCGTCCATTTCCAGCTGCGCGGAGGTATTCGTTGACGGGGCAATAATGCCGAGTTTCAGACGAAAGCCGAGCGAGTCAACCATTGTGCGCGATGGGACTGCCAATCGTCGCTACGTGATGTAGTCGCGCATCGCTGCTGAGTCGCGCTCCATTGCGTGCAAGCGATGCTTGACCACGTCACCGATTGATACCATACCCACCAGCCGGCCTTGATCGACGACAGGCATATGGCGGAATTTACCGGTGCTCATGCGCTCCATGACGCTGACGACCGTCTCGGTCTCATTGCAGGTGGACACGCTCCGGGTCATTACCACACTCACAGGTTCGCCGAGCGCATCCGCGCCGCGTTCAGCAATTGCACGCACAATGTCCCGTTCGGAGAGGATGCCGACGATGCGGCGATCTGCACCGAGTATGACTATCGCTCCAATACGCTTTTTGCCGAGAAGCTCTGCTGCGGCCGCAAGACTGGCGCTGGGTTCGATGGTGACGACGTCGCGACCTTTGGCCGCGAGAATAGTGCTGATGGTCATTTTTGCCTCCCTATACTTCACCACGTTACGGCGAACGAGGGGATCGGCACGGCGAAGGGGCGTCTTGTCGCTAACCCCTAAAGTGTACTTTGGGCGGAGGCGGAGGTGGTCCGACTGCCGCCGCCCTGCGTTCAGGCGGTTTCAGTCCCTCGGCTCTGATCTATCCAGATTTTTACTTGATCATAGCATGGTTTGCAGAGCATTTTATCGCGTTCACCTTTTTCGACGTACTGCTCCCATTCCTTAGTCTGGGACGCTGAACATTTCAGGCCAAAGTTTACCGCACTTGGCACACATATTTGGATACAGGATAAATGGGACACGGCCCTTATCATTCAACGTACGTTCCCACTGCATTCGTTGTTCGGGAGTTAGACCGAACTCGTAAGCCCGAGTTCCCGGTGAGCCGTCAATATTGAGAATCTCATAGCAACAATCACAACTGATTAGCTGGCCTCCGCAGAACGGGCATCGTTCAAGATCGCAGCCCAGCTCGTGATACTCACCCTCCAGTGCGTGGCAATCTCCGCATCTTTCGCGTTTAACTACCATTGTGGCCTCCCTTGATTGCTGATGCCACTGATACGTCCTGCTAAGCTAACAGATAGATGCCGCAGGAATGCAATTGGGAGTGGCTGAATCGATGACCTATTGTGGTGGAATTCTCGTACGCGAAGGCCTCGTGATGTTTGCCGACACGCGAAGCAACATACGGTCAAAGATCGTGAAAGAGTTAGCATTGACTGAAGTGCAGTACAGGACCGCAGGACCCCGGGCCACCACTCCCGACGCCACGGAGTGGCGTTGCCAGCGCGAATTATCACGGTTTGATCATGGTGCTTGGGGGCGAACTGCCACCCGACCATACCTTTCCCGAAAACGAAGCCTTTGACCCCAAAACCAACCGCTGTCTTGCGCCCATGCCCCACGGGCGACACGGTTTCGGCGGTGATGTCATTGGCGACAACGCCTTCTTTGTGGGTGGGTCACTTACTCCCGATGATAGGAGTGCTACCGGTCAGCTGCTAATGTTCGACTTACCTAGGTGACGGTGCCGCGTCGAAGTCGGACGTTGCGCGACGTCTCCTTTGGGTCATAAGCAGACATTTCGCAATGTT
>JBAPZR010000702.1:0-3079 GCA_049285335.1 Xanthobacteraceae bacterium | reverse complement strand
TCGCAGACCGCGGCCCCGGTTTCGGCCGGGGCTTTGCTTTTGTGCGTCTAAAAGAATACGGGACCGGCCCCGTGGTGAAACCGGCCCCGCACTGTCATGTCTACGTGGCCTAAACGAGGGTTTGGGCGGGGGGTTGTCCAGGCCACTTGCGCTAACTCCACCACTTGCGAGTCGTTCCCAGAAGCCCGAAGGAACCCCGGCCGAAGGTTCGACTTCGGCCGAGGCCCGGGCTGAAGCGCAAACTTGGCCGCCAAGCAACTAGCGCCCGCTTCTCCAATAGCCGAGAAGGATATAAGCCATCGCGACCACCAGCCCGATCACCGCGATGACGTTCGCCCAATCGTGAAGCGACGGAATCAATGCAACCACAGTTGCAGTGAACCACTGTCATGCTACGTGGAGCCTATTGCGCGTTGATATCGAAATTGACAACGTTCGTATAACGGGCGGCTAGAAGCCCGGCGGCTTCGGACATTTTGCGAACTTCAAAAAGCGCAATAGACCGAGACGTTCCGCGAACAATACCTGTCAAATAAGTCAGGAAAGCTTGACGATCCTTCGCGCCTACGACATTTACACTTTCTCTATGCGTATTTCGCCAGACATTCCTCACTTTTTTGACACTTGCGGGAGCGTCGACGCGGAACGTAACGTACCAGGAGCGATTAGTTCGATGTCGCCAAAACAGACGGGAGAATTGCGCCATGTCAAAACGCTCTTCGAAAAAACGCAAGCGTCGGAGTAAAGCATTACCCGCGTTTGGATTCGCCGGCGTATCTCTCTCGATGGCAAGCGGCGCGTGCGCCTCAACCAGCGAAGCGTCAGCTAATACGCCGCCTCCAATCTCACAGAGTCAGAATCACGAAATCTTTCTCGGTGAGGAGGAAATTTCCGACGTCAGCCTGGCGACGTTCTATGTCTTTGACAAAGAAAATACCAGAACACCCCCGCTCGACCAACAGCTAAGACTGGCCCGCGGCGGCTGTGGGGGTGGTGGGGGTTGCGGCTGCGGTGGAGGTGGTGGCGGCTGTCATATGGGCTGCGGCGGGGGCGGCTGTGGCGGTGGCGGCTGTCGAGCCGGCGCCGGCATAGGCTGCGCACACCCCGGTGTCGGTGGCTGCGCTATGCGCCCCGGCATGGGTGTGGTCCACCCCGGTGGCGCCTGGGGCTGTCACCCCGGTGGCTGCGTCGGACGCTGCAGATGCGCAGGCTTCGGACGCTGCAGATGCGGAGGCTTCTTCTTCGGTGGCTGCGGCGGCTGCGGCTGGGGCTGTGGTGGCTGCGGTGGTACGTGCTGGGTATGGACCCCCGTTTGGGGTTGGGTCAACACCTGCTGGTCGGAGTCTAAACCTCCAACTGAGGTATCTTCTGTCGCGTCGGAGCAATCCGCACAGACAGCGGACATTGCGGCGGAAGATGACGGGAGTATCGTCGCCAGACGAACCAAATAGCGTTCGGTGACTGCACTTCATTCAAGTTTTGCGTAACAGCTCCGGCAGCTTCGCCAAGTTCGGCGCGATCCGCCGCCCGCTTTTGATCTACATCAATGCTTCGCTGATTGAGCCCAACCCAAAATAACGAACGGGGATTTACAGGGAGGTTTAGATGTCGAGTTTTAGAGTAGTGGTTCGACTCATCGCTACAGTGATGCTGCTCTCGACGGGCTTCGTTCTTTATCCTCAAGGACCTGCGAATGCTGCGAAGTTCTGTGCGGAACTAGTAGGCGCAACAGCCACAGGACACCCTGACTGCTCATTTTCGTCGCTTCATGCGTGCCGCGCACATATCAAAAAAGCTGCCGGCGGCGGCGGCGGCGGACATTGCTACAAACTACGCCACTAGTTGTGCTATCTTTGTTCGGTCGGACTGGGGCGTCCCTGTGAGACGCAACACTCCGGGTGAGACGCAAAGGTGAATTCTCACCGCCGGTTCGACAAGCCCTGACGGTGCTGGAATTTTTTCCATAGCCCAGCATCGTCGAGGGCGATAAGGCAAAGCCGCCGGTTACCTGCAAGGCCGACGGCTTTGCTGTTTGATCGCCTCCGCCGACCGCCGGCCCGGCTCTTCCTCGTAATAGACATAGGCCAGCTTTTGGCCGTCACCGTCTTTCACGACGTAAGCGGCGCCGATGTCCTCGATTGACCAGGGAGCCGGGAAACGGCGTGTCGTCAGTGTTGGCTCTTCGATGGGAAGGAGTTATTGGCCTTTGGCGGTCGGCGTCGGCCGAACGTCGCGCCCCAAGGGTCCTTCGGCTTTTGATCGGGAATGTTTTTGGTGGCGGCTTTGTAATCGTTGTCGATTTGCTTTTGCCGTTGTTGTTCTCCCTGCGACCGCACATTTTGTGGTGCACTATGACGCGCTGCAGAGCCAGGCATCTGGGCGGATGCACTCCCACTTGCTAGAGCCAACGCCGCAGCCGGCAATAAGGGTTTGCTCCACAGACCTTTGGTCAAGTCGTTTCGCGCCGCGGACATGACATTAGGTTGCATCAGCTATTGTGGCATCACTGCGGCAGGCGCGGCACCCGCTCGAGCTGCAGGGCCAAGTAAAAATCGTTACTGCTGGCTTGCTGAAGTGGTGGCGGTGGGCACGCGGCTGGCTCGGTAGTCACTGTTCTGCAAACGAAAATATACATCCATCACCGCTTCGTTGAACGAGCCGAGTGGATGGTCGTTGCAGTACGTGGCAATTGCGATCTGCTGTTCCTCTACTGATATAGAGCCCATGTTCTTTGTGACCCAGCCAGAAGCTAATCGGCTAGTATTCAGCCCGCTCATAAAACCCAGCGCCCAATTAAAATAGGCGGCAGTCTCTGGTGCAGTACGGGCTGATCTAAATTCGCCACAGCTACTAGTTCCGGCACCCATCGTGGCGTAATCCGTTGCATGCCCTCGTGCGGCAGCAAAAACCGAAATAAGAAGAACAATAGCAAGCCGTCTCATGGAACGCGCCTACCCTGGCATCCTGATACGGTATCGAAAGTTTGGTTAACGAAGACCTAACAGTGCAGCGCTATCGAGCCGATAAGGCGGAAAAAGGGCCTACGCCTCACTGCGGCACACAGGGCACCCGCTCAAGC
>JBAPZR010000701.1:0-1527 GCA_049285335.1 Xanthobacteraceae bacterium | reverse complement strand
AGCATGGGTTGCGCCAAAGCCTTGGCGATCAGAGTCGGCGGCGCAACCACCATGCAAGTACCGCGACAATGAGCCATGTCACTGTCGCAAGTACGAGAGCCAAAGACGCCGCCCGCTCGATCAGTAGCCAAATAACGAAGGCGAAAGCTGCAAGCCCGAAACTGCCGAGCGTCGCGCCCACCGCATCCAGGGCAGCCGCTTCCTTGCCGCGCCGCGCTCCGGCGAGACCGGCCCTCTCTTTGCGTTCCCTGACATGCTTCTCGATAAGCGTCGCGCTTGCCGGAAATATCGCAGGAAAAGCCAAGAATAGACCGCCGACGATCGGTCCAAAGCGAGCGGCAATAAAGCCGGCCATGACGGTCATCGCCCCACCAAGCGCAAACCTGACCAGGAACTCGTACCAGCGAGTTTCGTGCAAGGCGGACGGATCGAGCTGGACGATCATCGGATTCCAAAAAGGATCGAGGCGATTCCGAACGCGACAGCGAACCACACGACGAGGCTAAGCATCGTGGCTGCCAAGGACCCCATCATGAATTTTTTTAGGAGAACGCAGACAGCCCAGCTGTACGCGGCAAGTGCGAACGCTCCCGCAATCATCGAGCGACCTTCCACGGCTGCGAAGGATGCGCCGTTTTGCGACAAGGTGATAAGGAGTGTTGCTAAGGCGATCGACGGAGCCGCGCCAAACAGGCCAGCGAAACTTTTTGGCTGCAAGGTATCGCCGAGCGCAGCGAACATGGAAACCGCGACGCCGCCGGCAATAAAGCGTAAAAAATAGTCGAGCACCGTCTTCGCCTTGCGGTTATATCTGAGAAAGAACGCCTAAGCTGGGTCGCAGTTCGGTCCGGCGCACCGTACACCCCAGATTCATGGACACGGCCATGCGCAATTTCATAAACTTACCAGCCTTTACGGAAGACGGCGATGTACGTGTGGTGATCGAAACGCCGCGCGGCAGCCGTGCAAAGTTAGCGTATGACCCGGAACTGGAAGCATTCACGCTGTCGAAATCTCTTCTCGTCGGACTGACTTATCCGCACGACTGGGGCTTTGTGCCCTCGACGAAAGCCGACGATGGCGATCCCCTCGACATCATGGTGGTCCACGATGCAGCGACCTTCCCGGGCCTTGTGTTGACCTGCCGCGTCATAGGCATTCTCCAGATCGAGCAGAAAAGCAAAAGCAAGTCCGAGCGAAACGACCGTTTATTCGCAGTTCCCCGACAGTCCCACTCCGAGCAAGCCCTTCACGACGTGCGTGATCTTTCTAAGCCGATCCAGGAAGAGCTGGAGAAGTTCTTCATTGCCACGGACGAGCTTGAGGACAAGAAACTGGAGATCATCGGCTGGAAAGGTCCCAAGGTGGCGCTAAAGTCGATAAGACAAGCTGGCAAGTCCTTCGCCAAGAGCGAGTAACGATGCGGGGACATACTGTCCGCTTGTGGCACTTAGCGGACATGCCGATCACCGCGCGGCAACTCCGCAATCGACGGTCACCATGTCCGCTAATGACCCACAGCAGGCA
>JBAPZR010000700.1:0-1953 GCA_049285335.1 Xanthobacteraceae bacterium | reverse complement strand
GGTATGTCGTGGCCGGCCATAGACCGTGGTCGGCCACGGCGCGCTCTGGGATCATGAATAGTCCTAATGTCGAGATACGGGATTGAATGGATATCCGCCGTAGACAAGATTGCATTCGATTTCCGTGATGATTTCTGTGATCACGCTGTGCCGCTCGCAAGCATGCCTGATTGGCATTGTTGACGCGCCTAGCCAAGATCATGAATGCGAGCTGATCTTGTGCAAGAATTGACTTACCGGCGACATGAAACTCGCGAGATTCCAAAATAAGCACATCCGCTATGTGGGGCTGATCCAAGAGAACCGAGAGTTCGCCAAACCTCCAGTCCCCATTTTTAGTCGTGCTCGCCATCCTTGCGATTGTTGCCATCGTATGGTGGATCTTTCGCGCTCATCTGGCTGATGCTTGAAGACGTTAGCTTTGCCTAGCGTCGCGTCCTTTCACAACAAGGCGCGACGGATCGCGGCGATCTTTTGGGAAGCTGCCGAAGCTTCCGAGAAAAGGATCAATTTGTGACACTGGTCACTGAGCAGGGGTAGCAGACAATTCAATGTGTCCCTGCGGCTCATCTTCCAGTGTGAACATGGCGGCAAAACCAAAAATCGAAGTATTCAGCGCGGGATGTCCGCTTTGCCTCGAGGTAATTGACGTAGTGATGCGGGAGGCCGGTTCTTCATGCGAAGTCATCGTGCGCGGTATGATGGACGCTCGGGGCTTTGGCCGCGCCACGGCGCTAGGCGTTCGATCCATTCCGGCAATTGCAATCAACGGCAAGCTGGTGTCCTTAGGTTCCGTCAGCAGCGTCGATATTATGCAGATACTGAGAGACCCCGGGTTAGGTCGGCCATCGCTCAACTGATCGTCCTACTGCTTGTCCTGCAGCTTGAGCGGGTCCCGTGCCTGCCGCAGTGAGCCGAGCAGCAAATGAATGTCCTAACTTCAACGAAGCCCTCAGAGCCTTTTCCTGTCGTTTATAGGATTCCGACAGCCGCCGCCGCCTGTTTGATCTCGCGCACGGCCCGATCGAGCCCGCGAATTTTCTTCACCCCGTGGGACGGACGAAACGTCTTGCCCTCTTGGTCTAATAGTCCAAGCTCGACCAAATGACGCAGATATCGCCGCGCGGTCTCCCGGGGAATTTCAAGATGGCGAGCAAGATCAGTTGCTCGAATTGCTTTGCCTTGCGAGTAGCCGACGATCGCCTGACCGTAAACCAGAAACATGAGAACGTCCGGCCCGAATCGCCGTCCCGGCAATCGGATGCGATGTCCGTCTTTTAAAATTTCGATCACCAAGCGCCAGCAACTCGCTCGGATTTCCAATTTCTCGAACTCAGCTCGACGGTGGGGCATTCAAAATTTTCGCTCATTTTGGGCGTTCACGCTAGACGCTATGGCCCAGCCTCTCCTAGCGTATCCCCGCAGGAGCGGGATTTTTCTCACCATGCGGTTCTACCGCATCTTCGTGAGATTAAAGACAGGCGGCCAAGGGATCGGCCGCAAACTTTGTTCTGGTGAACTTCCAGATCTCGGCACCGAGTTTAGTGTGCTGCTTGTAACAGGTCGTATAGTCAAAGCCCGGATCGTTTCCCACGGCGGGGGAAGCAAGAGAGCCGGCACGGCAGGCTCGGCCTTCACGTTTGTCTATGCGGATGAAATCTGACCCTGCAAATCCTTCACTCGACCCGCAAACATGGCTGCGTTGATTCCTTCGCTTCCCGACTGGGCAACCGTCATCGCGGTGATCGGGCTGCTGGCCGCGATGGCTTACATCCTTCTCGGCTTTTCGCGTGGCCGATATTAATGCGATCGACAGCCAAGCACCCCGCGATGGACGAGGCGAAAATTCGCGGAAGCCGACCAGTCTTTTCGCAAGAGGACATCGGTACCGCAATACGTAGGGCCTATCTCGGCTAGCTCGCGTTTCTCGGATCGAGGCCGTATTTCGCGCAC
>JBAPZR010000699.1:0-1870 GCA_049285335.1 Xanthobacteraceae bacterium | reverse complement strand
GGAAAATGCTGTTTTACGAGCTTCCGAAGGAGAAGCTCATCTACGGACCAAACCAGATCGAGGCGATGATCGATCAGAATACCACGATTTCTCAGCAGCTCACCCTGTGGAACCAACAAGGGTCGCGAGTCATTCGCGGGAAACAGATCGTGACTCCGATTGAGAACTCGTTCCTGTACGTGGTGCCCTTGTACCTCAAAGCCGAAGGCACGAACTTTCCGCAGTTGAAGCGCGTCATCGCGGTTGCGGGCGACAAGGTCGTCATGGAGCCGACGCTCGACGAGGCGCTCACCGCTCTTTTCGGTATACCGCAGCAACCTCGAGCGGTCGCAACGCAGGGGGGCGAAGCGCAAACAACCGGCGCGGCCGCGAAGGTGTCCGCCGACCAGGTGGACACCGGCCAGGCGAGAATGCAGTTTGAGGAGGCCCAGAAGGCGATGCAGCAGGGGGATTGGGACAAATTCGGAAAAGCAATGGAGGCGCTCAAACACCTGTTGGCCAACCCGGCCATGTAGTTTCCGAGCCTCACGTGGGACGCCGCCGTGCAAGTTTTTATGTGTTGTTGGACAAAGGCGACGCAATTCGGTGATCGAGATGACTCGTTCTGCTTCAGTTTCGGCCCTTGGGTCCGAGTTCGACGACTTTCTATTCGCGCCGATCGGTGAGGAGAGAAATGACATGCCGCTCAGCATGCTTTCAGCGCTCGCACGACTGGATATCGATCCTTGGCAGGAGGCTGCCGAATTCGCACGGCTGCCGGGGGAAACTGCAACTCAGAGATTGGCCTCGTTGATTGCGGCACAACCTGATGGGCCATCGGCGCATCTGGACCCCGGAGCGATTGCTGCTCGCTTGATCGGGCTTTTGCCGCGCCGAGCTCGTTCCAATATCCCCTCGCGCGAGACATTCGTCAGTGCGGCGACAAATTCCCGGGCCGTCATATACGTGACTTTATCAACGTGATCTTTACGATCTTCATGGTGGCCGCCCAATGGATCGTAGCAAGCCGTCAACCGCCACTCCGGCGTCGACGTCGCTCACGGGCTCGTACTTCTCTTCGGAATCGAATTGGCTTGGAAGCCCGACCATTGTCGGCTTGAAGTGGTAGGCTGGACTCTTCATCACCACCAACAACGCTTCCGGCTCGCTCGGCACCTTCATTTCCCGAACGATCTTGCCCGTGTCATCCACAATACAGACGCTGGTTTCCTTGACCGACACGTCCAGTCCAGCAAAATGATCCATGCTGCGCTTCTCCATCTGATGCTTGAGGCCGCATCCGCGGACCTCTCCAAGGCGGACATGGTCGAACGTTGGGAAACGCCGCTAATGACTCATCGCGGCAGTCGCGACACTGATCCCCTGCAGCCACTCGCAGAACGTCGCTACGGTCGGATCATTCAATTTCGCCTTCGGCAGGTAAGCGCAATAAACCTCAGCGGGCAGCTTTGGTCCCGAAAGCGGTATGACAAGCCGACCCGCGGCGATGTCATCGTCGATAGCGCTGACGAGGGCGGTCTAAGCGTGGCAATCGAACGCCCTCGAATGCTTTTTAGGCCATTAGACCGTCGGGAGATGAGGTGGAACAATCTATGAAAAAATCAGAGAGACATGCAGTAAGGGTTTTCCTCACAAAAGAGCATCTGCGCAAAATGATCGATGATCATCTGCTCAAGGAGGATGAGATTGATGATCAGGTTAAGTCGCTCGTGTGATGCAAAAGCTCCTGGACAGTGCCTTGGGGTTCCCGGAAAAGCCATGGCACGATTGGGATGAATGGGTCAAAGGACTTGAATGATTGCTACTTGACCAGACGAGCCGAGCCAATACTGGTCATTCTCAGCCACAGTGAGCAATTTTATACAGACGT
>JBAPZR010000698.1:0-15234 GCA_049285335.1 Xanthobacteraceae bacterium | reverse complement strand
GCATGTGAAGCCAAGGACTGCGTAGCCGCTATGCGCCGCGCCTTGTTGTTTTTTGTCGTGCGCGATATTTTGCCATGCGGGGGGGTTGCCACGATGCCCATCTCTATTGGCGGCGCCGGGTGCGGCGTCCAATGTCCCGGTACGCGCCAGGATAAGCGAAGAGATACGAACAAGGTTACGCGCTCCAAACCGCGGAGGAGCGTTTGCGACGTATAAGCCTGCTTCTCGTCATGGCGCTCGCGCTCGGCGGCTGCGGACACAATGGGCCCGACAGCGACAGCGAGATCAACGCTTATCCGGCAAACTACAAAGCAGACATTCTGGCGGCGATGCACGCCTACCTCAACGATCCGACCGGAATCCGCGATGCGTCGATCTCCGAGCCGGTGCTGAAATCGTTACTCTCGCGTTATGTCGTTTGTCTAAGGTTCACCGCGAAGAGAAATGCCAAGGAATACGCCGCTCCCAAAGAGATCGCGGCCATATTCCTTGCGGGCCGTTTTGATCGGTTCATCGATACGCCGAAAGACGAGTGCGCCGGCGTGACCTATACGGCGTTCCCGGAATTGCAAAAGCTGACGCCGTGATCGGCATGCACGATCCTGAAACCCGTTGAGCGAACCGGTTTCCACTTTTCCGGATCATGCCTTAATATTCCGCGAGTGAAGGAAACAAGCTCATGCATCAGGAACGTTACGATCGCAACGCGCAGGATATCGGCAACATCGTCAATCTCGGCCATGTCAACGTCTGTATCGACGATCAGCACGTAGCCACGCATTATTATGTAACCGGGCTTGGGCTCACCCGTGATCCGTTCCTCAATACCGGCGCGGGCAATATGTGGATCAATGTCGGCATGAGCCAATTCCATCTCCCGAAGGGCGCGCCCGAAGTCCTGCGCGGCGTGATCGGGCTCGTGGCGCCGGATCGCGGGGCGCTGCTCGAGCGATTGACGCATGTGCGCAAGGCGCTTGCCGACACCAAGTTCGAATTCCGCGAAAGCAACGACTGCGTCGAGACCGTCTGCCCCTGGGGCAACCGCATCCATATGCACACGCCGGACCAAGAACGCTTCGGCCGCATTCAGCTCGGCATGCCCTATGTCCGTTTCGATGTCAGGCCCGGCACGGCGGAGCGGATCGCTCGCTTTTATCGCGAGATCATGCATGCGCCCGCCGAGGTCATCAAAAATGGCGCCGGGCCTGAGGCGCGGGTGCAGGTGGGCGAGAAACAATACCTTTATTTTCGCGAGACCGACGCGCCGGAACGGCCCTACGACCGGCATCACGTGCAGATCTACATCGCCGATTTCTCCGGCCCGCACCGGCGGCTGTTGGAGCTCGGCCTTGTCACCGCCGAGAGCAATGAACACGAATACCGCTTCAAGGACATTATCGATCTCGACAGCCGCGAAGTGCTGTTCACCGTCGAGCATGAGACGCGCAGCCAGACCAATCCGATGTACGGCCGGCCGCTCGTCAATCGTAATCCGGCGCAAACCAACATCGACTACAAGTCCGGACATGACAGCCTGTCCTGGGCCATGCCGTGATTCAAAACGCGCGGCGCGCGCTGGTCATCGGCGGATCGCTGGGCGGGCTTTTCGCCGCGCACCTCCTTCGCGGCGCCGGATGGAATGCCAGCGTCTTCGAACGCAATGAAGAAGAGCTGACCGGCCGCGGCGTCGGGCTCGGCACGCATCCGCAGCTCATCGCGATCCTGCGCCGCGCCGGCATCGCTTTCGACGAGACGATGGGCATCGCGGTGTCGAGAGTGGTCTGTCTCGATCGCGCCGGAAAAATCGCCGTCGAGCAATCAATGGCGCGCACCATGAGCGGCTGGCCGCGGCTCTACCGAGCGCTTCGCGACGCTTTGCCGGCGCGGGACTATCGCCTCGGCAAAAGGCTGGACCGCGTCGAACAGGACGATACCGGCGTGACCGCTCAGTTTGCGGACGGCACGCGCGAGCGTGGCGATTTGTTGGTCGGCGCTGACGGCGTCCGCTCGACAGTGCGCGAACAATTCCTGCCGCGAGCACAGCCCGTCTACGCCGGGTATGTCGCCTGGCGCGCGGTGCTCGATGAAGCGCAAGTGCCGCCCGATGTTCACCGCGAGATTTTCGAGCTCTACACGTTTTGCCTGCCGCAGGGCGAGCAACTGCTCGGCTATCCGGTGCCGGGCCGCAACAACGATACGGCCGTCGGCCGCCGCGGCTACAACATCGTCTGGTACCGGCCCACCGACGCTGTGGCGCTTGCCGATATCTGTACCGATGCCGGCGGGCGTTGCCATGACAACTGCATCCCCCCGCCATTGATCCGCAAGGATGTGATCGCGCGAGTCAAGGACGAAGCGAAGGCGCTGCTGGCGCCGCAGATCGCGGAAATCTTTCGCCGCAGCGAACCGTTCTTTCAGCCGATCTTCGATCTTGAATCGCCTGCGCTCGTGTTTGGCCGCGTGGTGCTCACCGGTGATGCGGCGTTTGTCGCCCGCCCGCATGTCGGCGCCGGCGCCACCAAGGCCGCGATCGACGCCGCTATCCTGGCCGACTGCCTGCACGAATCCGGCAGCGAACCGCAACGCGGCCTCGCCCGCTTCGAAAGCGCGCAGCTGCCGTTCGGCCGCGACCTCGTCGCTTTGGCGCGCCAGCAAGGCGCCTATCTGTCGGCGCAGCTCAAGCCGGACGAAGAACGCAGCGCCGAAGAACGGACCCGTGACATCGACGCTTTGCTTCGCGCCCACGGCACGCGTAGCGATCAGGTCGGTGAAATCGTCGTGGCGCGTGGGCTTGACGCTCATTTTTGATTCGATGAGGAGCATTTGATGGCTGGACCTTTGGCAGGCATTCGCGTCCTCGACTTGACGTCGGTGGTGGCTGGCCCGTTGGCCACGCAGACTTTCGGCGACATGGGCGCCGAAGTGATCAAGATCGAAAGCCCGAACGGCGATACCACACGATATACCGGCCCGGCGCGCTCGCCCGACATGGCGGCATTGTTCATGGGATTAAATCGCGGCAAGCGTTCGCTCGTGCTCGATCTCAAGCAGCCCGCAGCCGCAGAGGCGCTGTGGCGTCTGATCGATAACGCCGATGTCTTTGTCCATTCGATGCGACCGCAGAAGATCGATCGGCTCGGCTTCGGCCATCGAGCCGTATGTGCGCGCAACCCGCGCATCATCTATGCCGGCCTGCACGGTTATCGCGGCGGCGGTCCTTATAGCGGGCGGCCGGCTTATGACGATGTCATCCAGGGCCAGTCCGGCGTCGCCGCGTTGATGGCCGAGATCGCCGGCGAGCCGCGCTATGCGCCGACCATCCTCGCCGACAAGACCACGGCGCTGACATTGGCGAACGCCGTGACGGCCGCGTTGTTCGCGCGCGAGAAAACCGGCCGCGGACAATTCGTCGAAGTGCCGATGTTCGAAACCATGGTCGCCTTCGTGCTCGCCGAGCATCTGTTCGGTCATTGCTTCACGCCGTCACAAGGTGCGCTCGGCTATACCCGCGTGCTCGGGTCCTGGCGCCGGCCGTACAAGACGCGCGACGGTTATATCTGCATGATGGCTTATACCGAGATGCAGTGGCGCAAATTCTGGAGCGCGGTGGGCCGGCCGGAGATTTGCGACGACCCGCGTTTCGACAGCATCGCGACGCGCAGCCACAACGTCGTCGCGCTCTACCAACTCGCCGGCGCCGCGCTCGCCGAAAAGACGACCGACGAATGGCTCGCGCTGTTGCGCCAACTTGAAATTCCGTCGGCGCGGGTATCGAGCCTCGAGGACGTGATGCGCGATCCACAGCTTGAGGCAAGCGGCTTCTTCAAGCGCGCGACGCATCCAAGCGAAGGCGAGATTCTGTTCGCCGATCAGCCGGTGCGCTTTGGCGACGCCGCGACGTCGCATACGCGTTTGCAGCCGCGGCTCGGCGAGCACAGCGTCGAGATTTTGCGCGAAGCGGGCCTTGCCGAAACGGCGATCGAGGCTTTGCTCGTATCGGGCGCGACAGTCGATCCCAATCGCAAGGCGCAAGCGGCAGAATAACGCCGCGGAATAACGAGGCGGAATAACGACGACGCCGATAATAATTCACCGCGGACGTGATTCGGATGAGATTGTTTCTTCTTTAATTCCCGGACCGTTAGGCCGCGTGTGACCGCGAGGCCACAACGGGAAACAAATCTCGACGTGCCGCAGCATCGCCACAAAAAAGGACTCCAAGCAGAATAGTGCTCGGGGGCTTGAAGTTTGTTGCCTCACTTAGGCTTCTAAGGGCTGGGCGGCCAGTCGGGGGATGATGTGCCGCCCAGCTTGGCCTAACGCACGCTATCTAGTAGGGCGCGGGGTGAATTCAATGCGTGAAAAAGAACAAGGCAAAACCGAAACCGTCGTGGTTTCCCTGCCGATCATGGCGCTGACAGCGGCATGCTGGACGACGGGATGGGCAATGGTTTTTTGGCTCGCTTACCGGTTCGTTAACTAAGTCAAGACTCACAACCATTGTGATTGCTCTGCACCGCCGATCGGAACGGCTACTGTCGCTTCCGAGCAAATCAGGGTGTCAAGGGCCGAAGCCGCTGCGCGGCGCTTGGAAGCGCCTTTGACACGCTGATTTGTTCGGAAATTAAAGAGTGGCCGTTGCGATCGACGGGCATTCCCCAACGCTTATAAGTTTTGACTCTAGCCAAACAAAATCTAGTAGCGATACGGCTCGACCTCCCAGAGCGGGAAGGCCGACAACACATGCGGCGCGTTGGCAGGCGCCGCGGCGTGAAGATAGGACCGGTCGAGCTTGCCGAAGCTCGTCACGCCGAGCAGCCCGAGCGCGCGCGTCACCTCGTCTTCCAGGATTTCCAGCATCCGCACGATGCCCGCCTGCCCTGCTGCAGCCAATCCGTAGCACTGCATGCGGCCGAGCCCGACGAGATCGGCGCCGAGCGCGAGCGCCTTGACGATATCGGTGCCGCGGCAAAAGCCTCCATCGACGACGATCAGTGCGCGGCCCGCGACCGCCTCGACCACTTCCGGCAATACGTCGGTCGAGCCGCGGCCGTGATCGAGCTGGCGGCCGCCGTGATTGGAGACATAAATGATCTCGACGCCGTGATCGAGCGCGATCTTGGCGTCTTCGGCGGTACCGATGCCTTTGATGGCGAACGGGATCTTGAACTTATTTTTCATGCGTTCGACGGTGCGCCAATCGAGCGCCATCTGGAAATCACGCCCTTGCACGCGGCGGCGGCCGGCGGTGACGTGACGCTTGGCAAGATCGCGCTCGCGCCGGCTGTAATGGGCGGTGTCGACCGTGATGCAAAACGCGGAATAATTGTTGTTGATGGCGCGCTCGACATGGTCGTCGGCCCAGGCGGCCTCGCCGCGTACATAGAGCTGGAACATGCGCAGCGCATTCGGTGCTGCCTGGGCGACTGCTTCCAACCCCGGCTCGCACACCGAGCTGAGCATGTGAGCGACGCCGAATTCGCCCGCCGCCTTGACCACCGGCTCGGCGCCGCCGCGATGAAAGCTTTCCAGCGAACCGACCGGACAGAGCACGACCGGCAGCCGTAATTTGTGCCCGAGCACTTCGACCGATGCATCCACTTTGCTGACGTCCCGCAACACCCGCGGTCGAAGCGCGATCGAATCCAGCGCCATGCGGTTGCGCCGCAGCGTGGTTTCCGTCTCGGTGCCGCCTACGATGTAGTCCCAATCGTTCTGATTGAGATTGACTCGCGCTTTGTGCACGATTTCGTGGAGATTGTAGAACTCGCTCGCAGCCGCCGCATTGGCCGCGGCCCTGGCTTCATCGGGATTTTGACTGGTCATTGGATGGTTCGCTGGATTGCTGATGGAGAGGCGTGCCGAAGGCATTACGCCCGCGAGTTTGGCGGTTGCCGACGGTCCTGGTCAACGGAAATCCAACGCGCGCCATTGCATGGCAAATCTTCCGGCGCGTCTTGCGGGACGTTTTTAGCAAAATCGCGGACGCGCCCCCCGACACCGCCGGTTCCGGGCCGGACCTTCCCTTTGATCTAGCTCAATACGGCATTGGCGTTACGGGTATTCACTCAACACCGCCCAAAAACCGGCCGCAATGTCTAAATGGACGCCGCGTGAACCAATCGCCTCCTTTAGGCCGCTGGGGCAATCGGCTGCTAGCGGCTTTGCCGCATCAAACCATGGCTCGCCTGCAACACGAGCTGTTCCATGTCTCGTTGCCGCAAGGTGCTGTGTGTTTCGATGCCGGGGAACCCGTCGACCGCGTTTACTTTCCGACGTCGGGCCTGATTTCGCTCCTGATTGCCACGGACAAACACGAACTGGTCGAAGCTGGCCTGATCGGCCGGGAAGGCGCCGCAGGGCTGCAAAGCGCCATCGGACGGCGCACGTCCTTCGTCCGGGCGATCGTGCGGGTCCAGGGATTGTTTGCCGCGATCGCGGCCGAGCCGCTGCGGCGGTCCATCGAGATGAGCGCAGAAGCGGCAAGCCTCGTGACGCGCTACACCGAGATTTTGTGGGCGGAAGCGCAGCAACTCGCCGCCTGCAACGCCGTTCACGCGGCCTTGCCGCGGCTCGCCCGCTGGCTCCTGCTAAGTGCGGACCGCCTTGGTTCGGACCAACTGATCCTGACGCAGGACCTGCTCGGCGAAGTGCTCGCCATCCGCCGCACCAGCGTAAGCTTGCTCGCCCAGGAGCTGCAGGAGCGGCGCCTCATCAAGTATCGCCGCGGCAGGATCACGATCATCGATCGCGGTGCGCTCGAAGGCTGCGCGTGCGAATGCTATCGCGTCATTCGCGATCTTTATCGCGCGCTTCCGGCACGCCCGGAAGACGAGTCCGGGAACGCGGCCAGGGCGTGACTGCCCCTGCCCGCTTTCTTTCAGCACAAACGTTCCAGGATCATTCGCAGCCCATAGCGCGGCCGCAACGTAATGAGACCCTGCGGTTCGACCGGGTGACCGGGTTTCAATCGCAACCGGTAGCGCTGCGCGATCATCGCCAGGATCAGAACCGCTTCCGTCATCGCAAAAGCGGCACCGATGCAGATGCGTTGACCGGCTCCGAACGGAATGTAGGTGAAGCGCGGCGGATCGACCGCGAACCGCTCGGGAATGAAGCGATGCGGTTCTTTCCAGAGCGATGATTTTCGATGAAGGAGCCAGGGAGCAATCAGGACGATCGATCCCGCCGGAATCCGATGGCCGAGGATCGTGTCGGTTGAAACAGGTTGACGCGCCATGGTGTGCGCCGGCGGATAAAGCCGCATCGCTTCCTCGATCACCATCCGCGTGTAGCGGAGGCTGGCGATATCGTCGTATTGCGGCGTCCGGCCGCCAAGAACGCTATCGAGCTCGTCATGCAGCTTCGCGCGCGCCGAGGGATGGAGCGAGAGCAGATACCACGTCCAGGTCAGCGCCTGGGCGGTGGTCTCGTGACCCGCCATGAAGATCGTCACCACCTCGTCGCGCACTTCCGTCGCCGTCATGCCGCGGTCGGTTTCGGAATCGCGCGCAGCGACCAATCGCGCCAAAAGATCCTTCCGTTCGTCCCGTCGCTCGCCGGCGCGGCTATTGAGCAGCCGATCGACCGCCTGGTCGAACTCACTGAAAGCGGCGGCGGCGCGCCGCCGGGGCGAAAAGAACTTGGCGAACCAATTCGGGAAACCAAGCAGGTCGAACAGACTCGGCCGCACGTTTTTTTGATACTGTTCGACGCTGCGTTCGACGACATCGACGATCTCGTCGGAATCCGCCGAAAACATCGTTCGCGATATGATGTGCAGCGTCGTGTGCATCATCGCCGCGCTGACATCGATCTCGCTCGACTCCGGCAGCGCATTCCAGCGCGCCAGCAATTCCGTGGTGACTTCGGTGATGATCGGCGCATAGGTGCTCATGCTGCGCGGATCGAATGCCGGCGCCATGATGCGCCTGTGGCGTCGCCAGGTCTCGCCTTCGCTGGTTAACAAACCGCGGCCGAGTCCCGGCTCGAGCAGCCGGCGCGTAAGCTCCGATTTGGTGTAATTCGCCGCATTGTCGAGCAAGACGTAGCGAATGGCATTCGGCTCATTGATGATGAACCTGCGGCGCCACAGCAGTCGACGGGCGACGATGTCTTGATCGGCGGCCTCCGGGGGATAGGTCGCGAGCGTATTGTCGCGAACAAGCCGAAGGAATTCACGAAAGCCCGGCCGCTCCCGCGGCTGCGCCGGCATGGCAAGGTCCGGGCTCTTGTCTGTGTTCATTTGCACCGGCAACTACTTCTGGTAACGATGCTCGCCGACATAGGCCCAGAGATCGTCAATCTGGTCGGAGGTTAGAACACCCTCCCAGGACGGCATGGCGTTCTTTCCATGTTGGACCGAATTGACGAAGCGGGAATGCTCATCGGCCGTCAGGCGCCGCAAATCAAAAGCAACCCATGAATTGTTTTGTAGATCGTCCCCATGGCAGGTGGCGCAGTACTTTGCGTAAAGCCTTTCGCCTTCAGCTGCGCTTTCCTCCGCGCGCGCACGTGCGGCGGCAAAGGCCGCGGCCAGGACCGCCAAAACGAGACTATGCCTCCACAGCGCACGCTGGATCATAAGACTCCGCCAAGCCATCGTAGCGCGCCTACTGGCCGAACAGCGCGAACGTCCAAAGCGTCCCGCCCGGCGGTACATGCGCGAGATTGGGATCGGGTGTCTTGAGAGCGTAAACGCCCCCGATTCCGCTGGTGATGGTCACGTATTGTTTTCCGTTGTGCTCCCAGGTGACCGGCTGGCCGATGATGCCGGAGGGGGTTTGGAACCGCCACAGGATTTCGCCGGTGTTGCTATCGACGGCGATAAATTCACCGGTGAGTTCGCCGGTGAAGACGAGGCCACCGGCGGTGACAAGCGTGCCCGCCCAATTGGGACTCTTGAATGGAATTGACCATTTCGATTGCCCGGTCATCGGATCGATCGCGCGCAAATGTCCTCGCATTCCGTCGGCGTTAAAGATCGGGGTAATCTTTACGGCGCGATGCGAATCGCCGGGCTTGAGGTCCTTGATTTCGTCGATCGGATCCGGCTTGTACTTCATGCCAAAATCGTTTGTGTTGACATAGGCGGTGTTCGTGCGCGGATCGAAAGAAGAGGGATACCAATTGGTACCGCCGCTGATGTGCGGCCACGTTTCGACTTCTTCAGTGTACGCAATCGCTTTCTTTGTCGTCTCCGTCCATTCCGGACGACCGGTTTCTTTGTCGATTGATGTTGCCCACGTCACCTTGACATAGGGATTTGCAGCGATGATTTGCCCCGTTTTGCGGTCGAGCACATAATAAAAGCCATTACGCCCCGCCTGGAGCAAAGCTTTGACTGGTTGGCCGTTGATCGTAAGGTCGGCAAGAATGATCGAGGTGATGTTGTCGTGATCGAATGGATCGTTCGGCGACATTTGGATGTGCCAGACGACTTCACCGGTTTTCGGCCGCAGCGCCAGGATTGAATTTGTAAAAAGATCGTCGCCCTTGCGTAACAGCGCATTCCAAGGCGCCGGATTGCCGATGCCCCAATAAACCAGATCAAGGTCGGGATCGTATGAGCCCGTTGTCCATGAGCTGCCGCCACTCGCATTGGCGGCGTTGTCCGGCCACGTGTCTGCGCCCGGTTCGCCCGGGCGCGGCACGTTGTAATGTCGCCACAGCCGCCTGCCGTCGTTCGGATCGTAGGCTTCGATGTAGCCTCGGCTGCCGTATTCTGCGCCGGCCATCCCCGTGATCAATACGCCATTCGCGATCAGCGGCGCGCTGGTCATGGCGATGCCGTCCTTGGTGTCGCCCGATTTGACACTCCAGATTTCCTTGCCCGTTTTCATGTCGAGCGCGATAACTCGCGCATCGAGCGTGGTGCGGAACACCTTGCCCTCGTAGATCGCGGCTCCGCGGTTGACGATGCCGCAGCAAACGACGCGCGTTGTATCCGCGGGATACTCGACCGGCGTCTTCCAGATTTCCTTCCCGTTCAGCGCGTCGATTGCGACCGTCTTGTCCTGACTCGTGATGTACATAACGCCGTTGTATATGAGGGGCTGCGATTCCTCGCCGGTGTTGTTGTTCATGCTGTATGACCACACCGGCACGAGCCGCTTCACCGTGTCGCGATTGATCTGATTGAGCGGACTAAAACGTTCTTGGCTGTAACTCATCCCGTATGTCAGGACGTTCTCAGGCGTGTTCGCCGCGTTTTTGATTTCGTCTGCTGTTTGAGCGAGGGCTGTCAAAGGGCATGCTGCAATCAATAGGACTGCGCAAACAACGGACCTCATTCGTTCCTCCCGATCCATCTTGTTGTTTTGAGAACGCTGGCGAGCGCCAGACCACGCGATAATGACACTAGAGCATGATCCGGAAAAGTGGAAACCGGTTTGCCGAAAAGATCATGCTCAAACAACGATCTAAAGTGAAATGCAGATTCAACCTAACATCATTTCGCATTAGCGAGCTTCGCAGCGAGATTAAAACGGAGCCCATTCACGAAATTACGCCACCGTCATTTGGCTATGATCGCGTCCACTTCACATTTTCGTCAGTCGAGAACGGCGCCCGGCGGATAGACCGCTCGCACCGTGCTTGAACTCCGTTGAGGGTCCGTCATGGCTAAGCATAGGTGCGAAATGCTTTCGGCGCCGCTTATCCTGATGCGACAGACGGCGCCGGAGCTGCGATGCTTAGCGAGACCGCAGGGTAATTTTTCTTTGGCGATTGTGCTGCTTCGTGTGGCGTATGTTTACGGCTGAGATTGCGGTTGCGATGTGTCCCCACGCGGGCGATCGCGCCGCTCAGCCATAAACTGGTCGAACTCCGCCCTGTCCTTGGCAAAGCGCAGCCGCCGTAGGAACTCCTTAAACTCGCGCTGTTCTTCTTCGAGCCTGCGCAGCGTATCGGTGCGATATTCGTCGAACGCGCGATTGCCGCTTGAGGAAGGGGTCGTCCCCCACCAGTCAACTTTCGAGCGCATGCGGTCCACCTTGTCTTGCCAGCGGCTCCCGCCGTTATGGTTCCAGCATCCCATTCGTCCACTCCCGATCATGAAAGCGAGGATGGCGAGGCCCAGGGGCCACCACCAGATAAAGCCCAGGATCATCAACACAACCCAGGCCGGCTTTCCGAACTCATCGAGCTTTGCTGCGATAGGCATGACACACCTCGCGTGTGAATGTAAATAACATTTACATCGCGCTTTCCGGCTGTCAAGGGGGTCTCGTTGCCGGCGCCGTCCTGAGGCGCGATCCCGACGTGGTCGTGGAGCCTCGAAGAACGATAACGATTATGTGGCGTCGGCATCGTTCCCGGCCGGCAGTCCAAGGCCGCGCAGATAGACCAGGACCGAGGCCTCCAGCAGTTCTTCCGGCGACATTGGCAGCGTTCGCCGCGCGGCGTCGCCGCGGCCGAACAAAGAGGCAATGCCGTGCGACATCGACCAGATATGCAGAGCGACCATCAAAGTCGGTGGCCGAGACTGCGGCGGCGCTAGCGCGCAGAGCCTCTCGGCCGCGCCGCGCAGAACGGCAAATGCCCGTTCGCCTGCTTCGTGCAATTTGGGACTTGTCGCAGGCGAAATACCGGCCTCGAACATCGCGGAATAATAGGCCGGCTCGGCGCGGGCGAATTCGAGATAGGCCTTGCCGAGCCGGTCAAGCGCGGCGAATGGCTGCGGGCGACCGTCGTCCCACGCCTGCTCGAGCACAATCGCGAACTGTTCGAAGCCGCGCAGCGCGACATTGGCTAAGAGTTCGTCGCGATCACGGAAATGGCGGTAGGGCGCGGCCGGACTCACGCCCGCCGACCGCGCCGCCTCCGCAAACGTGAAACCCGCCGGCCCCTTCTCCGCGATCAGTTCCAGGGCGGCGCGAAGCAGCGCTTCTTTCAGATTGCCGTGGTGATAGCCGCGCGGGCCCCTGTCGTCCTTCGACCAGCTCATGTAAATAGCTTTTACATGAGCCGCGCCTCTGCGTCGATGACCGCCCACACCTCCGCTTCGGGAATGTCCGCTTTATCCCCGAAAGCAGCGGATATGGTTACGGCCTTGCGGTGTGGTGAAGAGAACCAGGAACGGCCGCCCGAGGCTTGCTTGGATCGCGTCCGATGGCCTTCACAGCCGCGAAATAGTGACATGCCCGATGCTACTCAAACCTATGGCTCGGGCCGCCGCCGGCGATAAATCAATGTCCCGACCCCGGACAAAGGGACCGCGATCGTTAATGCGAACTGTGACGCATCGACTGTGACAGACGCGAACGCGCGTGCCGAACGGCAGGCGCCGATGAGCCGCTGTCATTGCCGAACAATTTACTCGTTCTCCATTGGCTGTGCGGCTTCCGCAATAACCGTCACGTCCGCCGTACACGCTTGCCATCTCGGCATGCGCGACGCTCACAAACAAAACCGGCACCAGTGCCATACCAACAAAAGCGTGCCTCAAACGACCAGACTTTCGCATGTGAGTTCTCCCTGCGGCTACGGCCACATCTAATTCGAGCAACAAAAAGCGTAGCGGAAATTCAGCGAAGGCTGGTGCTGGTATCGGCCGCCAGCGAACGTCCGTTCGCGCCACGTCCCACTATCCATGTCCCACTATTCGATCGCGACTCTGGAACGCAGTTCCTAAATTGATGTTCCAAACAGTTTGATCAAAGTTTCCTACAAATTGTGTGCTGCGTTTATTTGGAATATGCAAATCGACGCCGCTGCGGGTATCAAGTCGTCTCAGCGGCATCAATATGTGGTTGCGCCAATCTGTCGCTGTGAAGTCGGCGGCAAACTCAGTTGCGGAAGGCGGCTTTTCAAGGTGCGCGGCTGAGAGCTGATCCGTCGATTTGCTGGCGGTCCCGAGAGAACCCCACGCATCGAGTTATATCAAAACTTTACCCACCAAGTGAGACAATTGCTGTGCTATACCATTGTTATGCTTCAGGCGTGCTTGTCCCACTGAGGCGTACCCTCGACTGCTCGAAATAAATTAAAGATTTGCTCAAGTAATACCTTGAACCCTCTCACCCCTCACGCAAGCTTGTCTAAGTCAGGGTTTCGTCTGGTCATGTTGTGCGAGGCGAGTGAGTATTGCGATCGCTGATTGTGCAAGGCTACCGAATCCGACCGAACCTTTCAATTTTAACGGTAGAATAGATGTGCGTCGACATTCCGTCTGAGAGAGATTCCGTTCCATCAACTTGGATGCAGTCATGGCCGACAAAGACTCTTTGACAGGAATTGCGCAGCAGACTGCCGAGCAGATGACGAAACATACTCAGGGAGCGATGGAGAATTATTTTGGTTGGCTGCAAAAGACCATGACAACGCTTCCTTGGAGTAACACTAATCTAAATAGAATATTGCTGAGCAATGCGACGCAAAACGTTGCCGCTACTTTTGCGTTTGTTCAAAAACTCAGCCAAGCCAATAATTTCCATGACGTCGTCAAAATTCAAACCGAGTTTATGGAGGCGCAAATGAAATCATTTAACGAACAGGCAAGGGTCCTCAGCGAGATATATGCCAAAGCGGCAGAAGACGCGATGAAGCGTTCCACTTGAAAGGCAATGTCGCGATATGACCCGCTTTCATGAACCTGACCTAACTAACAATCCCGATAGTCCCTTCGTAAGAGATGCTTCAAACAAGCTTGTTCGGCGGAGCTATTGGATGGACATGACTGATAAGACTCTGGTCACGGTCATGACGCAAGGGATAGGCGCAATTCTGACCAACGATGAAAAGAGAGCGCACTTAATTGATCTGAAACGTGAATACCTGATCGATCAGGTATGCCCTCAGGAAATCTTGCCGCCCGAGGAGTAACGTAAAAATTTGTGATTTTCCGGTGATAATCGCGGGAATTTGCTTTGAATTTCCTCGGCATGCTGGGTCGTGGCACCCATGCAACAACCACTTAAATTTCATCTCCTGGAACTAAATTAAGCCGACTTTAGTACAGGTTTCACATAGACTCCTGATCCAAGGGGAAATGCATCCGAGCGAATACTGGATTATCTCGGAGCATAGTTGATGGGGGTCTCTCATGACAAACGGCGTCGCAAAGGCTAGCAGCCTCTCTCATGAGTTCTTTGTTCTTCAAATAAATGGACGACCCAGTTCGATACATCGACGCTACGAGGATGCACTGAGAGCAGGCTTGCTACGCAGATATCAGTCCCCGCAAGACGACATCAAGGTCTTCGAGATAAGCTCTACTGAGGAAGCAAAGCGGGATACCGTCTTGCATTGATCTGACCTGAGATCGTTGCGTCGTCACCGCCGAGGCTTTTGCAGTGCGTTCACTGGGGCAAATCGACGGCAACGCAGATGGCACAGAAGGGTGCGACGCCGCATAAGGTAAAAGCGGTCACCGGACATCAGAGCGTTAGACAGATCGATGTCTACACGCAAGCCGCTGAGAACAAAAAGCTTGCCGACGCCGCGTTTGCGAAGTGGTGAAGTTAGTAGTGGCTGGGACCATACAATGAACGTTGGGTGTCCCACTGGCGTGAGAGGTGGACAAATCTGCGGAAAACCCCATTGGATCAAGGATCCTAATTTTGCGGCGGCGGTCCCGAGAGGACTCGAACCTCTGACCTTCGGTTTAGGAAAGCGTTGCTCCTGTCCCTAAGCATCCCCAGTGATCCCATCGGGGATTGATTTGATTGAGCTTTCCGGGTTCGGCCATCCCTACCCGTCTCCGCGGTTGCCACCCAGTTACGAATAATTGGGTGGCAATTTGGGTGGCAACTTCGAAAGCGCGACTGTTGGGGTTGCCACGAAAGTGCCAGGAATTGCTCCCATCCCAGCATCGACACCCACCATCCACACTATGCGGGGGTACGGCGGTCACTTGCTGGCCTCGGTACCATCAGCGCGCACTGGGAGGGCAAAGTCATACGGTCGTTCCTGACAGTGATGGCCACCGCGGTCGCTCTATGTGGCTGCGCTGCACAGCCTATGCATTGGGCGAAGCCAGACACGGCCCAAGACACGTTTAAGCAACGCCTGGGCGAAACTTCTCACCCGAGACGAGACAAGAAGGATCGCCGTCAACTTCGCGAAGCTTCCGGAGCTACTGCGGAAGTCTTCAGGCCTTGGTTGACGAAAGAATAAAGACGACCCCTGCCGGTTTGAATGACCGGTACGCGTGCCAGTCGATTAAGTATTTCTACGCAAAGGAAAGGACCCTGGTGTGAGCCGAGAGCCAAAGGGTGGTATTCTTCGTTTGCC
>JBAPZR010000697.1:0-26056 GCA_049285335.1 Xanthobacteraceae bacterium | reverse complement strand
CCTTGAGCGTCTCGCCCTCGAGCCATGTCACATCGGCCGGCGGCGTCTTGGCGGGCGCAAGGAGCACCATGTCTGTGGCGAACAGGAAATCCTTGTAGCCGGACTCTTGCATCGTCGGCACATCGGGCAGTTCCGGCCAGCGGCTTTCGCCGCAGACCGCAAGGCAGCGCAGGGTGCCGGACTTGATATGCGGAAGAGCCGGGCCGAGCGAGCCCGAGCTCAATTCAACGGTGCCGGTCAACAGAGCTTCGATGGCGTCACCGCCGCCTTTGAAAACGACGTCCGCGAGCTTTGGCAGGCCCTCGCGCGTTTTCAGCAATTCGAGCTGGAGCTGCGGCGTCGTGCCGATGGGCGGCGTCGCGCAATTATATTTTTCCGGATTGGCGCGGGCAAGCGCGACGAAATCCTTGATTGTCTTCGCCGGCGATTCGGATTTGACGACGAAAGTATTCGGCGAGGAGGCAAGCTCGCTGACCGCGACAAAATCCTTGTAAGGATCGTAAGGCAGCTGGTTATAAAGCCCGTAGTTCACCGAAAACGCGTTGGTCGCGAGCAGAAGCGTATATCCGTCCGGATCGGAATGCGCGACGTACTCCATGCCGAGATTGCCGCCGGCGCCACCCCGGTTCTCGATGATGAAAGTCCTTCCCGTCGACTGTTGCAGCGCTGCGGAAACGATGCGGCCGACGATGTCCGACGGACCGCCCGGTGTATTGGCGACCACGATCTTGACCGTACGGTCCGGATAATCGGCATAGGCCGAGCGCACGCGAATGAGCGCTGGAGCGGCAAGCCCTACGGCAAGCGCGCCGGCGGCTTTGAGGATTCTGCGCCGCGTCGGCACCGCGGGTGCAACGATGGTCATGGCCTTCACTCCCTCTGTCGTTTGTCGCGCGCCGCTTTATTCGCCGGTCTTAATCCGCGTCCACAAGCGATTGATCAGTCTCTGCGTCTTCTGGTCGTGCGCGATGATCGTATAGAGCTTCGCCATCGTCGCGGCGTCCGGATAGATCGTCCGGTCCTCGAGGATCGATTTGTCGATGAACTGGCTCGGCGAATCGCCATTGGCGTAGGAAACATAGTTCGTGTTCTTCGCGGTGACCTCGGGCTTGATCAAGTAGTTGATCAATGCGAGCCCCTCTTGCGGATGCGGCGCATCCTTGGGGATCGCCAGATTGTCAAACCACAGCTGCGCCCCTTCCTTCGGTATGGAATAGGCAATCTCGACGCCGCCTTTCGCCTCGGCCGCGCGCTTCTGCGCCTGCTTGACGTCGCCGGAAAAACCGACCACGAGGCAAATCTCGCCGGTGGCCAGCGCATTGAGATATTCCGAGGAATGGAATTTGCGGACGTAAGGCCGGACCTTCAGGAGAAGATCGGTGACTTTCTGCAGATCGGCGGGGTCGCTGGTATTGGGATCGAGGTGCAGGTAATGCAGCCCGGCCGGCATTATGTCGTCGGAGGAATCGAGCAGGTGAATGCCGCAATTTTTGAACTTGGCGATTTTTTCCGGATCGAAAATATAGTCCCAGGAATCGATCGGCGTATCTGTTCCTAATATTCGCTTCGCGTCCTTGACGTTGTAGCCGATGCCGGTCGTGCCCCACATGTAATTGACAGCGTATTGATTTCCGGGATCGTACACCGCGAGCTGCTTCGCGATTTCAGGCCAAAGATAATTCACGTTCGATAGTTTTGATTTGTCGAGCTGTTGAAAAATTCCGGCTTTGATCTGACGCGCGAGAAAATAGGCGCTCGGCACCACGACATCGTAACCGGATTGCCCGGCGAGAAGCTTCGCCTCGAGCGTGTCGTTTGAATCGAATGTGTCGTAGCGGACTTTGATGCCGGTTTCCTTGGTGAACTCATCGAGCACTGTCGGGTCTTCATAGTCCGACCAGTTGTAGTAGTTGACGACACGCGCCTGTGGTACGGCCGGCCCAGCCGGAAAGAAGGCGAACGCGCCCGCGAGCATCAGCGCTGCCGCGGCCGCCCGTGCATACACGGGCGCGCCAAGTGCGCGATTTCCCGCCGCGGCGGAACCGATCAGCGGATTGTCTGCCCTGTTGATGCTCACGTCTCGGTCGGCAGGCCGGCGGCCTTCCATGCCAGGATGCCGCCGGCGAGGTGGGAAGCGTAACGAAACCCTTGCTCTTGCGCCGCGAGCGAGGCGGTCACCGACCGCCGTCCGGAGCGGCAGGTGAAGACCACGTCGCGCCCGCTCGGGTCGGGTATGGCGCCCGGGTCGAAGGCCGAGAGTGGAACGAGAACCGAGCCGGGAATGCGCTCGAGCGAGGTTTCGTTGGGCTCGCGCACATCGACCAGCAAAAGGCGACCTTGCTGAAGGCCCTCGGCAACCTCCTGAGGCGTCAGGTCGCGCACCGTGAAAGCGCTCCCTTGGGGATTCTGGTCCGACATGGTGATGTCCCTACGATCGCGGATGTTCAAGCCTACGTGGTCTCGGCGCGCAGGTGAAGAGCCTATACCGTCACTTGCGTCCCGACCTCGACCACGCGATCGGTCGGAATCTGGAAATAGTCGGTCGCGTCATTGGCGGAGCGCGCCAAGGTGATGAACAGGCGGTCCTGCCACCGCGGCATTCCGGAATGGGTGGCCGGCCGCAGCGAACGCCGCGACAGGAAGAACGACGTCGACATGATATCGAATTGCCAGCCGAGCTTGCGCGCAATGGCGAGCGCGCGCGGGATATTCGGTGTCTCCATGTAGCCGAAGCGCAAAAGCACGCGCGTGAACGTGGAACCGACCGGCTCGATCGTCACTCGCTTGTCGCTTTCGACACGCGGGGTATGCGTGGTCTCGACGCTGAGAATGACATTCTTCTCGTGCAGCACCTTGTAGTGCTTAAGGCTGTGCAACAGCGCGGTCGGTGCGCTTTTCGGATCGCTGGTGAGAAAAACCGCCGTGCCGGGAACGCGCTGCGGTGGTTTCTTTTCCAGGATGCGCACGAGATCGTCGAGCGGCGTCTCGAGCCGGCGTGTCTTGGCGAACAGCAGCCTTGTGCCGCGTCGCCACGTATACATCACCAGCATCACCAAGCCGCCGATCGCGAGCGGCACCCAGCCGCCTTCCACCACCTTGAGCATGTTCGCCGAAAGAAATGTCAGATCGACGAGAAGGAACGGCCCCATCAGCGCCAGCGCGGCAAGCGGCGACCAGCCCCACATCCGCCAGATCACGATGAATGCCATCATGCCGGTGACGACCATCGTTCCGCTGACGGCGATGCCATAGGCCGAGGCGAGCGCGCTCGACGAGCGGAACAGCGCCACCAGCAACAGCACGCCAATGAAAAGAAGTCCGTTGACGCGCGGCATATAAATTTGGCCGGAGCGCTGTGCGGAGGTGTGGCGCACCTCGAGCCGCGGCAATAGACCAAGCTGAATAGCTTGGCTGGTCAGCGAATAGGCCCCGGTAATGACCGCTTGGCTCGCGATCACGGTGGCCACTGTCGCGAGCACGACCATGGGGATCAGCGCCCAGCCGGGATAGAGCAGAAAGAACGGGTTCTCGACCGCCTTACGGTCGGCGATCACCAGCGCGCCCTGTCCCAGATAATTCAAAGCGAGCGACGGCAGCACCACGACGAGCCAGGCAATTCGGATCGGTCCTCGTCCGAAATGTCCGAGATCCGCATAAAGGGCCTCGGCGCCGGTGACGGCGAGGAATACCGCGCCAAGCGTATAGAGGCCGATGATGCCGTGATGCAGGAGGAAGCTTAACCCGTAAAGCGGATTGAGCGCCCACAACACCTCCGGATCGGCTGCTACCCAGGTAATGCCCGGAATCGCGATCGCAATGAACCAGACCATCATGATGGGACCGAACAGCGCCGCAACTTTGGCGGTGCCGCGCGACTGCACCGCGAACAGCGCGAGCAGGACGATGACCGTGAGCGGCACGACATATTCGTGGAATGCAGGCGTCGCCACGTCGATGCCTTCCACCGCGGAGAGAACCGACAGCGCCGGCGTAATGACAGCGTCACCGTAGAACAGGCCGGCACTGGTAATGCCAAGAAGCGCGACCACGCCGACGCCTCTCCCCATGCGGCCGACCGCGCGCGAGGCCAGCGCCATCAGCGTGAGCGTGCCGCCCTCGCCGTTATTATCGGCGCGCAACAGGATCACCACGTATTTCAAGGTGACGATAATGAAGAGCGCCCACAGAATGAGCGACACCACGCCGATCACGGTGGCCCGGGTCAGCGCGGCCTGGCCGGCCTCGGATGCGGAGACTATTGCGACCCGAAGCGCATAAAGGGGGCTGGTGCCGATATCGCCGTAGACGACGCCGATGCTGCCGACTGCAAGCGCCCACAGTCCGGCATTATGCACGCCGCTAGCGCCGTTCCCCTGCATTTCGCTTCCCGGAACAGCGGCACTCACGCTATTTGTCATGGATATTGAATGGGACGTTGTCCCGCCCCTACTCCGAATATGGCGCCCAAGGTGCGGCCGAGGCGCGCCTATACACCCATCGGACCGTGGAGTCATCGGCAAGGATCGCAATCATGCACCCACCGTTTGCAGACGAACGTTTCGCGAAGGACATAGGAGCGCTGAACCAAGCCGGCTAGCGGCCCAATGGACGCGGAGCGACACAGGAACGCCGAAACGCTAGATAGAGCGGTCGGATCGCCACCTTGCGGCAAGTTTCTCAGCGAACTTTGGAATCGAGAGGACACTAGAGCAAGTTTATAATTCTAGTGTAGTTTTTGGATTTGAAGGTCCTATACGAGAGCGCCGCAGAACAGTAGGAACCTCAAATCCACCACACTGATCGGGCGGCCAAAACCAGGGGCCAGAAATAAGCGATCAGGGTCGTGCGGTGATCACGGCTTTGATCCAGGGAGACAGGACGATGCGTGAGATCGGTCATTTTATCGGTGGCAAGGCGGTCAAAGGGACGTCGGGGCGTTTTGGCGACGTCTTCAACCCCAATACTGGCGAAGTGCAAGCCAAAGTCGCGCTGGCCGATAAATCGGAAGTCGAGAAAGCGATCGCCAACGCCCAGGCGGCCTTCCCCGCTTGGGCGGCCACCAATCCGCAGCGTCGCGCCCGGGTCATGTTCAGGTTCCTGGAACTCATCCAGAGCGAATACGACGAACTCGCTCGGCTCCTCTCCTCCGAGCACGGCAAGACCTTCGCCGACTCCAAAGGCGACATTCAGCGGGGCCTCGAAGTCGTCGAGTTTGCCTGCGGCATTCCCCATCTCATGAAGGGTGAGTATAGCGAGGGCGCTGGACCCGGCATCGATCTTTTCTCCGTGCGCCAGCCGCTCGGCGTTGTCGCCGGCATCACGCCTTTCAATTTCCCGGCCATGATCCCGCTGTGGAAATGCGCGCCCGCAATCGCCTGCGGCAATTCATTTATCCTCAAGCCGTCCGAACGCGATCCATCGGTTCCGATGCGCATTGCAGAGCTGTTCGTCAAGGCTGGACTGCCCGAAGGGGTGCTTAACGTGGTCAACGGCGACAAGGTTGCCGTCGACTGCCTCCTCACCGACCCGCGCGTGAAAGCGATCGGGTTCGTCGGTTCGTCCTCGATCGCCGAATACATTTACGCCACCGGTACTGCGCACGGCAAACGCGTCCAGTGTTTCGGCGGCGCTAAGAACCACATGATCGTCATGCCTGACGCTGACATGGATCAGGCGGTCGATGCGCTGATCGGCGCCGGCTACGGCTCCGCCGGCGAACGTTGCATGGCGGTGTCGGTCGCGGTGCCGGTGGGCCAGAAGACCGCCGACACGCTCGTGCAAAAGCTCGTCCCACGCGTCGAGAGCCTCAAAATCGGACCCGCGAGCGACCCGCAAGTCGATTACGGGCCCATGGTCACGCGCGAGCTCCTCGACAAGGTGTGCGGCTATATCGAGGACGGCATCAAGGAAGGCGCCAAGCTCGTTGTCGACGGCCGCAAATTCAAGCTTCAGGGCTACGAGAACGGCAATTTCATCGGCGGCTGTCTGTTCGACGACGTCAAGCCGGATATGCGCATCTACAAAGAAGAGATTTTTGGACCGGTGCTTTCGGTGGTGCGCGCCAAGGATTACGAAGAGGCGGTGCGATTGCCGTCGGAGCACGAATATGGCAATGGCGTCGCCATCTTCACGCGCGACGGTGACACGGCGCGCGATTTCACAAGCCGCGTGCAGGTCGGCATGGTCGGGGTGAATTTTGCGATTCCGGTGCCGCTCTCCTATTACACATTCGGCGGTTGGAAGCGCTCGGGTTTCGGCGACCTCAACCAGCATGGGCCGGATGCCGTGCGCTTCTACACCAAGACCAAGACCGTGACCGCGCGTTGGCCATCCGGCACCAAAGAGGGCGCCGAGTTCGTCATCCCGACGATGAAATGAAGATCCCTCACCTTAAGTGCAGTGACACAGTTCGCTGCCGCGCCTAATTTGTTTGTTTCTCGGCTCAATCAAGCATCGGCCGCACTCTCGGATGATCACGGCAATGCGCACCGGTTCCGGCAGAAACAGGGCGACGATCGCCATCCTTGCACTGGCGCTTGCGGCGGTGAGCGCCTGCACCAGTACACACCAATTCGGCGACGCGCAGCCCGAACAAACTGCTGCCGCGACGCCACCCCCGGCGACGCCGTCCCCGCAACCGCCGCCCATCGACCTCGCCGGCAAATGGAGGCTGTCGATGGCCGGCGGCGGCGCATGCCTCATGACATTCGCCGACACGCCTGGCACGGCCGAAGGATCGATTGCGCCGGCGGGCGGCTGCCCCGGCAATTTTTTTACCAGTCGCAAATGGACCTATGAGCACGACACCCTGATCATTCACGATCACAAGGGACAGGCGCTGGTGCAGCTGTCATTCTCCGATGGGCGCTTCCAAGGTCAAGCAACCAGCGGCGGCGCAATGACGCTTGTCCGGCCGTAGCATTTTCAACGACGCATCGCAGCCACCCCCGAGGAGATTTCATGTCCGAATATCAGCTCCATTGCTTCGCGCAATCCGGCAACGCCTATCGCGCGGCGTTGATGCTCAATTTGGTCGGCGCCGACTGGCAGCCGGTCTACGTCGATTTTTTCAAGGGCGGCGAGACGCGCACGCCCAAATACCGCGCCGAAGTCAATGAAATGGGTGAAGTGCCGGTTCTTGTGCATGGCGCTAAGAAGCTCAGCCAATCCGGGGTGATCTTGACTTATCTCGCCGAGCGAACCGGCCGTTTCCGACCGCAGGGCGAGGACGCGCGGCTTGAGGCGTTGCGCTGGATCATCTTTGACAATCAGAAAGTCAACGGTTTTCTCGGTGTTTATCGTTTTCTGAAGAATTTCGCGCGGCCGCCGGGCGATCCTGCCGTGTTGGCATTTCTCAAAGGCCGCATCGACGGCAATCTCGCGATCGTCGATAAGCGGCTTTCGGGAGCGCCCTTCGTTCTCGGCAACGAACCGACAATCGCCGACATTTCGCTTGTCGCCTACCTCTATTATCCGGTCGAGGAATTCGGCTTCGACGTCGCGGCGCAACATAAAAACATCGGCGCTTGGCTCGGCCGCATCCGCGCATTGCCGGGCTGGGCGCATCCCTATGATCTAATGCCAGGCCATCCACCGAACTTGTAACCGCGACGTTCGATTCCCGCGCTTCCGAATTTTTTGTTGCTAAAGCGGAATATCGACCGTTTTCGGCACCGGCTTCGGAACGGGCGGCGCGTGCGGTGGCGGCGGCGCAGCAGCGACTGACGGCGGTGGCGCAGAAACAGGCGCAGGAACAGGCGCAGGTGTCGGTGCAACGACCGGCGCGGCAGTCGCCTTCGCTGCCGGCGCGACCGAGGCTGTCCCAGGCGGCGGCGCTACTGCGGGAGCAGCAGACGCTGCTGGAGGTGGCGCGGCCGGGGGTGGCGCTGTCAGCGGCGCAGGAGCCGCTACCCTGGGCTGTGGCGCTGCCGGCGCCGTCGCTTGCGGCGGCGGCGCGGGCGACACTCGCTTTGCAATCGTTGTCGGCGACGGAATGGCCGCCGGTCCAGACGCATGTCCAGGTGCAGGTCCAGGCGCGGGTGTCGCGACGTGCGGCGCCGGCGGTTGCGACGCCGGCTTGGCCGTAGGCCCGATCGGCGCCGCGGTCGAGCGCGCGGGCGGTGTGCTATTGGGCAGCGATCGGTTGGACGGCGCGTTGTTGATTTCGCGTGTCGGCTGTGGCGCGGCTTGCGGCTGCGTGGCGGCCTGTTGCTCGGACGGCGTCGGCTGCGAGGGATGCGGCTGCGGTTCGTTCGCGTACTTAGCCAAGAGCGCGTGGGCGCCGAGAAGGAGTTTGGCGCCGTCGATTTTTTGCTCCTTCATCTCCTTCCGCCAAGCCTCGACGACGGGCTCGGTGGCCTTGCGCCAATGGGTGACCGCATCCGGCAACAGCGTCACGATGAGGTCGCCGCGTTCAACCGCCGTATTGGCGACGGCCGCCGCCTGAAGATCCCACATGGCGCCGGCCATGGTGGCCGCGAATTGACCCGAATTATTGTCGATTACGGTTTTAAGGTCGCGCGGCAGCCGATCGTAGACGCCCCTGTTCATCGCCAGCACGTAAGTCCTGCCACCGGGCGAAGCATCGGAGAATTCCGTATGCGATCGCAGCAGATCGTTGAGCCGCAAGGGCGGCACGACGTGCCACGGGTCGATGCAGGCATCGACAACATGCTCGGCGAGCGCGTCCGGAAGCTGCGTGCTTGGCATAGGAACCGGGTGCGCGCCGAGTTCACGCATGGCTTCGCCCACCAGGCGCGTTTGCACGTGGATTTTGAGGTTCTTGACGTCCTCGGTCGTGCGTATCGGCCCGGTGGCGTGTAGCACGGCCCGATCGGAACAAGAGAAGCAAAGCGGGTAAACTTCGCGAAATTCGTCCTTGAGATTGACCGCAGCGAAATCAACAAGTGCTTTCGAACTAACCAATGAGCGGCTCGACACCAGAAAGGGCAACTCGAAAGTTTCGATCTTCGGAAACCGGTCGGGCGTGAGGCTCGGGGCGGTCCAAACGATGTCGGTGACACCGTCGCGCGCTTGATCGAAAAGCGCCGCCGGCGCGCCGCCGAGCTGCATCGAGGGAAAGATATCGATGTGAAGGCGGCCGCCCGAATCCGCTTCCACCTTGCGCGCCCATGGCACTAGGAATTTGTCATGCACGCTCGAGACCGCCGAGAACGCATGGTGCAGTTTCAGCGTGAGCGACGCCGTGTCGGCGTAAGCCACGCGCACAACGGCAGGGGCCGCGACTGACGCGATTGAAGAAGCCAAGAAAGTGCGTCGTGCAATGCGCATCAAGGAATGTCCTGACGGCGACAGCCAGCGGCAGCTCTATTTAATTGAGGCGTGACGGGCGATCAGCTTGATCGTTCGGCCGCACGACGCCGTCGCCGACGGGAGGCGGCGCCAGTATCCTTCCCGGCATTGTTTCCCCCATGGTCTCGCGCGATCGCCGTACATAACCGCGATAGGACAGCCAGCCGAACGGCAGGCTCACGAGATAAGCGAGTGTGCCGACCGAGAGCAATATCCACGGATAGGCAATAAGCAGCGCAATCGACAACACCATTAAGACAATAAGCGGACCGACCATTTCCGGCGGCACCCGCGTGCCGACGCGTTTGCCGGAAAATACCGGTAGCCGCGACACCATCAGGATCGCGATAACGAGCGTGTAGAACAGCGTCGCCCAAATCAAAAACGTCGAATGGGGCACGCCAAGGAACACGAGGTAGATCGGCAGCAACACCGCAATAGCGCCCATGGGGGCCGGCACTCCGACAAAGAAGTTGCTCGCCCAAGCAGGCCGGTCGGGATCCTCGGCCATCACATTGAAGCGCGCGAGCCGAAGGCCGGCGCAAATTGCGAACACCATCGCCGCGATCCATCCGGCCGATTGCAGGTCGTGCAGCCCCCAGAAATAGAGGATGAGCGCTGGCGCAACGCCAAAATTGACAAAATCGGAGAGGCTGTCGAGCTCGGCGCCGAACCGCGAAGTGCCTTTGAGGAATCGCGCCAGACGGCCGTCTAGGCCGTCGAGGATTGCCGCAAAAACAATCGCGGCAAGCGCCAGCACGTAGCGGTTCTCGAACGCCATGCGGATGCCGGTCAAGCCGGCGCACATCGCCAATAGCGTTACGACGTTCGGCGCAAGCGTGCGCACCGGAATACGGCGGAAGCGCCGGCGCCGCGGATTGCCAAACTCGGATGATTGCCAAGCCATTGCGCGAATATAGTCTTTTTCACGCTTGGCCGCCATCGGCGCTCCCCGTCCCGCAGCCTTGTCGGCGGGATATTTCGTCACGGCCGTCCCGATTGGACGAGCCCGGTTGGCGCGAGCCTTGCCGGTGGCCGTTTTGCAGTCACGATTGCGTCGAGATCCGACATCATCGGGCGCACGCCTTCGGTTACGGCGGATTTCCATTTGCCACGAGGAAAGTGAACCGGGAACAGGACCGTCATGAGCAGATTCTGGTGTGCGTCCGTCACCCGCACCGTCCATCGACGAAAATCGCGGACCTGATCGGCGAACCCCGAAAACACCATGATACGATCGGCCAGGAGCATTGCCCTGGAATGCGCGGCGCGAACATCGGACAGATCGCTGCCGATAGGATCGTGAAAATCCTGATCTGGGGCGCAGAGATGAAAATAATAACGCTGGACGGTCGCCTCCCTTACGAATTTACTCGGCGTTTGCCACGGTCAACGGCCAATCGGCGCGCGGCATCGTCACCGGTTGCCCAAGCATGGTGCGCGTGAATTGGCGCAGATCCATGGGCCTCGCGAAAAGAAAGCCCTGAACGAGGTCGAAACCCAAATCCCGCGCGACGATAAAGTCGGCACTTGTCTCCACACCTTCGGCGACGGTGCGCGCGCCGTAATGGTTGGCGAGATCGACTATTTGGCGGCACACATTTCGTTTCAGGCGATCATGCGCGCAGCCGCCGACGAAAGCGCGATCGACTTTGATTTCAACGAACGGAAATTCCGCAAGACCCGCAAGGTCCGGCCATTCTGCGCCGAGATCGTCAATGGAAATTCCGACATTACGGAATCGCATTTGGTCGGCGAGGTCCGCGATGAGTGACAGGCTGCGCGTGACCTCGGTGCCGTTGACCTCGACCATGATTCCGTCGAAGGCCGCGTGATCCGGCAGCTGTCGATAAAGATAGTCCAGGCATGCGCCATCGCGCAGAAACGACATGGGAAGATTGATCGAGATATCGACGGGGCGCTGTTCGGCGAGCAAACTGTGCCAGTCGGCGATGGCTTGATCGATGACAAATTGCGACAGCGCTTGAAAACGCGGGTCGCCATCCTCAGGTATGAAACTCGCCGGCTGCACGATCCCCAAGTGGGGATGACGCATGCGCAAAAGCGCTTCGGCGCCTTTCAAGGAAAGCGTTTGGCTGTCGATCTTCGGCTGGTACCAGAGTTCGAGCCAATTCGGCTCAAGCGGCGGCGTGTTTTTTGGATTGACGCCGCTCTCGGTCGCGGCCGATGCTTGCTGCGGATTGAAGGACACGGTCGCTACTCCGGTTACAGTCACCGGGTGGCAGAGTTATTGTCCCGATCTTTCCCACACAAGCGCGCAATCGGAAGGTAGTTAAGTCGCGATCTCTATATGATAGAGAACATGAGAGAGATTCTGCAGGTTTGAGATGAGAGACTTTCAACAATCGACAGAGCGGCTCGGGCGTAGCCTCTCCGACGGCGGCAGTTTGATGACGACGGTGGTGCATCTGTGGCCTTACATTTGGCCAGCCGATCGCCGCGATCTGAAAGCGCGTGTGGTGTTCGCGACCGTTCTTCTTTTTCTGGCGAAGTTTGCAACCATCGCGGTGCCGTTCACATTCAAATGGGCGACTGACGCGCTGGCTGGCCACGGTACCGCGCCAGTGGGGCCGGGCAACTGGCTCGCTTGGGTATTCGCGGCGCCGATCGTGATGACGATCGCCTATGGCGGCACGCGCATCGTGATGGGTCTTCTCACGCAATGGCGCGACGGCATCTTCGCCAAAGTGGCGATGCACGCGGTGCGGCGTCTCGCCATGCTCACGTTCGAGCATATGCATCTGTTGTCGCTGCGCTTTCATCTCGAACGCAAGACCGGCGGATTAACGCGCGTGCTCGAACGCGGCCGCAACGCCATCGAGACGATCGTGCGCATGGTGCTGTTGCAACTGGCGCCGACGATCGTGGAGCTGGTGTTGATCGTTGCCGTCTTGCTCCTTCATTTCGATTGGCGCTACGTCGTCGTTATCGGCATCACGGTCGCGTTCTATATGCTGTTCACCTATTACGCGACCGAATGGCGCATCAATATTCGCCGCAAGATGAATGAGAGCGATAGCGACGCCAACGCCAAGGCAATCGATTCGCTCCTGAACTACGAAACCGTCAAATATTTCTCCGCCGAAGAGCGCGAGGCGAAGCGCTACGATCGGTCGATGGCGCGCTATGAGGACGCCAGCGTGCAGGCCTATGTGTCGCTGTCGGTGCTCAATGCCGGACAGGCGGTCATTTTCACGATCGGACTTGCCGCCGCGATGGTGCTGTGCGCTTACGGCATCGAGCGCGGCACCAACACCGTCGGCGATTTCGTCATGATCAATGCGATGATGATCCAGCTTTACACGCCGTTGAATTTCATGGGCATGGTGTATCGCGAGATTAAACAGGCAGTGATCGACATCGAGATCATGTTCTCGCTTTTGGCGCGCAAACCGGAAATCGAGGACCAGCCCGGGGCGCGGGCGCTGCAGGTGCGCACCGGCGGCATTCGCTTCGAGAACGTATCGTTTGCCTATGAACCGGAGCGGTCCATTCTGTGCGATCTCAGCTTCGAGGTTGCCGCCGGTCACACCGTCGCCATTGTCGGTCCGTCAGGCGCCGGCAAGTCGACCATTTCGCGGCTGTTATTCCGCTTTTACGACGTCACCGGCGGCCGCATTCTCATCGACGGCCAGGATATCCGCGGCGTGACGCAAGCCTCGTTGCGCGCGGCGATCGGCATGGTGCCGCAGGATACCGTGCTGTTTAACGACACCATCCGCTACAACATCCGCTACGGGCGCTGGGATGCGAGCGACGCCGAAGTCGAAGAAGCGGCACGCCAGGCGCAGATCGACGGCTTCATTCGCCGCGCACCGAAGGGCTACGAGACCGAGGTCGGCGAGCGCGGACTAAAGCTCTCTGGGGGCGAGAAGCAGCGTGTCGCGATCGCCCGCACTATCCTCAAGGCGCCGCCGATTTTGCTGCTCGACGAGGCGACGTCGGCGCTCGACAGCCACACCGAAAAGGACATCCAGGACGAGCTCGATCGCGTGTCCGAGAACCGCACCACGCTTGTCATCGCCCACCGGCTTTCCACCATCGTCAACGCCGACGAGATTTTGGTGCTCGACCGCGGCGCGATCATCGAGCGCGGCACGCACCGCGAACTGCTCGCGCTTGGCGGCCTTTACGCCGGCATGTGGAACCGGCAGCGCGAAGCGCAATTTGCGCGCGAGATCCTGGCCGAGGTCGGAGAAGACAACACCACGCCCAATCGCAATCCGCCGCAATTGCCCGATGAGGAGCATGACGCGGGAGGCGATCTGTTTCCCACCGCGGACGCCGCCGAGTGAGCGCGCTTGCGTTCCTCGCCGTGCGGTGACAAGGAAGCGCAAAAGTAAAAGGCCGCCATGTCCGTTATCGATTCCATCAGCCGGCAGCTGACCCCCCTCCACCCGGAAGGTTATCCCTTCGTGGGCACGTTTGCGATCGCGGCGGTTGTTCTGTTCTGGTTGGCGCCGCCGCTCGGCTGGCTCGCGGCTATCGGCACGGTGTGGTGCGCCTATTTCTTTCGCGATCCGCCGCGCGTTACCCCGATGCGGGACGGCATCGTCGTAGCGCCGGCGGACGGCCGCGTCAGCCAGATCGTAAACGCCGTGCCGCCCAAGGAACTGGAACTCGGCGAGCGGCCGCTGCCGCGCATTTCCATATTCATGAGCGTATTCGACTGCCACATCAACCGCAGCCCGGTCGCAGGGCGGATCGAGCGCATCGCTTATCACCCCGGGCAGTTCATCAGCGCTGATCTGAATAAGGCAAGCGAGGTCAATGAGCGAAACGCAACTGTGATCGCCACCAAAGCCGGTCAGCGCGTCGCGGTCGTTCAGATCGCGGGCCTCGTGGCCAGACGAATTGTGTCTTTCGTGCGCGAAAAGGAAACACTTAGGACAGGCCAGCGCATCGGCATGATCCGCTTTGGTTCGCGTGTCGATATCTATCTTCCGGAAGGAACGCGCGCGTTGACCGATGAAGGTCAAACCGCTATCGCCGGCGAAACGGTGCTCGCGGACTTTGCCGCCGACAACACCCAACGAACATTCCGTCGCGATTGATGCAGTCGCATCGAAGAAAATTTCCGCTCGAACCTCGGCGCTTGAATGGGGGAACGCGGCGGCGGGCTTGGTCGTTATATGAGGTAGTCACTCCGCCCGGTTTTGTTTCCCTAAGGAGCTTTTTCTCATATGACGCTTGCGACAGGCGTCGATCGACGCCACATTCGTTCATTCAATGAGAATCAATCCATGAGTGAAATCAACGCGGTCTGCGTCTATTGCGGATCGAGCGCGGGGAGCGACCCGATTTTCAGCGAAGCCGCGGCCCGATTCGGCAAAATCCTTGCCGAGAACGGCGTGCGCCTCGTCTATGGCGGCGGCTCGGTCGGCTTGATGGGCGCGCTCGCCAAAGCCGCGATTTCGCACGGCGGCACGGCGATGGGAATTATCCCTGAATTTCTCACGACTCGCGAACGCCCGCGCCGGCTCAGCCAAGACCTCATCGTGACGCGCGACATGCATGAGCGCAAACGCGCGATGTTCGATCACGCCGACGCTTTCGTCGCTTTGCCAGGCGGGATCGGTACGCTGGAAGAACTCGTCGAGCAGCTCACCTGGGCTCAGCTTGGGCGCCATCGCAAGCCGATCCTCATCGCTAATATCAGCCGGTATTGGGACCCGCTGCTCACGCTCCTCGCCCATATGCGCGAACGGAAATTCTTGCCGGCATCGCTGCCCGTCGATTTTCTTGTGGCCGAGCGCGTCGAGGATATTCTGCCGATGCTGCGGCAGGCGGCGAGCGGCGTCACCGAAGCAGAAAAGGCGATGGCAATCCCGACCGAACGGCTGTGATGTCGAAGCCAGCGCGAACCGTGTCGCGCTATTGGCGGACGCCGTCCCTCTGCAGAAAGGTAACCGCCTCGATGCGGTTGCCGTCCGGATCGCGCACGAAGGCGGCATAATAACCGTCGTGGTATTGCTTGCGCGGCCCCGGTGCGCCATCAGAAACGCCGCCGGATTTGATGGCGGCGGCATGGAACGCATCGACAGCGTTTGTGTCGGGCGCGCGCAGGCAAATGTGCACGCCGCTATGCTGCGGGATACTGTCCATCGCATCGCGCCGGTTGATCCAGAATTCCGGATATTTCTTGCCGAAACCGACCGCGGCACCCGGCCACTCCCGCTGTTTCGCCATGCCAAGCGGCGCCAGCAGCGCCGTGTAGAAGGCTTCCGCTCGGGCGAGATCGCGCACGGCCAAGGAGACATGATCGATCATGGGACGCCTTTGATCTTTTGCGGGCCCGCAACTAGAGCAAATCCCTCACGCCGGCGCGCCGGATTTCATGAGCTTATAGACGATGGAATCCATCAAGGCCTGGAACGACGCGTCGATGATGTTGGCCGAAACGCCGACGGTCCGCCAGTGATCGCCGGTCTCGTCGGTGCTTTCGATTAAGACGCGCGTGACGGCCTGGGTACCGCCGTTGAGGATGCGCACGCGATAGTCGGTCAATTCGAGACCGGTGATGAAGCTTTGATACTTGCCGAGGTCCTTACGCAACGCGAGGTCGAGCGCGTTGACTGGTCCGATGCCTTCGGCAACCGAGATGAGCTCCTCGTTGCCGACCTTCAGCTTCACCACCGCTTGGCTCACGGTCACCCGCTCGCCCTTCGCATTGATGCGCTGCTCGACATTGACGTCGAATTTCTCGACGTCGAAATAATGCGGCACCTGCCCAAGCGTCCGCCGCGCCAAGAGTTCGAACGAGGCGTCAGCCGCTTCATAGGCGTAGCCGATGGCTTCGCGTTCCTTGACTTCGTCGAGCAGCCGCGTGACGCGAGTGTCCTCCTTATCGAGCGAAAGACCGATCCGTTCGAGCTCCGCCAGAACATTCGATCGGCCAGCCTGGTCGGACACCAAGAGTTTGCGCTTGTTGCCGACACGTTCGGGCGCGACATGCTCATAGGTCTTGGGTTCTTTCACGATCGCTGACGCATGGATGCCGGCTTTGGTGGCGAATGCGCTTTCGCCGACATAGGGCGCGTGCCGATCGGGCGCGCGATTGAGCAATTCATCGAGCCGGTGCGAAATCGGCAGCAAGCGGCCAAGCGCCTCATCGGTTATGCCGATATCGAACCGCGCGGCATATTCGGCTTTGAGCTTTAGCGTCGGGATGATGGAAACGAGATTAGCGTTGCCGCATCGTTCGCCAAGCCCGTTGAGCGTTCCCTGAATCTGACGCGCGCCGGCGCGCACCGCCGCAAAACTATTGGCGACGGCCTGTTCGGTGTCGTTATGGGCATGGATGCCGACACGGTCGCCCGGGATTGTTTTGCAAACTTCGCCGACGATGCGCTCGATCTCGTGCGGCAGCGTGCCGCCATTGGTGTCGCACAGCACCACCCAGCGCGCGCCTTCCTCGTAAGCGGTCTTGGCGCAGGCCAGCGCGTAGGCCGGATTGGCCTTGTAGCCGTCGAAAAAATGCTCGCAATCAAGCAGGACTTCGCGACCCTTGGCCTTTGCCGCCCGAACACTGTCGCGGATCGACGCCAGGTTTTCCTCCTCGGTCGTCTCAAGCGCGACGCGCACATGGTAATCCCAGGATTTGGCGACGAAACATATCGCATCCGCCTTGGCATCGAGCAGCGCCACGAGGCCCGGATCGTTGGAGGCCGAGCGGCCAGGCCGGCGCGTCATGCCGAAGGCCGTGAGCCTTCCGCGCATCGGCCGCCGTTCGGCAAAGAAGTTCGTGTCGGTCGGATTGGCGCCGGGATAACCGCCCTCGACATAGTCGACGCCGAGCTCATCGAGCATGCGCGCGATCTCGATCTTGTCGACAAGCGTAAAATCGACGCCGTTGGTCTGCGCGCCGTCGCGCAGCGTCGTGTCGAACAGATAAAGTCGCTCACGTGCTGAGGTCTTTGCCGCTAACTGTGTCATGGCTGGCCTCCCCCCGCGGTAAGCGGCTTTTTCATGGTCGTGTTGGCGAGCCACGCACCGCCAAGCGAGACGGTGTTGCGGCTTTGCGCCGAAAACCCGCGCTTTTCGAAAAAGCCGCGCGCCGAGTCGCTGGCATCGACCGTCAGTTCCTTGCTACCGCGCGCCGCGGCGAGCTTTTCCAGCGCGTCGCACAGCATCGCTCCCGCCCCCTGCCCCGACGCGGCCGGATGCACGTAGAGCATGTCGATGCGAGTGTTATCGGCGAGCGAGGCGAAGCCGACCGCGGCTCCGTCGTAGGTCGCCACCAATGTAAGCTCGCTCCCAAGTCTCGCGCCGAACTCTCCCTCATCGTCCGCCGCCGATACCCAGGCTTCCTGCTGCGCCTTGCTGTAATCGTCGGCTGTCAATTCCTCGATCGCGGCGCGAAAAATCTCCCCAAGCAACGGCACATCGTCCGGCAGCATCGGCCGCATCGCGAGTTTTGCCTGAGGACGGGCGTTCATCGCGCGATCTCCCACGTGGTGCCATCCTTGGTGTCTTTTAGGACGATGCCCATTCGGGCGAGCTCGTCGCGGATGCGATCCGATTCCTGAAAGTCCTTCAATTGCCGCGCCGCGTTTCGCGCTGCGATGAGCTTGGCGACTTCCGCTTCATCGACAGTGACCGATGCCGGCCGGAAGCCGGTCCATTCGGCGGCGGTTTCCTGCAACAGACCGATCAGTCGCGCGCTTGCCTTCAGGCAGGCGCTCGCCGGCTTGCTGCCTTTCGACGCTTCGGCGCGCAAGTCGTGCAGGGCGCTGACGGCCTTCGGGGTGTTCAAATCGTCCGCGAGCGCATCGAGCGCATCGGCGCATAAGAGTCCGGGCATCACATCGGCGGTCAGCGCGTACCAATGGTCAAGTACCTTCTGCGCCTCGCGCAAGCCTTTGATGGTCCAATTGAGCGGCTGACGGTAATGCGTCTGAAGCATCGCCAGCCGCACCGCTTCGCCCGGCCAATCCTTCAGCAGTTCGTTGATTGTCACGAAATTACCGAGCGACTTCGACATCTTCTCGCCTTCGAGCTGGAGAAAGCCGTTGTGCATCCAGTAATTCGCCATCACCGGCGTGTGGAAGGCGCAGCGCGACTGCGCGATTTCGTTTTCGTGATGCGGAAACACGAGATCGATGCCGCCGCCATGGATGTCGAAAATCTCGCCGAGATATCGCCACGACATCGCCGAGCATTCGATATGCCAGCCGGGGCGCCCAGGCGCGGCAATGCCGCAGGGCGACGGCCATGCCGGCTCGGCGGGTTTCGCGGGTTTCCACAGCACGAAATCCATGGGCGCGCGCTTATACGGTGCGACCTCGACACGGGCGCCGGCAATCATCTCGTCGAGTGAACGCCGCGCCAATTTGCCGTAATCGGGCATCGACGCGACACTGAATAGCACGTGATCCTGCTCGACATACGCATTGCCGGATTTCACCAGCCGCTCGATCATCGTGCGCATCTCGGCGATATGCTCGGTGGCGCGCGGCTCGAATGTCGGCGGCAGGCAGCCGAGCGCGGCAATGTCTCGGTGAAACTGCCGGTCGGTCGCATCGGTGACCTTGCGGATCGCCTCGTTCAGCGGCAACGCCGGATATTCCTCCGCGGCGCGCACATTGATCTTGTCGTCGACGTCGGTGATGTTGCGAACGTAAGTGACGTGATCGGCGCCGTAGATATGGCGCAACAGCCGGAACAGCACGTCGAAGACGATCACCGGTCGCGCATTGCCGATATGGGCGAAGTCGTAGACCGTCGGCCCGCACACATACATGCGCACGTTGGCGGGATCGAGCGGCGCAAATGCGCGCTTTTCGCGGCTGAGCGTGTCGTAGAGCTTGAGCTCCGTCATCTCGTCACAACCCTAGGCGGTTTGTCGCAACGACAAAGTGCGTCGCGACATAGGCCCTTGGCCTGCTGGCCGGGGCGTGTCTGGGTCTCGACGATGAGAAAAAGACGGCCGCAGCCAGCGTTTGGCGCTAGCGAATAATCTCCCGGCAAATGCCGCAGACATTCAGGCGACCGTTCATGGCGCGCACAATGGTAGAGACGGGGCATCGCGTCAAGGTCCCCGTTTTTCAGCGTTTTGCCGATCCGCGCCGCACAAGGCGCTCCTCCTTAATCTGTTTGGATCGAGTTACTTAACGAAGGCTTAACTCTAGCGCCGCATTGTGACGTTTCGGGACCGGCAATGGGCTGGGCTGGTTTCGCCCTATTCGGGGCAACTATTGCGTATTGTCACCGCGCTAGCGGCTGTTCTGAGCGTTATTCTCGGTGGCGTCGCGGCGCACGCCGACAAGCGCATGTTCATCGTCGCCAATGACGCCGACGGTTATGGCGTCGATCGCTGTCTGAGCTCCAGCGCCCCTTGCGGCACGACGGTGGCGAATAGCTATTGTCACTCCCATGCGTACGAACAGGCGCTGTCGTTTCGAAAGGTGGACCGGGACGACATCACCGGCGCCACCCCGACGAGTGGACCTGGCTCCTGCCAAGGACGTCAGTGCGACGAATTTGTCGCCATCGAGTGCGCGCGCTAATTTGACTTCGCGCCAATTGGGGTGGAATCCATCCGCCCTTGACGCCGCCTACGATGCCACGCGCTCAGACGTTAGTCGGGCGCTCGCTCACAGAGAGAGCCGCATCGGCCGCCCCCGTAGCATTGCGCGTTGTAGTGGTGCGCTAAAATAACTCTGAAAGGACATAAACACCGCAAGGTGGAATTCTATTTCATCACAAATGGAACTTACACGAACAAGAATGCACCGGGATGGCGTTGCATGGGCTCCTAAGTTCGGTCATGTTCGCGCCATGACTGGGCAGAGTGCTATGGAAAGCCGCATCCGCATCGATGCGAATCCGGCGACCAACGGTGAACGGGCGCCGTTGAAACTGGAACATTTTCTCCCTTATCAGCTCAACCTAGTGGCGACGCTGGTTTCCCAGGCGCTGTCGCGCGTTTACTCCAGCCGTTACAGCATCGGCGTACCGGAATGGCGCGTGCTGGTTACGCTCGGGCAATTCGGCGTCATGACCGGCAAAGCCATCGGCACCCACACCCATATGCACAAGACCAAAGTGTCGCGAGCGGTCGCCATTCTGGAAAAACGCAAGCTTCTGCTGCGCCGCACCAATCGGGCGGATATGCGGGAATCGTTCATTTCACTGACCCCCGCGGGGCGGACGATCTACGAGGAGCTGGCGCCGCACGCGCTCGAATTCGCCCGAAGGCTCACCGACATTCTGACGCCCAACGACCGCGACGCATTCCACCGCGCTCTGCAACAGATCGCCGACCGTTCCGCGCAACTTGTCACCGAGGCGGACAAACTGAACGGCGGCATGGGTGGAGTGTGAAGCTTTATTCTTATTTCCGTTCCTCTGCCGCGTACCGGGTGCGGATTGCGCTCAGTCTCAAAGGCATCGCCTACGAAACGCAGTCCGTTCACCTCGTCAAGGATGGCGGGCACAACAAGCGGCCGGAATTTCGCGCGATCAATCCGCAGATGCGCGTGCCGGTTTTGGTCACGACGGCAGGTGACGTTCTCATCCAGTCGCTTGCCATCATCGAATATCTGGACGAAACGCACCCACAACCGCCCTTTCTGCCCAAAGACCCGCTTGATCGCGCCCGCGTGCGCGCGTTCGCCGAACTCATCGCCTGCGATATTCATCCGCTCAATAATACCAGCCTGTTGCGCTACCTGAAAAATAACATGGCCCAGCAGCAAAGCGCGATCGACGAATGGTATCGTCACTGGGTCATCACGGGCTTCGAAGCACTCGAAGAGCTTATTACGCCCGGCCCATTCACATGCGGCAGCGACATCACGATGGCCGATCTGTGCCTCGTCCCACAAGTTTACAATGCGAGACGATTGAACGTGCCGTTAGAGCGTTTTCCGAAAATCGTCGGTGTTGACCGCGCTTGCCTCGCCATTGCGGCATTTGACCGCGCGCGGCCGGAGAATCAGCCCGACGCCGAGTGATAGACGCGAGGGTCGCGATTGCGAAGTTCGCCACACATTGCGACGCGCTTTTAGCGAGCTTCGGAATCGGAAAGCACACGAGCAAGTTTATAATTCCAATGTGGTTTTAGATGCCGCAGAACTGTAGGAACTTCAATCCACCGCACCGGGGGCATTCACACTTTGGACACCATTGCGAGGCTTGATTCACTGCGGCGCAAGCTGGCTGGGACAATGAACGAAAAATCGGACGGCATGATCAAGGCCGCCTTGAAACGGAGACGGCTTGCCACGCTGTTGGCAGCTTCCGCTATGGCTATTTCGGCTGCGGCGCCGGCTATGGTATGGGCGCAGTCTATTGCCGCGCCGCCACCCCCTCCTCCGCCGACTTCCAATCCACCGCTGTCGTCGAACGCGCCGCCCGGCTCAAACCCGGTCTGTGTCCGGCTCGAAAGTCAGCTTACTTCGCTCGACCAAGGCGCCGCCGATCCGGCCCGCGCCGACCAGATCAAGCGCTCCGAAGACGCCATCGCCAAGCAACAGGCCGATCTCGACCGTGCGGTCGCGCAAGCACACAAAGCGGGCTGCGCCGGCGAAGGGTTTTTCGCGTTTTTCTCGGCGCTGTCGCCGCAATGCGGCCCGATCACCTCGCAGATTCAGCAGATGCGCGGCAATCTCGACCGTATGATAAGTGATGTTGAACAGCTCAAAACCGGCGATACCGGCCAGCAAGCCCAGCGCCGCGCGCTGATTGGACAGTTGGCGCAAAACAGTTGCGGCGCGCAATATACCGCCGCTGCCAACTCGGTGAGCGGACCGCAAAGCTTCTTCGATGCGCTATTCGGCGGCGGCACGATCGTCAATCCCAGCGGCGACGGCGCGCCGTCGGGCACTTATCACACAGTCTGCGTGCGCGCTTGCGATGGTTATTATTTTCCGATCTCGTATTCGACCGTGCCCAGCCGATTTGCCGACGACGAGCGCGCCTGCCAGCGCCAATGCCCCGCGTCGCAGGCGGAATTGTATTCGTTCCGTAATCCCGGCGAGGATATGAATCAGGCGGTGTCGATCGGCGGTCAGACCTATACGGCGCTACCGAATGCCTTTCGCTATCGCAAGGAAGTCGTCAACGGCTGTTCCTGCCGCGCGGCCGGCCAGAGCTGGGCGGATGCGCTTAAGAATGCCGATGACGCGACCACGCTCGAAAGCGGCGACATTGTCGTTAACGACCGCAATGCAAAAATGTTGTCGCAGCCGCCGAAACAGCCGGGCAAGCCGGCAGCGATTTCGACCGCCGTCAAACCTGCCGCGCTGACGAGCACGCCTTCGCCGGCGGCAGCCGATGGCGCCGGCCCGGCCAAGCCAGTGCGCGTCGTCGGGCCGCCGTTCCTATCGCGGTCGGCATTGCAAGCCGAGTCGGCATCGCAATCGGAGTCGCAACCCGCGCCCGTCTCTCACTAGGGCCCAAACCCATAAGTCGCGCAGGAAAACCGTCGATTGCGACGGTGCGAAGCGATCACCATGGTTATGATCTTGACCCCCGGGCCCTTAGCCACATTGACGCGAGGCGGCTGCCTCAAAAATCAGAAGCGCCGGCTTTGGCCATGGCGACGGGTTTGCCGAGGCTCTCGTCAGGCTCCGGCAGCGCCATGCCTGGATCGTGAAACCGGTTGACGATCGGATAACGCCGGTCACGGCCAAAATTCTTCAACGTCACCTTCACGCCCGGAGCCGCTTGGCGACGCTTGTATTCGGCAAGATAGAGCATGCGTTCGACCTTGGTCACGACGTCGTGGTCGAAACCCGCGGCAATAATCGTGGCGGTAGGCTCCTCGCGCTCGACCAACCGTTCGAGGATTTGGTCGAGCACATCGTAAGGCGGCAGCGTGTCCTGGTCGGTCTGATTTTCGCGAAGCTCCGCGCTCGGTGCGCGCGTCAGCACGTTTTGGGGGATGACCTCGCCGTCAGGTCCGCGCGCATCGTCCGGCTTCCAGATATTGCGCAACCGCGCCAAGCGATAGACTTCGGTCTTGTAGAGGTCCTTGATCGGATTGAAGCCGCCATTCATGTCGCCGTAGAGCGTCGCATAGCCGACCGACATTTCCGACTTGTTGCCTGTGGTGACCACCATCAGGCCGAATTTGTTCGACACCGCCATCAGGATAATGCCGCGGGCGCGCGCCTGAAGGTTCTCTTCGGTGACATCGCGGGACGCGCCGGCAAATATTCCGGCGAGCGCAGCCTCAAGACCGCGCACGGCGCTTTCGATCGTCACGATGTCGTAGCGCATGCCGAGCGCCTTGGCGATTGCGGCGGCGTCGTCGAGTGAGTCCTGCGACGTATAGCGATAGGGCAGCATCAGGCAGCGCACGCGATCGCTGCCCAATGCATCGACTGCCATCGCCGCGCACAGCGCCGAATCGATTCCCCCGGAAAGCCCGATGACCACACCTTTGAAACGGTTTTTGTCGACGTAGTCGCGTAACCCCAGCATGCACGCGCTGTAATCGGCCTGGTCCCCATCTTCCGCGCGCGCGATCGGCCCCTGGGCGGCGCGCCAACCGCCATTGTTGCGCGACCAATGCGTCGTGAGCACGGTTTCGCGGAATGCCGGCAGTTGGAATGCGATCGAGCAATCGGCATTCAGGCCGAACGACGCGCCGTCGAACACGAGTTCGTCCTGGCCACCGAGTTGATTGACGTAAATCAGCGGCAGCTGCGCCTGCGCGACGCATTGCACGCTGACATTGAGCCTGACCTCGGCCTTGCCGCGCCAATAGGGCGAACCGTTCGGGACGATGAGCAGTTCGGCGCCGGTCTCGGTGAGACACTCCACAACGTCCTCATAATCGCCCCAGTCGGTCCACGTATCCTCGCAAACCGGCAGGCCGAGCCGCACGCCGCGATAGCTGATCGGCCCAGGCGGCGGCCCCGAAGCGAAGACCCGCTTTTCATCGAATACGCCGTAATTCGGAAGATTGACCTTGTATCGGATCGCTTCGATGCGGCCGTGGGCGAGTAGCGCATAGGCGTTGTAGAGCTTGCCTTCGTCGAGCCAAGGCGTGCCCATCAAGACCGCCGGGCCGCCATCGCCGGTCTCGCGCGCAAGCGCCTCGACGGCGCTTCGGCAGGCCGACTGGAATGCGGGCTTAAGAACCAAGTCTTCGGGCGGGTAGCCGGCGATAAAAAGCTCAGAGAAAGCGATCACGTCGGCGCCGTCGCGCGCAGCCTGCGCGCGCGCCTTGCGAGCGCATTCGAGATTGCCGGAGACGTCTCCCACGATGGGATTGAGCTGCGCTACGGCAATGGCAAGTCGATCGGCCGGACGCTCGTTCATGGCAAATCTAAACCACGATCGCGCCGCTCACAGCGCCGCCACTGCCGGGAACGGTTTGGCTTTCGCCAGGCGTTCTGATTTCAACAGATCGGCCAGCAGGAACGCCAGGTCCAGCGATTGTTCTGCATTGAGCCGCGGATCGCAGACCGTGTGATAGCGATCGTTCAAATCTTCTTCGCTAATCGCCCGCGCGCCGCCGGTGCACTCGGTGACGTTTTGCCCGGTCATTTCCAGATGCACGCCGCCGGCAATCGTGCCTTCCGCCGCGTGAATTTGGAAGAACGCTCGCACTTCCTTGAGGATTTGATCGAACGGACGAGTCTTATAGCCGGTCACCGAAGTGATGGTGTTGCCGTGCATCGGATCGCACGACCAGACCACGTGGCGGCCTTCGCGCTTTATCGCACGAACCATCGCCGGCAGTAGATCGGCAACCTTGTCCGCGCCGACCCGGCAGACCAGCGTCAGCCGGCCGGGTTCATTGTCCGGGTCGAGGATGTCGATGAGCCGCAACAGCTCATCCGGCTTCTGAGTCGGACCGGTTTTGAGACCGAGCGGATTCTTGATGCCGCGGCAATACTCGACATGCGCGTGATCGAGCTGGCGGGTGCGGTCGCCGATCCACACCATATGGCCTGACGTGCAGTACCAATCGCCGGTCGTGGAATCGACCCGCGTGAAGGCCTGCTCGTAGCCCAGCAACAGCGCTTCGTGGCTGGTGAAAAAATCGGTGGTGCGCAATTCGGGATGCAGGCCGGGATCGACGCCGCAAGCCCGCATGAATCCAAGCGCCTCGGTGATGTGATTGGCGAGTTCTTGGTAACGCTTGGATTGCGGGCTGTCTTTGACGAAAGACAGCATCCATTGATGTGCGTTCCCCAGATTGGCATAGCCGCCGGTGGCGAAGGCGCGCAATAGATTGAGCGTCGCCGCCGATTGGCGATACGCTTCCAGTTGCCGTCGTGGATCCGGCATACGCGCTTCGCGCGTGAAGTCGGTCCCGTTGATGATGTCGCCGCGATAGGCCGGGAGCTCGGCACCGCCGCGCTTCTCGACCGGCGATGTGCGCGGCTTGGCGAATTGGCCAGCGATGCGGCCGACCTTCACCACCGGCGAGGCGGCCGCGTAAGTCAGCATCACCGCCATCTGCAGAAATAGGCGGAAAAAATCCCTTATATTGTTAGCGCCGTGCTCGGCAAAGCTTTCCGCGCAATCGCCGCCCTGCAGCAGGAAAGCCTCGCCGGCGGCGACCTGGGCCAAGACGGCTTTGAGGTTGCGCGCCTCCCCGGCAAAGACGAGCGGAGGAAAGCTAGCAAGCTGCGCCTCGACATCGGCGAGCGCTTTTGCGTCCGGATAATCCGGCACTTGCACGATCGGCTTTGCGCGCCAGGACTCCGGGCTCCACCGCGCCGTATTCGACCGGCTGGACATGACACTGTCTCCATAGCCG
>JBAPZR010000696.1:0-3679 GCA_049285335.1 Xanthobacteraceae bacterium | reverse complement strand
GCTCCGGCGATCGGAAGCACGTCCACCAATCTGGTGGAATGTCGCCGCCTTGGAGGAAAATCTGTCGGCCGCCCGGACCGTCAGTCGATGATGTGTGTGCCAGCGGCTCGCGCGTGTACCGCGTGACTTCGGGGGCCGCGGGATGAACGAAATCCGGCCCGACGGCGCAGCTTGAAATAAGCATTGCGGCCGCGAGAGCGGTGGTATTTGCAAGCCACCTGGCCGCTACACGAGGCATAAGACAAAACAATAGGCTGTTGAGACTGGTTAACGGCGACAAAGTACGCCCCCGGCATTATTTCCGATTTCGCCGCGGATGACTGTGTTCGCTTAGCCACAGTGCATATGATTCACACGAAAACACGGCCGGAAATTCGGGAAATTATGGTGACCGACACGATGCAAGCGGCGGCACGAAAAATAGGAAAACGCCCACCCGTGATAGACTGCCATGAGTCGGCGCCAGTGCGATTAATCTCAGTCCTGTGATTAGTAACAGTAGACCGCGGTCACGGCCGCTGGCCATGTCCCGGTAATTGCTAAGAATGCTGGACCAGGTTTTTCAATGGATTTCCGCCCGACCAGTAGTCGCCTCAGCGCGGCGATTGCCGCCGCGCTTTTTGCCCTTGTCGGCGTGGTCTATTGGGTCTCACATTCCGGCGAAAAGCCTAAGGCTGCAATCGGCGGAAGCAGCGCCAACATCGCCACTACAGACGCGGCGGTGGACCCTGGGCCGAACGGCATCGATCTATCCGATTCACAGCTTTCCGCGGTCAAGGTCGAAGCGGTCGGAATGCGCGACTTTCCGGTCGAGAAAGAAGCTGTCGGCAGCATCAATTTCAACGAGGACCTCGAAGTGCAGGTCTTCACGCCCTACGCCGGACGAATCATCGGCTTGTTTGCCTCGGTTGGCGACGACGTCAAAAAGGGCCAGACGCTCTTCACCATCGATAGTCCCGATTTGCTCAGTGCCGAATCGTCTCTGATCGCAGCGTCGGGCGTCTTGGAGCTGACCACACGCAATCTGGCGCGTCTGAAGGACCTTTACACGACGCGCGCGGTGTCGCAGCGCGATCTCGATCAGGCCATTTCCGATCAGCAAACCGCGGAAGGCAATCTGCGCGCCGGGCGCGATGCCGTGCGCATCTTTGGCAAGACTGATAGCGAGATCGACCAAATCATCGCCGACCGTAAGGCCGACCCGACACTCGTCGTGCGAAGCCCGATTGATGGCCGCGTCACGGCGCGCAACGCCGCGCCGGGGCTCTACGTGCAGCCGGGAAGCGCGCCGGCGCCCTACACGGTGGCCGACATCAATACGATGTGGATGCTGGCGAACGTGACCGAGAACGACAGCCCGGCATTTCGTGTCGGCCAGGCGGTGCAAGTCAAAATCAATGCATTTCCGGGGGAGGTGTTCGACGGCACGGTCACCACCGTGGGCTCGAGCGTCGATCCCAATACCCGACGCGTGCTGGTTCGTTCGGAGATCAAAGATCCCAAGCACGAATTGCGATCGGGAATGTTCGCGAATTTCATCATCACCGTCGGCGCGCCGGATCGCTCTCCCGCTGTCCCCCTTAATGGCGTGGTTCGGGAAGGCGACGGCACACAAACGATTTGGGTTACCGCCGACCGCCGGCGCTTCACCAGGCGCACGGTCGAGATCGGCCAACAACGCGACGATTATCGGCAAATCCTCAAGGGCGTTCAGGCCGGCGAACTCGTCGCCACCGATGGCGCGATCTTTCTCAGCAATATGCTGGCAACGGCGAACGGCAAATGAATCGCACGGCGAGATCGAGGTAAACCTTGCTCAAGGGGCTACTCACATTCGGACTGACACGTCAGCCGCTCGTTTTGCTTGCCCTGCTGGTGTTTTTGGGCGCTGGCCTCTTTGCATTTAGCAGACTGAACATTGAGGCCTATCCGAATCCGGCCCCCGTCATCCTTGAGATCACCGCCCAGGCAGCGGGCCTGTCAGCCGAAGAAATGGAGCGTTATTACACGATCCCGATTGAAGTCGGCCTTGCCGCCACACCGGGAGTCGATGTCATTCGCTCTACGTCGTTCTATGGCCTCTCGTTTGTTCGTGTGACGTTCAACTACGGTGTCGATTATTATTTTGCTCTCACCCAGACCGCAATCAACCTTCAACAGAATGTCAGTCTACCGAATAACGCTACGCCAACAATCCAAGCCACCAGCTTGGTAGGTGAGATCTACCGCTATCAGGTAGTTGGACCGCCGCACTTCGGTTTGACAAATCTTCGGACGATCCAGGAGTGGATTGTTCAGCGCCGGCTCCTGACTGTTCCTGGTGTGGTTCAAGTCAATACCTGGGGCGGCACAACCAAAGAATACGATGTCGACGTCGATCTGAACAAGCTCGACGCGTATGGCGTCACATTACCCGAGGTGATTAGCGCAATCGGCAATGCCAACATCAATGTCGGCGGCCGCACCATCAACATTGGACAGCAGTCGGTGAACATTCGTGGCGTCGGCCTTATGAACAGCGGCGGCTCTGCGGATCTGACGCAGGGCTACCATGTTGACGATATCGAGAACGTTCCGTTGGGCCAATCAAACGGCGTACCAGTGTTGGTGAAAGACGTTGCCAATGTTTCCGTGGGCTACGTGCCCCGAGTTGGCAAAGCGGGGCGCGACCGCCAGGATGACATAGTAGCGGCCATCGTGATCATGAACCGCACCCTGCACACCAATGACGTGGTGCCGCGTGTGCGAGCCGAGATTCAGAAAATCAATACCGATGGGACACTTCCGCCCGGCGTAAAACTGGTCCCCTACTATGACCGCTCCACACTCGTCGCTGTCACTACCAGCACTGTCCTGCACAATCTTATATACGGCTGCGTACTGATTTTCCTCATTCAATGGATCTTTCTCGGCGATCTTCGCAGTGCGATTATGGTTGCCGCAAACATCCCGTTTGCCCTGTTTTTCAGTGTCATTATCTTGGTTTTGCGCGGCGAGGACGCAAATCTTTTGTCCGTAGGCGCAGTCGATTTTGGCATTATCGTCGATGCCGCCGTCATCTTTGTTGAGAATGTTTATCGTAACTTCCAGTCAATACCCGAAGACCGAGAAAAATTGCTGCAAGGCCTAGCTGCTGGACGGTGGGGCTCCGATCCAACGCGCGACGATACGTCGGGCACCACAACGTGGACGGACCGACTGCGGCTCATTTTAATTAGCGGGCTTCAAATTGATCGCGCGGTGTTCTTCTCCACGGCAATCATCGTGGCAGCATTTGTTCCACTGTTCACTATGCAAGGGGTTGAAGGCCAAATCTTTGGCCCCATGGCTCGCACCTATGCCTATGCGCTAGTGGGGGCGCTGCTGGCGACATTCACTGTGACACCGTGTCTGGCTTCGTTGCTGATCCCTGTGCACGTTAGCGAGGTCGAAACCATCGTGGTGCGGGGATTGCGTTCTGTATATACGCCTGTGCTGCGTTGGTCGCTAAACAACAAAAAGTTTACCACTGGGATCGGAGTAATTTTTGTAGTTTTCTCCCTCTTCCTAGGATCGCGGCTGGGAAGCGAGTTCTTGCCGCCGCTCGAGGAAGGCAATCTGTGGATTCGCGCAACGATGCCGCCAACGATCTCGCTGGAGGCTGGTATGCCGAGCGTCACCAAAATCCGCGAGATTATCC
>JBAPZR010000695.1:0-9520 GCA_049285335.1 Xanthobacteraceae bacterium | reverse complement strand
TCTCAATCTCATGCTCGGCTATGCCGGCTATATCAATTTCGGCAGCATCGTCTTCTTCGGCCTGGGCGGCTATATCTGCATCTGGCTGGTCGACGCCCATAGCTGGCCGCTCGGTTTCAGTCTGTTGGCCGCCGCCATTGGGGTCAGCGTTCTTTCGCTCATCTTCGGGCTTGGCATCTTGCGCCTGCGCGGCCCGTTCTTCGCGCTGTCCACGATCGGCATCGTCGAAGGGGTCCAGGCGTTCGTCGAGAACTTCAAGCCCTGGGGCGGCTCCTCGGGTATTTACATCTCACCGGAAGTCTTCAAGCCGCTCGGCGGCCCGGGGCCGGCGCTGTGGGTGATCTATTTTCTGTTCGTCGCGGTGATGGGAGCCTCGCTTTATCTGAGCTACGGCATCAAGATATCGAAATTCGGTCTCGGCCTCCTGGCCATCGGCCAGAACGAGGACGCCGCGGCGATTCTGGGAGTACCGACGCCGCGCTACAAAGCCCTCTGCTACAGCGCGTCCGCCTTTCTGCCCGCTATCGCCGGCGGGCTTTATTTTTTCAAGGGCGCCTTCATCCAGCCGTCGGACGCATTCGATCTGACGCTGTCGACGGAAGCGATCGTGATCTGCATGCTGGGCGGGCAGGGGACGGTTTCGGGCGTGGCGCTCGGCGCTTATCTCTATGAGGAGTTGCGCGGCTATCTGTTGACGTCGTCGACATTCTCGAATTTCCAGCTGGTGATCGCGGGCCTCCTGCTCCTCGTCATCGTGCTGTTCTTTCCCTCGGGATTGATGGGCTTCATCCATAGCCGCTTCCCGCGCACCCAGAAGGTGCTGGAATGACGGCGATCCTCGAGCTCGACCACGTGACCAGGCGCTTCGGTGGCCTGCTTGCCGTCAACAATCTGAGTTTCGTCATCGAGCCGGGCGAAATCCTCGGCCTTATCGGGCCGAACGGCGCCGGCAAATCGACGCTGTTCAATCTGATCAACGGCGTGTTCGTGCCGAATTCGGGGCGGATTATATTCGACGGCATCGACATCACCGGCGAGAAGCCGTTCCTGGTTGCCCGGCATGGGCTCGCGCGCACGCATCAGATCGTGCAGCCGCTCACCAATATGACGGTCTTGGAGAACTGCACGGTGGGCGCCTGTTTCGGCCGCGAAGATCTGCCGCTGCATCGGGCGACCGAGGCGGCGCGGGCCGCCGCGGCCGTGGTCGGCCTCGACGACCGGCTGCATATGCTGGCGTTGCATCTGACGATCGCCGGCAAGAAGCGGCTCGAGCTTGCCCGCGCGCTCGCAGCGCAGCCGAAGCTTCTGCTCCTGGACGAGGTCTTGGCCGGGCTCAATCCGACCGAGGTCGAGCACATGATCGGTGTCATCCGCCGCATCCGCGACAGCGGCGTGACGATCCTGATCATCGAGCATCTCATGCAGGCGATCATGAGCCTGTCGGACCGCATCGTGGTGCTCAATTATGGTGAGAAGCTTGCCGAAGGCCTGCCCGCGGACGTGGCGCGCGATCCGCAGGTGATCGAGGCCTATCTCGGCGATCCCAAGCTCGCTATGGAGCTCGAAAGTAGAGACGGCGGCGCCCCGCAAGGGAATTCCGCCCATGTCTGACGCGCTACTGTCGGTCGAAGGCCTCGAGGCCGGCTATGGCGAGGTGCAGGTGCTTTGGGGCCTGTCATTGAAAGCGCGGCGCGGCCAGCTTACCGCCATCGTCGGCGCCAATGGCGCCGGCAAGACGACGACGCTGCGCGCGGTCGCCGGCACGCTCACGCCCTGGGGCGGGCGGGTGATGTTCGGCGACGAGGATGTCACGCGCATGCCAAGCCACCTCAAGGCGGGGCGCGGACTCGCTCTGGTGCCGGAGGGCCGGCAATTGTTCAGCGCCATGAGTGTCGCCGAAAATCTCGAGCTTGGTGCGTTTTCGCCCCATTCGTCGCGCTCCTATGCCGAGCGGCTCAACCAGGTGTTCAGCCTGTTTCCGCGGCTCGCCGAGCGCCAGCGCCAGCGCGCCGGCACATTGTCGGGCGGCGAGCAGCAGATGGTGGCGATCGCACGCGGATTGATGTCCGATCCCGAAATCCTGATCATCGATGAATTGTCGCTCGGGCTGGCGCCGGTCGTCGTCTATCAGCTTTTGGCGACGCTCAAACAGCTCAAGCAGGCGGGGCTCACCATACTTTTGGTCGAGCAGAATGTGCATCTTGCCTTGGCGCTGAGCGACTACGCCTATGTCATCGCCGAGGGCCGTATTTTCACCGAGGGCGAGCCTGCGGAGCTTGCCGCAAAGCCCGAGATCAGGCGCGCTTATCTGGGCCTGTAGCCGAAGGCCGGTTGGCGGAAACGGACGACCTTCATTCTAGAGAAATATGCCGGCCGCGCGCTGGCGTCGTGGTTTTCCTTTCGCCGCGACCATAATTACTTCCTAAATAAGTGCGAACCAACTGGTTTCCTCACGCCCAAGAGGAAATGCGATGAATTGGCGAGGCTTGGCCGTGCCATCGGCGATGGAGCTCCGCGGGCTTTTCTGGCGCGCGAGCCAATCGGCCGCCGAGGCGGGCAAAAGGGCGCTTGGGGCTCTCGCCAGGGGCCTCGTCGTTCTCGCCTCCCGCCTTGCGCAGCGGATTTGGTCGACCTCCGAATCAAGCCTGATCATCACGCCGCTGATATTGAAGCTTGCGGCGCGAAATCTGTTTCACGATTGGCGCCGGTTCATCGCGACCATCATCGGCATCGTGTTTTCGATGGTGCTCGTGACCGTGCAGATGGGATTGTTTCTCAGTTTCGCGCGCACGGTCACGAGCATGATCGATCACACGCCGGCGGACCTCTGGATCATGCCGCTCGCGACCAAGTGCTTCGAGGATCCGTCGCTCCTTGACGAGCGCGACCGATTTCGCGCCATGTCGCTTGGCGGGGTGGTCGACGCCGTGCCGATGCTGGTGAGCTTTGCGCAATGGCGCGTGCCGAGCGGCGGAACCACGCCGGTCCTGATCGTCGGCTCCGATCTGAGAAAGCCGGGGCTGCTTCCCTGGAACATTGTCGCGGGCGACCTCAATGCGCTTGCTATTCCGGACGCCGTGGCGGTCGATCAGACCTATTTCTCGAGGCTTGGGATCAACGGACTTGATGATGCCGCCGAAATCCGCAACCAAAAAGCCGAGGTTCGGCTGGTCACCGAGGGCATCCGGTCGTTCACGACCACGCCCTTCGTGTTCACCTCGCTCGATCGGGCGCGGTCCTATACTGGCACGCCACCGAACAAGGCCAGTTATCTCTTGGTCCACGCGGCGCCGGGAACGGATATCTCTGCTCTTCAAGGCCGTCTCAACAAGGTCCTGGACAAAGCGGAGGCTTTGACGCCGGCGCAGTTTCGCAGCCGCAGTCGATCCTTCTGGTTGTTCGGCACCGGCGCCGGCGCCGCGCTTTTCGCCGGCGCCTTGCTAGGCATGATCGTCGGCGTCGTCATTGTCGCGCAGACGCTCTATTCGAGCACCAAGGACCATTTGAATGAGTTCGCCACGTTGCGCGCGATCGGCTCGTCCAGCCGGTACATTCACATCGTCATTCTCATCCAGGCCATTTTGAGCGCGATCATCGGTTTCGGCATTGCCGCGGCCATCGGAAAGCTCATCGTCGCGGTGACCGCGCGGACGGCGCTGCCGGTCGTGATGACGCCGTGGCTGACCGGAATTCTATTCTTTGTGACGATTGCGATGTGCATCTTTTCGGCCATTTCGGCGGTGATGCAGGTCGTGCGCATCGATCCAGCGACGGCGTTCACGCGATGACGCTCCCCGTTCTTGAAGCGATCGACGTCGTGAAATTCCTCGGCACGGGCGCCGCGAGAGTGCACGCGCTCAAAGGCGTGACTCTGTCGCTCTCCGGCGGCGAGCTCGTGCTCCTGATGGGACCGTCTGGCAGCGGCAAGACTACGCTTCTGTCCGTGCTCGGCTGCATCTTGTCGCCGAGCGAAGGATCGGTTCGGATTTGCGGCCATGCCACGAGCGGTCTGCCGCCCGAAGAACTGAGCAAGTTGCGGCGCGATAATATCGGCTTCGTGTTCCAATCTTATCATCTGTTCCCGACCTTGACCGCGATCGATAATGTCTGGCTCGCGTTGGACGTACGCCGCGAACGCGCCCGCCGCTCTATCGCCAAGGCGAGGGAAGCGCTGGCCATCGTTGGGCTGGCGCACAAGGTCAATGCGTTGCCACTTCAACTCAGTAGCGGCGAGCAGCAGCGGGTCGCGATTGCCCGCGCCATTGTCGCCAACCCATCGATCGTTCTCGCCGACGAGCCGACCGCGGCGCTCGACACCGACAACGGATACGCGATCATGTCGATCCTTGCGGAGATCGCCAAGAACGCCGGCCGCGGTGTGCTGGTTGTCACCCATGACCCTCGGCTTTTGCCGTTTGCAAACCGCGTCGTTCGGATCGAGGATGGCCGCGTCGTCGAGGAGCGCGACAGCATGCTGCCGGCGCCCAGTCTGTTGACCGGACAAGCGAGGTGATGGCAGTCGCCATGATCGCCTGGAAACAGCAAAGGTTCACGCAATATCTGTCGAAAGCCGCCGGCTTCGCGGCACTTGTGGCAATTGCGGCAGCGCTCGTCGTGCAAACCGGACCCGGCAAGGCCCAAGACAAGAGCGAGGGCTGGTCGGCGGTGGCGCCGGGTCTGGTGGAGCCGCGGTCGGGAGAAATCAGGATTTTTGCGCCCGTCGTCGGCCGTATCAGCGAAGTCCCCGTCGCGGTCAATGACAAGGTCCTGGCCGACGAGCCGCTTGTTCGGTTGGATGACGAGGAAGCGCGGGCGCGCGTCGCCGCGCAGCGCGCTGAGGCCGCCATGCGCGAAAAGGAGCGCAACGAGAAGTCGGCCGGCAAAGCCGCCAACCGGCGCAAAGCCGAGGATGCGGTCGCTGATGCCGAAGAGGCGCTGGATGACGCGCGCGCCGCGTTCGACAACGCCGCAATCAGTAAGCGCGCCGGCAAGGGGTCCGATGCCACCGTGTCGAACGCGCGCGCGGCGTGGACAAGCACGCAAGAGAACCTTCTGTACCGGCGCGAGGAGCTCCAACACGTTGAGAACGAGTCCGAAACGCCGTTGCCGACACAGCTCGAGGGTCAGCTCGAAATGGCCAGGAGCAATCTGAGAGCCTCGATCGCGGAGCTGCAAAAACTGGTCGTTCGTGCACCGATCGCGAGTACGGTGCTGCAGGTCAACGCCAAGCTGGGCGAACTTGCCGCGCCGTCGTCGGCCCAGCCGCTGATATTGCTGGGCGATCTGTCGAAGCTGCGGGTGCGCGCCGAGCTCGACGAGCAGGACGTCGGCAAGATCAAGCAAGGCGACAAGGCCGTGGTGCGCGCCGGCGCTTTCCCGGGCCGCGACTTCTCGGGCACGGCCGCCACGATCGCGCCGATCGTCGTGCCGGGCCGCATCAGTGCGCCGGGGTCGCGCAATTTGACCGATGTCAGCGTGACCGAGGTCGTGGTCGATCTCGATGATGCGGGCCCGCTGCTGCCTGGGATGAAGGTCGACGTTTATTTCCAGCCCGGCGGCGCGACGGCGCAGAAATAAGGCTGCTCGGCGTCCTCCTTTGCGCGGCGCCTATCGGCGCTCCGCCTCCCTTCATTTTTTACCGGGAGGTAAACGCTTTCGTGACTTTCCTTTGCTCAACTCGGGCGCCAAGGCTCGCCGCGAGGGGGGTGGTTTTGCGTCTTCCTCCGCTTCGCAGGGGCGGGATGAAGAAAAAGGACCGCAATACGCGAAGCGCGGGACGGGCGATATAGCCATGGCGAGCCTGGGAATTGCCAAAATCTGCCGCCGGACCGCTTTAATTTTGCCCCGAGCCTTGAATCTAATCGGTCCTATCGCGTTGGGGAGAACATGAAATGCGGGATTTCATGAGGGTGTCATTGGCTTCCGGCGAAGCTTCGTTGGCGCCGGGTGGTTGGGATCGGGGGGTGTAGCCGTCGCTGGCGGGTCCATGACCCGTGAGCCGACGGCGTTCTAGAGCGACAAACCGAAACAGTTTCAACGCCGACCGGTGCCCATCTGGCGCGCGCAATCCCTGTCGGGAGGGATTGTTCGTCAGGGTCTACGCGCCGTGACGGCACGTGATTGGCACAACCGGGTTCGGGGTGAACCCACCAAGGACGTGATTCGAAAGGACGCCGAAGGGAATGGGGTTCGGCATCGCCTACCGTAGGGACTGCGCGCTAAACGACCACCGACCTTTGCCGCCGAATACGCCGTGGCAGAGGATATTCGGCGGCATCGCGCTCATATGCTTCGCGGCCTCGTCCGCATGGGCGGTTTGCAGCGCCTATACCGGTGACGACCGGGTCGAGTTCGCCGCGGATCGCGGTGACAAACTCGAGTTTACCGGCACGCGGGGCGATAAGCTGGCATCGACCAGGCCCAGCGTGCAGGCCTCGAACGCTGATGGCTACCGACGTGAAGCCTTCTCCGTTTTTGATCCTCGCCCCACTTTGGGATTTGCGCCGACAAGCTTTGCGATGAACGCGCCGGCGCCGCCCGAGGACGCACCGCAGGCCTCGCCGTTGCGCATTGCCAGCCTGGACGTGCCGGAGAGTGCGCTAAAGTCGCTCAATGAACCGCAAGACGCTCCAGCCGCGGATTCGCCGTTGCCGTTGCCGCGACCGCGCTTGCGTCCGCTGCTGCGTCCCGCGGCGACCGAGAGCGTGCGCCACGACGAGGCGGTCGCGGAAAAGCCTCCGGAGGAGCCGTCGTTTTTCCAGAAGCTTTTCGGCAAGCCTGCTTCGTTCACGCTTGCCTATGCCGCGCCTGACGTCAGCGGGCTAGGCGCTGGTTCTACCATCGCGGCAAGCCGCTACGATCAATGGACCGCCGTTTACGATATCTCCGCGCATGTGGTCTACATGCCCGACGGCACCCGGCTCGAAGCGCATTCAGGTCTAGGCAGCTGGCTCGATGACCCAAGCCACGTCAACGAAAGAATGCGCGGCGCCACGCCGCCCGACATCTACGATCTCGAACTCCGCGAATCTTTATTCCACGGCGTGCGCGCGCTGCGGCTTGTTCCCGAAGACCAGCAAAAGACGATGGGGCGCGCCGGCCTGCTTGCACACAGCTTTATGCTCGGACCGAACGGCGATTCGAACGGCTGCGTGTCTTTCAGAAACTACGACGCCTTCTTGCAAGCCTATCTGGGCCACAAGGTTAAGCGGCTCGCGGTCGTAGCGCGCTTAGACTAAAGTGTCTGACTCGTAGCAATGGCGATCGCTTCGCGCCGTCGATTCGCCATTTGCCAAACAAATAGATCACTGGCCCACTGTTATCGTGACATCGAGATTTTCGCGGCCGGCGCCGAAGCGCATGCCGCGCACCGGCGCCGCACCGCTCGAATCGAGCCCGATGGCGACGCGGACATAGGCTTCGGTCGGACAGATGGCGTTGGCCGGATCGAAGCCGACCCAGCCGATATCGGCAATGAAAGCTTCCGCCCAAGCGTGCCCGGCTTCCTGCTCGACCGTGCCATCGGCCAAGTGCAAATAGCCGGCGACGTAGCGCGCGGGGATGCCGAGGTGGCGCGCCGCGGTGAGAAAAATGTGACACAGGTCGCGGCACACGCCGCGCTTGAGCGCAAAGGCCTCGCTCGCCGTCGGCGAGAGGTCGGTCATTGCAAGATCGAAGGTCATTTCCTTATGAAGCCATTCCAGAACCGCGTGTGCTTGCGTCAAAGCGTCGCCGCCGCGGGTGGCAAGGACTTCATTGGCGAAGTCGCGAATGGCCTGATTGGGTGCGGTCAAAGGCGTCTCGCGCAGAAACAGGTCCGGCGGGAAACGTTCGACCGCGCCCTTGATGACGCCATGGGTATCCTGCGTCTCGACTTCACCCTCGATATCGATGCGCAGCTCGGCGAACTTACCGACGGTGTTCAAGACGTGGGTGATGTTGCCAAAGGCGTCCTCATGGGCCTTAAGCCGCGCATCCGGCGAAACGTCGATCCGCCAGCGCGCCACATGTTGTCCTTCGTGGTCGCGCGGCGTCAGCCGCAACAGCTGGATCACCCCCGTCGCCGGCGGATCGTAGCGGTAGACGGTACTGTGACCGATGTGAATGTGCATCGTTACGCGTGGACGTTTCCGGATGGCGGGGTGGCGCCCGCTTACATCAAATATTGCTCGGCGATGGCGGAGCCAAGCCGGTTGTTGTCCTCGATGAACCCGCCGATGAATTCATGCAATCCGTTCTGGAAGATCTCTTCAATCCGGCTGTTCATTAGGCGCGCGCGCACGGTTCGGGCCTGGCGTTGCGCGGCGCCCTGGCGGCCATAGGCGGTCGCGAGATGATTGAGGTTTTCCACGAGGTTCTCATAGCAGCTCGCCAGCGAGCGCGGCATCTCATCCTTGAGCATGAGAAGCTCGGCGACCAGCCATGGCTTGACGTTCTGCCGATAGACCCAGTGGTAGGCCGTCAGTGCGGAGACCGAACGCAGGATCGATGCCCATTGAAAGTAATCGAGCGGACCGCCGACATTCGCGACCGGCGGCAACAGCAAGTGGTACTTCACATCGAGAATTCGGGCGGTGTTGTCGGCCCGTTCGAGATAGACGCCGATGCGCGAGAAGCAATAAGCGTCGTTGCGCAGCATGGTGCGATAGGAGGAGCCATCGAAGCGGAGCGAGGATTCCATCACCCAGCGCAGAAACCGCGCAAGCTGTTCGCGCGAATAAGGGCCTTTGCCCCAATTCTTCAGCTCGAGCCAGATTCCGTTGATGGAATCCCACATTTCGATGGTCAGGGCGGTTCGCACCGCGCGGGCGTTGAGCCTGGCGATTTCGAAGCAATTGCGGATGGACGACGGATTGTCGGTCGAAAATACGAGAAAATCCGTCACCGTTTCTTCGTTGGCTTCGTCGTGAACGGTAAAAAAGGCATGAGCGCAGCCGGCGCTGGCGACCGCCGATTCCCATTCATTGGTGGCGCCGCCGTAGCTTAGTGGCAACGCGATCAGCCGCAGCGTGGTCTCGAGAATGCGCGCAAGATATTCCGCGCGCTCGACATAGCGGGCGAGCCAGTAAAGGTTATCGGCGGTGCGCGATAGCAACAATGAACTCGCTCCCGGCGCTGTTTTTGTTCCGCCTCGGCGAAGATTTGGGGCGTGAAGTTCGGCAAAGTCGGTTCATTCGTCCAAGACCCAGGTGTCTTTAGTGCCGCCGCCCTGGCTGGAATTGACGACGAGCGATCCGTGCTTGAGTGCAACGCGCGTTAATCCGCCGGGGACGATCCGGACACAGTCGCGGCCCATCAGCACGAACGGACGCAGGTCGACGTGGCGCGGCGCGATCCCTTCGTCGGTGCAAGTCGGACAGGTCGACAGCGCCAGCGTCGGCTGGGCGACGAAGCTATGCGGCGCGGATTTCAGCCTGGTCCGGAATGCGGCAATCGTCGCTTTGTCGGCTTTCGGTCCGATCAGCATGCCGTAGCCGCCGGAACTATGGACTTCTTTCACGACCAGTTCGTCGACATGGTC
>JBAPZR010000694.1:0-2384 GCA_049285335.1 Xanthobacteraceae bacterium | reverse complement strand
TGTCCAACCCGATTACAGAGAAAGGCGCCGCGCGGCGGTCTTACTCACAGTGACACGATTCCTCGGCGAAGTGACTGCTTTACGCAGGTCAACCGACTCTCCAAAAAGAATTTTCGACGCGACGTTCCATCAGCTCATGCGATGGTTCCATCACTTTATGTTGAAAAAGATACTTTCGGTCACAGGCATCGCTGACAGTCGAGCGGGCGATTGAGTTCTAGACCAAGCAGTTTGGCTGGCGAACAGTGCTGTTGAACCGAAGACGCGTTTTGTTATTCGAGTGGCACGCGCGAAAGCCTCCTAGCTGGAACGTGGATGCACACTGCTCAGCCGGGATCGCGTTAGGAGCCCATAATGTTCAAACAAACTCACCCCATTATCAACACGTGGGACATCGAGCGAGCCATCGTCCGGCGCCGCGGTCTTCCGACCTGCTAGCTGCCATTTGGACTCACATTCCGCAGCAGGCTCGTGAGTTGCACGCTACCATAAGCGAGGCGGGCCGCGAGAGCCTTCCCATAACAGAAAGTTCGGCTGTGAGTAAGACCGCCGTGCGGCGCCTTTCTCTGTAATCGGGTTGGACACCCCATGTCCGCTTTGGGTCATAAGCGGAGTCTTGAAGTTATCTAAAACAGACGGCACAACGTCTAGATCGTATGCGGTCCGGGGCTGGCGCCTAACCCGACCGCCACGCACTGGAGCTCATTCATTTCCCGCCCGTTCTTTGACAGAACTGGGTGGCGGTCGATCAGACCGTTCGAAGAAAACCCTGGCAACGAAGTGGACTGCGTGATCGCTATCCGGAAGCGTGCCAGAATCGGAGGTCAGTCCATGCTCAACTTCGACGCGATTATTATTGGCACCGGACAGTCCGGACCCGCCTTAGCGCGGCGACTAGTAGCGGCAGGCTGGAAGGTCGCGATCATCGAACGCAAGTTGTTCGGCGGCACATGCATCAACACCGGCTGCACCCCTACAAAGACTTTGATCGCGAGCGCCCACACTGCATATGTTGCGCGCCGCGCTGCAGACTACGGTGTCAGAATTGAAGGGTCGGTGAAAGTCGACATGAAGGCAGTCAAGGCACGAAAGGATGCGGTTGTCGCTGCGTTCCACAATGGCGTCGAGCGATCGCTGAAAACGTTACAAGGATGTAAGGTTTATCAAGGCCACGGTCACTTTATTGCGGAAAAGAAAGTTGCAGTGAATGACTCTGAACTCGCCGCGGATCACATCTTTCTCAATGTCGGTGGGCGTGCGAGGATTCCTCAGATCCCCGGCCTCGACCAGGTTCCTTACCTGACGAACAGCTCGATGATGGACATTGATTTTCTTCCCACGCATCTCGTTATCCTCGGGGGCAGTTACGTCGGCCTCGAGTTTGCACAGATGTATCGCCGTTTCGGAAGCGAGGTGACCGTGATCGAGGTCGGACCGCGCTTGATCTCGCGGGAAGACGCTGACGTTTCGCAAGCCGTTGCAGATTTTCTCAAGGATGAAGGCATTAACGTTCGGCTCGACAGCAAGGTGGTCGGTGCGGAGAAACAGGGAGACTCGATCGCTATGAAGGTCGACTCAGAGGGGAAGATCACAAATGTCGTTGGAACGCACGTGCTGGTCGCCACCGGTCGGCGGCCGAACACGGACGACCTTGGGCTCGACACGGCCGGCATTGTCACAGACGCGCGCGGCTATATTCAGGTGGACGACCAGTTGTGCGCCAACGTCTCTGGCGTCTGGGCGATGGGCGACTGCAATGGCCGGGGCGCGTTCACTCACACGTCGTGGAATGATTTCGAGATCGTGGCGGCCAATCTTCTCGACCACGATCAGAGGCGCGTGAGCGACCGCATCACCGCTTACGCGCTCTACACTGATCCGCCACTTGGCCGCGCCGGCATGACAGAAGCGGAAGTTCGCAAGACCGGCAAGCCAGCGCTGATCTCGACCCTGGCAATGGAAAAAGTCAGTCGAGCGTATGAGCGAAGCGAGACCAAGGGGTTCATGAAAATCCTGGTGGATCGAGAGAGCAAACAGATATTGGGTGCCTCGTTCCTGGGGCTCGAAGGGGACGAGGTCATCCACTGCGTTCTCGATATCATGTATGCCAAGGCGCCCTACACGGTGATGCAACGCGCTATGCACATTCATCCCACGGTATCGGAGTTCATTCCGACTATGATGGATGACCTCAAGCCGTTGCAATGATTCGTGGAAGGCGCGCGGGCATGGGGCTTTCCTAAGGTGACAGGCAAATGGCGGTTCGATAGATGTCCGCTTTGGGTCATTAGCGGACGTTCCACAATTTCAGCCGATGTCCGTTTTGCCCGCGAAAGCGGACATTGGTTGAGGGAGTTCGGATGTCCGCTTTGTGCCAATAGCAG
>JBAPZR010000693.1:0-5879 GCA_049285335.1 Xanthobacteraceae bacterium | reverse complement strand
TGTGCGCGCCGATTTGCCGGGCGTCGGAGAAAATCTATCCAACCACGCCATTGTCTTTGTCGGCCTTTTGCAAGAGCGTCGGGCGCGGCAAGCAAACAAGATCCGGCCGCATCCGATGGCGGCCTTCCGCTATTCCTCGGGCCTGCCGGGCGCGCCGGCGGCGGACATCTACATTAATGTTCAATGTAAAACCTCATGGAGTCCGCTCGGCCATCAGGTCGCCAATCTCGCGCCCTCACTGCTCAAGCCGATGGCGCGCGGCCGGGTATCGCTCCTTGCGGCCGATCCGACGGTTCACCCGCAGGTCGAATTCAATTTCACCGGCCACGAACTCGACCTCAAGCGCTTCATGCAGGGCTTCCGCCGCTGCGTGGACATTCTCGCGCATGATGCCGTGCGCAAGCTCGCGCGATTGACGTTCCCGGTGAAATTCGACGACCGGCTGCGGCGGCTCAATCGCATCACGCCGACAAACAGGTTCAAGAGCGCGGCGATCGCGGCGCTGATCGATACCGTGCCGGGAGTCGCGGGGCCGATCTTCCGCACGCTCGCCGACCGCCGGGTCGATCTCGCTGCGCTGGCGCAGGACGATGCGGCGCTCGCCGAGCACATCCAGCACAACGTCGCCGGGACGTTTCACCCGGTCGGTACCTGCCGCATGGGCAGAGCCGACGACAGCGACGCGGTCACCGATCCGGCAGGCCGCGTCCGCGGCGTCGCCGGGCTGCGCGTGATCGATGCGTCGATCATGCCCACGATCCCACGCGGCAATACCAATATCCCGACCATCATGGTCGCCGAAAAACTTGCCGCCGAAATGTTGCGCGAGGGAAATGGCGCCGCGGCGCGATCCGCCTAGTGTCCCGATTCCGAAATTCGCCACACCTTGCGGCACGCTCCCAGCGAACTTCGGAATCGAAAGGAAACAAGTTTATAATTCTAGTGTGGTTTTAGGATTTTAAGTTCCTATACGAGTGTGCCGCATAACATAAGAACTTCAAATCCCCCACACTAATCCGGCACGCTGATGTAGATTTGCCCATTGCGCACGGCGACCGGAACCGGCGTCAGCCGGATTGCCGGATCGCCGGGATGGCACCCGGTCGCTAGATCGAACTCATAGCCGTGCCACGGACAAACGATGTGGCGCTGTTTGCCAAAGCGCAAACCGGTGCTGGTCTTGTCCGGCGCGATCACTTCCTCGACCTGTTTGAATATTTTGCCCTGGCAGACCGGGCCGCCGGCATGTGGGCAGACATTCTCATAGGCCAGCACCTTGCTGCCGGTGCGGAAAATGCCGACCTCGATCTTCTCCAGCGCGAAGATCCGATAGTCGCCGTCGGCGATATCGGCGAGTTGACCAACGGCAACCTCCTCCATTTCCGTCTCCGTTTGCGCGCCTATTCGATGCCTTGCGGGCGATGAAACCAGATCGCCACGTCGAACATATTGAGGTCCGCCGCGCGGATCATGCCGCAGGCGGTCACGACCGTCTCGGTCGCCGTCACCGTCCCGGGCGCAAAGGGGGCGACGTCGTGTCCCCTTCGCTCTACTTTGGCGGCATAGATTTTCACCGCGGCGGTGAGGACATGCCGCAGCTCACGGTCGGAAATCGCATCCGGCGCGCCGCGCCTGAGCGCGTCGCGCGCGCGAACATAGAACGCGCCCGCCGCTTTGCCGCGGCTCGCTTTTCGCTCGGATTTGTTTTGTCCGGACCTGTTTAGTCCAGACTTGGCGACGCGCTTCGGCGTTGTTCTTTTGGCAGCCATGATCGCTCAGGCCGTAACCGGCACGCCATCCGCCGGCGCGTGTTTTGGCTTGGCCTTGATCTGTTTGTGTTTTGGGACATCCAGCCTGAAGAGACGTGCGGCATTGAGCCCAAGAATATTGCGCTTGGCTTGTTCGCTCAGGAACGGAAGCGAGGTGATCGAATTGGGCAGGTCAAAGTCCCAATGCGGCCAGTCCGACGAAAACAGCAATTGGGTCTCGGCTTTGATCGCATCGAACGTCGCTTCCGTGAGCTTGAGATTGGAGCGTTCGAGCGGTTGGCTCGTGAAATACATGTCGGCGATGTATTCGCTCGGCCGGCGCTTGAGAAGCGGCGCCTCGGAGGACCGCATCATGTATTCGGAATCCAGCCGCTGCATCAAAAACGGCACCCAGGCCAATCCGCTCTCGATCCAAATCACGTCGAGCTTAGGGAAGCGCTCGGGCAAGCCGTTGATCACCCAGTTGGTGAGGTGAATAAGATTGTAATAGACGAAGGACAGCGAGTGCATGGAGATGAAGCGGTTGCACTGCTGCATCGACTGGTCGCCCCAGTGAAAGCCGGAATGGAAAGCAAGCGGTTTTCCGGTTGCCTGAATGGCCGAATAGAGCGGCATGTAGCTGTCGTGATTGACCGCGCGAAACCGCGTCGACGTTACCGAATAGCCGATGACGCCCGGATGGTCGGCATAGGCCTCGACCGCCGCCACGCAAGCCTCGGGATGATTGAACGGCAGGTAGAGCATCGCCTTGATGCGCGAATCCTGCGGCAGAATTTCTTCCGCCAGCCATTTGTTGAAAGCGTTCCCGATCACGACTTCCGTCTCGACCTGCGGATGCATGCCGAGAACCAGCATCGGCGTCGGGAATACGACCATGTAGTCGATACCCATCGAATCCATGGCGCGTTGCACCAGCGTGACCTGGGCGTGGGTTCGGCCCTCCGGCACTTTCTCGGCAAGCCGCTGCTGATGCGGAATCCGGCCGAATACGTCCTGGTGCAAAAACCCGGGCGTGGCATTGAGCAGGCCCGGCGGCGAGCCGCCGCGATCTTTAAATGCACGCGCCATCTGCCGGTAGACGTCGCTGTCCATGCGGTCGATGATTTCCGACCAGAACGCGGTCTCGGTGACGTGAGCATCGACGTCGACAATGAAATAATCGGCGCGCTTGTCTTTGGCGGCGTGCGCCAGGATATCGCGCGTGTCGGTGTGGATCGTGATCTTTGCAAGTTCACGCACCTGCGGCGGCTTTTTTCCGTTTCCGGCCCCGTTGCGATGGGATTTCTTGCCGTTCTTGATGCGGTGCGGCGGGCGTTTGAGCATCGGTTCCTCCACGCAATGGAGTAGGGCGTTGGCGCCTCGGTGTCCTAGTGTCCCGATTCCGAAGCTCGCCACGTTGCGGCAGGCTCTTAGCGAACTTCGGAATCGATAAGGACACTAGCAAGCATATAATTTCTAGTGTGGTTTTTGGATTTGAAGGTCCTATACGAGCGTGCCGCAGAAACCATAGGAACTTCAAATCCACCACACTTGAGCGAAAGCCTAGCAGAACCGGGATGCCTTTGGCATGGAGTCGAAAGGCCCGCCGTTGACCGTGCTTTCGGACGGGGCTAGGAAAAGGCCCCGAATTTTTGGTTTGTTTCAGCGGTTCGCCAAGAGCCGGCGCGGTGTAGATCGGCCATGAAGCTTCCGCCCTTCGCCTATGCTTGTCCGACGACCGTCGCTGAGGCCGTTGCGCTCCTGGCCTCGCATGGCGGCGAAGCGAAGCCGCTTGCCGGCGGCCAGAGTCTCGTGCCGATGCTCGCCTTTCGCCTCGCCTCCCCGACGCTGATTGTCGATCTGCGCAAGCTCACCGAGCTGCGGCACATCACGATCGCGGACGAGGGCGTCACGCTCGGCGCCATGACGCGCTGGAAGGACATTCTCGATCATCCCACGTTGCGCGAGGCGCATCCGCTGCTGGTGACGGCCGTCGAGCATGTCGCGCATTATCAGGTCCGCAACCGTGGCACTGTCGGCGGCAGCATCGCGCATGCCGATCCCGCCGCAGAGCTGCCGGGAATCGCCGTGACGTGCGAAGCAAAAATTGTCGCGCTCGGCACGGGCGGCCGGCGCGTCATCGATGCTGCAGATTTCTTCCGTGGCCCACTGATGACCGCCTTGGAGCCGGACGAAATCGTCGCGGAAATCCGCTTCCCGGCCTGGCCGAAACAGCGCCGCTTCGGCTTCCGGGAATTTGCGCGCCGGCGGGGCGACTTCGCCCTGGCGGCTGCTGCCGTATTTTTCGACGCGAGTGGGGGAAAGTTTCGCGGTGCGCGCGTCGGCGCCGTCGGCATCGCCGATTATCCGGTGCGGCTTGTCGCGGTCGAACGGCTACTTGACGACACCGAGATCGCAGAGGCGGCAACGGCGAAAGCTGAAAACGCAGCTTCGGCTACCGTCGATCCGGCCGACGACATCCACGCCAGCGGCCTCTACCGCAAGAGGCTCATTGGCGTCATGGTCGAACGCGCGTTGCGCGACGCCATAAGCCGCGCCGATGGTTGAGATTGCGGTTTGGCGCTACTAAGCTTGAACGCAGTCCAGGAGTACCCGGCCATGAGCGTCGCACGGCATCCGCGCCCCAAGGAGCTTGAGGGCGTTACGCTTGAAGAGATCATGAAAAAATATGTCGGCCGCTTCAAAGACAAGAAGCCGGATTGGACAGCCTTCGCGGACGCCAAGATCGAAGGCTACAAGCGCGCGCAGCACCGCTTCATTGGCGCCGGCGGTTCCGGCAAGCATGACGATCCGACCGTCATTCCGGCCGGCAATTTCACTCTCTCGATCATGTATGTCGAGCCAGGCCAAGGCAACGCCGCGCACACCCACGAGGTGGAGGAATGCTTCTTCGTGCTGCAAGGCTATCTCGACGTGTTTGTCGAAGACGAGGCGGGCAGGCGCGTGACCACCCGGCTCGGGCCTTGGGAGTGCATTTCGTGCCCGGCCGGCGTCATTCACGGCTTTCAGAACGACTCGCTCGAGCCGGTATACTTTCAGGTCATGCTTGGCCGCGGCAGGCCGGAAGCGATGGGCTACGTCGATGACGAGCTCTACCAGCGTAAAGACGCGCACCTAAAGGCGGTTTAGCCGGGAACCGGGCCACAATCGGCCGCCCGTGCCCGGGTCGTCTTGCCGCTTTTACAAAGCGGCTTTGGCCGGCACCATAAATTTGATCTGGATCAACGAAGGGGGCATGCGAACCATGCCACCTTCGCGTTTGTTGATTAGGCACGCTCGGGAGGTTCCGATCCTTTGATCGCTACCCACGGCATTTGGGTAGCGAGCGACCGGCTGCGCTTCCTCCTGTGTCCGCGTAGCGGAGGCGACGCTATGTCTATTACTCCGATATTGAGAAATTCTTCGTTCGATCCGGAAGACGTCAAAATTCTTGCATTGGCCTTTGATGAAGCCTGGCAGGCGGTTCAACGAACCGGCGGTTCACTGTCCAAGCCGCCCTATGCCGGCCCCATTCGCGAGGTGCTCGCGAAGCGGATCATTGAAATGGCGCAGCGCGGCCAGAGTAATCCGCACAGTCTCAGCGAGGACGCCATAAAGTTCCTCGCCTCCAATTACAGAGATTAATAGGATCTGGGAACGAACGAAACAAACACCGCTGCGCTTGAAGCGCCGGGAGGAAGCATTCTCTAAGCTGTTGGAGTTTCACTGCTTGGCCAGCTAGGTTTTCTAACTCCCCCTAGTCGTGCCAGTGGCCCCGGACCGCGCCCCAGCCCCCTAGCTAGAGCGGCCGGGGCCACACAGTGAACATGTGCGTGAGGCGAGGCGATGCGGTTTGAGCGCTGCGCCTAGGAGCTCGATCTCGAGGGCGACGGCCATTCCCGCCAATGTGTCGGCCGCATGTGGTAAAGCGGCTTTCCGGTTTCGACATTGACCCAGGCGTCAGCCGCGCGGCGGCATGGGAATGAAAGAGCGTGAACGCCGGCGCTGTCGATAACGACCAGCTCTAAATCGCGGTCAAAAGGCGCGGCGGCGATCGGCTTCCACTGCGCGTTGGCATCGTCAAATACAAACATCGGTTCTGCACTCGTTGCGATTGATCGGCGGTGATTG
>JBAPZR010000692.1:0-1712 GCA_049285335.1 Xanthobacteraceae bacterium | reverse complement strand
CTCGCCAATGAAGTGCAGAGAGTTGCGTTGGACGAAGTGACTTACGTGCCGTGGGGCGAATGGGTTCAACCGACGGCTTTCCGTAAGAGCGTGCAAGACGTGCTTAGGTTCGGAGCACCAGTTTTTTGGAATGTGAAGTCGGCTTAAGCCAGTTCCTGAAATTAGAATCTTTCCTGTGGAACATTCGCGGGGTCCCAAGTCCACTTATGCCAGACGTGGGGAACACGCCGCCGGATGTCTGTTTTTGGGGGTAGAGCGGATATTGGCTGACGATGCCGATTGTCCGTTTATGACCCAAAGCGGACATTGGCGTCCCTAGACCAAACCCCTTTCAAGGCAACGGCCGATCATTCCGGCTTGATGTTGGCCGAGCGGACCACCTTGGCCAGCCTCTCGGTTTCATCGGTAAGGAGCCGGTGATTTACAATGTCCGCTTCTGACACATAACGGGACATTGGAAGAAAGGACGCTCAGTCGTGAGCGCTTACCGCGAAACGCTTCAGTTCAGTGTTGAAGCGCAAAGGTTCTTCAAGAAACGGGGCGTGACCGATGCCTTCGTACCACGACACTTCGGCGCTCTTGCAGTGATTCAGTATGTAGTCGGCCATGGCCAGCATCACCACGGTGTCCGAGCGACCATGCGTAACAAGTACGGGTACCGTAATTCCTTCGAGCAGTGATCCAAAATCAACTTCGCGTTGGAGCAAAGCATTCCGCACATTTGATTTCACAACCATATTGAAAGCCAGCATTTCCTCGAAATCGTTCTGCGAGATTGGCTTGACGATGCAGGCACGTAAGAACCTACGAATTGCCGCAATGTTGGTCGGAAGGTCGTCCTGACAAGCGTCTGGCGCGTTGTCCAGAAAGCCAGGACCCACAAGTGTCCCAAACGCCTTCTGGTTAAGGACAACGGCGGCGTCCACGTAGTTGATCCCGGCAATCTTGCCCTGGCCCTTTCTGCGCACGTAATCCGAAATGATATAGCCCGCGTATGACCAGCCGACCAAAATCGGTCGGTCAAGCCCAAGCTGGTCGATGACGGCCGCTATGTCATTAGCCCACTTATCGCCATCGGTATATTGATCGATCTCGGCCGGCGCATCTGACATCCCGTGACCGCGAAGATCGAGCGCGACCATCCGTAGGTCGTCCTTAAGCGCGCTTTCGTATTGCTTTGACCAGCAGAGGTGGCTCTGTGACCAGCCATGAATGAGTAGGATCGGGACTCCGGTTGATTTTCCATATTCGCGCACATGTAGCTTGATGCCTGTCGCGCCATGTACGGTGTGAATCTTCATCTGGTGCCTTCTGCAATCAAGAAACGCGAGATTCAGAGGCACAATAGCATCAAGTGCTATCACAATGTCCGCTATTGGCACAAAGCGGAAATCCGAAAGGTCCCAACCGATGTCTGCGTTTGGGGGTAAAGCGGACATGGCGCTGTAGCGCTGCAATGTCTGCTTTTGACCCAAAGCGGACATGCGTGGTTGAAGTTTCCGCGCCGCAATGTGACCATTGCTATGAGGTGGTTGTGCCTTTTGTCACACGCGGCCGCTAGGGGAATGTGCTAATTTTTTAGGTGGCTTAACGTAGTCTTTTGCCGGGGGCGGCAGATGCGGCGGCGCGAGTTCATTACGTTACTCGGCGGCATTTCCACCATGTGGCCGCTCACAGCGCGAGCGCAGCAGCCGGACCGGACGCCGCGGATC
>JBAPZR010000691.1:0-1903 GCA_049285335.1 Xanthobacteraceae bacterium | reverse complement strand
GCATCGTCGCGACCAAGGTCCTCGGCGGGCGGGTTTTTTGCATGAGGCTCGCCCGTCGGGGCCACTTAGGAAGTGATCCAGCATTGGAGCTACTCGGCACAATCCTCCCCCTGCCATGAGGGGATGGTGCGCCGATGTTGATGGGCTTGGCAGTAAAATAGAACCTCAGCAAATAAGGCAAGGGCCGCTAGCGCAGCCGCTCTCCGCTCCGTTCTGACCATTAGCGGTGAAGAAGGAACCGTTAATGGCTGAGAGTATTCTAGCACTTATTGGAAAGAGCGTCGTGTTTGCGACGTTGAGGCAACTTTGTGGGCGCAGATGCGTTTTCTAATTTGGAAGTCTTGATCTCGGCCAACTTGACCAGAGGCCGGTCATGTCTATTGCGCAGATTTCCATTCTCACTTGGGCGGTATCCGGCCTGATTGTGGTTGCAATCTTGCTACGCTTCGGGGGACCAGGGCGTGAATGGTGAAGAGAAACTCTTACTCGACGTTGTACTTGTCCCCTTGTCATTTGTTTTGCTCTGGACGGGCTGGCAATGCAATCGGTGGAACCACCACAATGGTGACCGGCCCCGCTAAATCTGCTCGTCCACAGCGATCCGAGCGGCGCACTAAGTTTCTGCCGAACCAAGTTTCTGCCGAACTGAGTTTCTGCCGAACTAAGATAAGAAACCCCCAGCTGTGAGAGGCAGGCTCTGAGCTGGACAGGCAGCCGGTTTTCAAAATTGAACACCGCGCCTCAAAATATCTGTTGATTTGCATCAATGCCGCAGGAAGGGAACTGTCTATTTTAGCTTCAGCGATCCTGGAAATCTAACCATTCGAAAAGGGAGGAGATTATGTCGACATTGTACAAGAAAGCCGCGCTTGTCTGCGTGGCAGCTGCGGCTGGTGCGGTGCTTTGCGCAACCCCGATATCGGTCGAACGTTCGGCAATATCAGGCATTGTCTTGTCTATTGACCAAGCGCAAGCCCGCGTTGGGCATCCGGGCAGCGCCGTTAGTGTTGCAGGAGTCAATCGTCGCCATCGGCGTGCGGCGCGGCGCTGCGCGACAGGCGTCACCTGCTAACGGGCCGAGGATGTATGTTTTCATGGAGCGCAAACTGTAATGCAAATTCCGCGATGGATTGAATGGTGGCCATTCGTGATCATCGTGATCCTGTTCGCAGGTGCGTTCGTGTTTGTGACAGGTAAGTGGAAGCTTCCGCCGCCTCCGCCACGGCGGAAGCCGCCGCCGCCGCCGTCAGACACGTAGCTCTCGCACGTTTGGTCATCCTCGCACTCCTCCACGGTTCACTTAGCGGGCTCGTTCGGACCTCCGACCCGGCGTCGAGCCAAAGCGTCAACGAGTTCAGTTTCGAATTTGCTCGGCACCTTCAGCGGAGTTGGCTCAACCCACCGGGTCTGAGCATGCACGGTTTTCACAGGCGCGCAGGACTCCAACGCCCCCCATGGAGGATCCGGTGCCAATCAACACCGTAGGACGGAAATTCATTGCTGCTCTCGGCGACACGGCGTTCGCGGCTGTCGCATCCGGTGGACCACCCAAAACACAGCCGAGGTGGTTATCTGCTGGATATGGTTCGTTCGTTAGCAAAGAACATTCAAACTATCAGGTACAGATTGGCGTTTTATTTCGAGCGAATTCCTCTGGCTCAAGACGCGTGAGCTGCCACTCAAACGGTGTGAATTGCTTCTCAACCTCTCTGAGCTGCCGCACTAATGTATAGAAGGCTTGCTTTTTCATACCGCGACCACTTTATCGCGGCGGACCGCATTGGTCAGCGGACCGTAGTCGTAAGCTTTGACGTGTCATTTCCTTCCTCGACTGATCAGGGGCGGCGGGAAGCGGCGTTGCGGCAAAGGTTTTTGGCTTAATGAAAGAAGAGCAGGATTAGGC
>JBAPZR010000690.1:0-1687 GCA_049285335.1 Xanthobacteraceae bacterium | reverse complement strand
CCAATAATCCCGCGCTACCTCTACACAAGCCGCGCGCCGGTACGCAACCACCTCAAATACCGAATTGAGATCGCTGCGCGAACGACGAACTCTCTTCCGGCGTTTCCAGAAGGCACAGGGCTAGATGCGCTTAAATTGATCCACGCCAAGCCACCGCCCGCCGCTAATAAACCTACAATAAGCACCACGTAGAATGCCGTGCTGTCGCCAGGTGCCGGCGAGTTTAATACCTTGTGGCTTTCATCAATGTTGAATTCAGAAGATCGGCACACTGTCGGCCAGGCGCTTCCCACGATCGGTCTGCCGTGTGCTTGAAGGTCACAGCGAACTTCTGTTGTTGTCAACTCATCATCTATTAGCTGTCCAGCCAACATGACCCAAGTGCCCCTGCTTGGTGCTTTTGCCGAGAAGGTGGTTTCCCCAATGAGTCCGACTGCTTAATCTAAGACCATATTTTGTTTCCGGTTCGTCGAACCGCATCGGTTTCGAACAGTATGGTTTGTAAGGCGTTAAGTTTGTCCGGCTCAGTGCGTCTTTGAGCCTACGTTAAGGTTGCACTCTGCCCAGTTCCGGACCCTACAGACAGCGAAAAGCCGTACTGTCCGCGCTGGTAAGAAAAATTGAACTCTAATCTTTAAGCACAGTGGAACCAATTCACGGCATGTGTTTCGTGGTTGGCCCGAGCTGTGACTAGCCAACCGGGGAAGTGGGGTGAAAAAACAATCAATCGTTTTTGCGCTGTGTGCCTCCCTAGTCTGCTCTCCAGTCTGCGCCAAGACATTTGTCGGCGTGTTGTGGCCGATGTTCGGACCGTTGCCTGCTCCAGGCCTCGTTGAATTGGTCGCCGAACTCAGAATGATGCCGGATGTCGAAGTCCGCACCTATCTGCATCAGTCGTGGCCGTCTCTGGTGGGGGACATCGACCAACAGCCAACAGGGACGCATACCGTTGTGGTCGGATATAGCCTAGGAGCGAACAGTTCAGTCTTCGTCGCTAATAAAGCTAAGTACGTGGACCTAATCATTGCGCTGCAGCCCTCGATGCTGAGTTGGAATCCACCTGTTACGGGCAACGTAGGGCGAATGATCGAGATATATAATCCAAATCCCTGGATGACTTTCGGCGGAATGGGCTCAAGGAAATTGTCGGGGCCTAACATAGAATACATTGCCAACAATGACTCGCATCCGGGAGCGCAGTTCAATTCGGAGTTTCGCAGTTTGGTCAAAACTGAAGTTGCTAAGTTTTCAGCTGAGAATAAGCCTTCTGCGGAAAATGCCGTAGAAGTGCAAGTGCAATGCGGTTCATGCGAGGCGTTGTACTAGGGGCCGCAAGCGAGGCGCTGACTGATGAAATCTACAAGGGACCCCACCCTAACGCCTTAGCGCTAAGAACGCATCTCCCACAAGCGGCAAACGCCGTACTCTGTGTGCCGAAGCGTTTGAAATTGTATTCGACAAACGCCGACCAGTGCGGTGCCTTGGGTCTCTTTCGGGCAGCTACAGCGTGGGCAGCAAAGATTTCATCGATGGCCTGCCGAACCTCGATCTTCCAATCGCCGCCAATCCAGAGCTGGGTGCGATTCTGCTCCGGGAATCGCATCATTTCGGCCACGGCATCAAGATTCACGACGACCGGCTCGCCACGAACGCCTGTCAATGCTTTCCAGTTTGCCATTTCACTCTC
>JBAPZR010000689.1:0-2413 GCA_049285335.1 Xanthobacteraceae bacterium | reverse complement strand
GTCCAATAAGGGTGCGCCAACAGGGCAACGTGGACGAAAAAGCGATCTGGCAAGGGTGGGAGGTACGCGGGGGGTTTACCGAGTAGTCCCCGATCAGTGTCCCGACCGCGACGGCGAAGTATCCAGCTCCTCGAACTCCTCGGCTGTAGCAAACCAGATGGCGATTCTTGGACCGGGTTCACCATCTCGCGGGCCGCCATTCACGACCGAGTTGCAGATCAAAAATCGCGGTGAGCCGGGTATAGAGTGCTGAATCTCGCGTTCGTCGGCGTTGTTCCAAGCATCCAATTTTTTCCTGGTCAGCATCCGGTGATCCTCTTCCCTCGCCTTGGCGGTTTTCGTCGGCTTCAGATTTCATCCGCATGGACTGCAGTGATGACCTTGACCGCGTAGCCTCCTATGCGCTTGGTGGTTGTTGTTGAGCCGATCCGCGCTTGGACTGAACCGCCTCTCATGAGTGGCACTTCAAGCTCAGTGCCGGAACCCGGGGGCGAACCTTCGTGCAGTTCACGGCCACCTTCGATTTAAACCGCAACTTGATTTATGCAATTGCCGCCAAGGTCTATCGGCGCGGTCGCAGAGGGTCTTACGAGGCTGGTTGGCCGATTTTTGACTTATGACCCGCGCATGTCCGAGAGCCGCTAGGCCAAAAGCCTTCAATAGACTTTTGCAACAAAATCGGTCCAAAGCAGACATTTAGACCGGCTATTAGGTCGTCCCGCGGCGGACCAAAGGATAGTCAATGCTCTCGTATAAACGACGAATTCCCGGGCCGTCGTATCTCTCCTCATCGACTTCGAGAAGGGTTCCGACAAGAAATTCAGGTGGAAGCTCCTCGATCGCGAAGCGGACGGCGTCCGCAGCGTGCGCAAAACGTCTGTACCCAATTGGTTTTTGCCTCGATTTACGATTGCGAGTGGGGAACAGCTCCGCCTGGGCGCTGTAATCAAATCCGATCATGGCTTCTTCGACCATGGATGTGTTTGTCATTTGACTATCTCAAAATAAAAGGTCGAAGTTGCTTTGAGTGGCTATCACTAAAGCCACACCATACATATGATCGAAACGCGAGAAAGTTAGGCGTGGCGGCACAAGTATTTTCAGATAGCGCTTTGCGAGCCAAGATGAGCACCGTGCGCCTCCGGGCGACTGTGACGTAGGCCACGCACCGCCGACTATTGGCGTGCTATCGTTCTCAATGATCCGGCGCGCGTGATTCTTCTGTCCCTTTCGAGTAGGGGCGCACGTACTTCTCCGGCATCAGCCGAGCTTCGCGGCCGTGCATTTTAAGGTAGCGGCTGAGGTGGCGTGCACCGACACAAGCCTCCATACCGATCAGGCACCGAGGGTAGGGCGAGGTCCAGGGTTACGACTTCAATCGGATGGTCGTCGAGTTCACGATGCTCAATCAGGGCAAGGTAATGCTGTGCGCGATCAGCACCGCGGCGATGGACGATTCTGATGATAGGCGTGACGTAAAGCCCAGATCAGCGGGCAGATCAATTTATCCGGCTGCACGACGTAATAAAGCGAGCATCACGTAAGTTCTTCGAAGAGCAGCCTCAGGCTGATCGACCCGTGGTGTTGCGATCCATCAGAAACGTCAAATCCCACGGCTATTCCAGATCAGAAACGGGGTGCGCGAGCGCGGCCGCCTCGTCCGACAGCCCCTGGGATCACCCGGGGCTTCATCGGCAGCAAACCCTCGCGTTGCAGCTTTTTGCGAGCGAGCTTGCGGGATGGCTTCCGCCTTCTCCCGGACTCTCCTCTCAGAGGGTTTCTCGTAATGCTTGCGGAGCTTCATCTCGCGGAAGACGCCTTCGCGCTGCATCTTCTTCTTCAGCACCCTGAGGGCTTGGTCGACATTGTTGTCACGGACGAGAACCTGCACGTGATGATCCTCCTAGGCGCCTTTGCCACTGGCATGCGCCATGCGCAATATAACTACGCGCGCGCGCGATCGCGGTCCCGAAAGTTCCACAATAGCTTGCGAGACTGGCTTTCTGGGAAACGTTGACCGATGAGCGCGAAAACTATGAGAACTTCCTGCCGGCGGCACCTTTTCCGGTAAGCCGTGTCGGCGCAAACGGCGAGACGGCTGGAGCAACGCACGACTGTCTCGGGCCGATATTTGCGGCAACCACGACTGGGCGCGGGTAACGCGAACTTAGGGAATTGGCCCCAGTGGGTCTGATATTGTTCCGATTGGTTTAGCAGTCGGAGCTACTGGATTTCGTTCTGGTCGGACGCCAACGCGGCCCGTCCATCGCGCCATCATTCGTTCAGTTTTTTTGGTTCTCGGTTTCTCCATTCTTGCTAGGTCGTGTGAAGCGATGATACTGGCATTTAAAGGCGCAGAGTATTCGGCTGACTAGAGGTTTACGTGGTGGTGGCTTCCTCTCATTGCTTTCGT
>JBAPZR010000688.1:0-2973 GCA_049285335.1 Xanthobacteraceae bacterium | reverse complement strand
CTCGACACTCTGCCCCGCAAATCCTGTCGTAAATTGAAAAGGTTCGTTGTCCTTTGCCATGTTCGTCTCCGAATTGAAAGCTCTTACGATCCTCTTCGTGGCGTTACTTTTAATTTTATTGCTTTGCGGCGCATCGTTCTTCACTAACTTGGTCATTCGTGCAACGGTTCGGCTCATAAATCGGACACCGTAAAGTTCACTCGATCAAGTCGACGCGCCGAAAGGCGTCTTGGCCGCAACGCCCACCGTTTTGGTATATGCGTCGCTGATGTTCTTTGCCTGCTCGTGGAGCGAATTCAATTGCGTGCTCATGAATTCGGTCTGAATTATAGTTACCTCTTGCCAATTCTTAGCGCGGGTCAGTTTCTGTACAAACTCAAGAGCAGCCGCTGTATTTTCTGCCGTATAATCCAATAATTTCTTGTTCAGGTCCGTGTTGCCCCAAGGTGCCGCTGACATCGCGCTTTGAAGCCAACCGAAATAATTCTTCATCGCTCCCTGAGCCTTCTCCATTGAATGCTCGGCAAGCTGCTCCGCGATACCCGTCAAAGATTGAAATGGTTCTTTGTCTGTTGCCATGACCGGATCCTCATGCCGGTGCAATGCGGACATCGCGCCGGAACGGCCTATGGTTTATCGCCACGATCAGAGGAAAATTTCTAGTGCGACTCTTGATTGATTTCAATCTCCAACCTGATGCCTCCTCAACATCTAGATTGGTGCGGTGCCATACGCCGGCGGTTCGGATTTTGATGCTCGTAGCCTCACCGGCTGACGGCGTGGACCCCATTGGCCAGCAATTGCTTCAAAGATGCCATGGCATCGCGCGCCGCATATGGTGCAGCAACGGTCGGCGGAGAGATGCCACGCCGTGATGTCGTACCAGTCGCGGCCAATCAGCACGGTGCCGCATCGGTGACAATGAGTGGCTTGACCGGCAGGATCATGCACATTGCCGGTATAGACATAGCGAAGGCCAGCATCCTTAGCGATCTCCCGCGCCATACGCAGCGTCTGCGGCGGTGTCGGCGGTCGGTCCATCAGCTTCCAATCCGGATGGAATGCGGTGAAGTGCAACGGCACGTCAGGGCCGAGCCGATCCATTACCCAGGCGCTCTCCGTTTCGATTTCATCAGGCGAATCGTTCTCGCCGGGAATGAGGAGAGTAGTAATCTCTAACCACACATTCGTTTCATGCTTTAAGTATTCGAGCGTCTCGAGCACAGAGGCGAGTTTGCCAGAGCACAGATTTTTGTAGAACTCCTCAGAAAAGCCTTTGAGATCAATGTTGGCTGCGTCCATGTGGCGAAACAATTCGATCCGTGGCTCTGGGGAGATATACCCCGCACTGACAGCGACCGTTTTGATCCCCCTCTCGCGGCAGGCTTGCGCCACGTCGATCGCATATTCAAGAAAAATTACGGGATCATTATAAGTAAAGGCGACGGATCGGCAGTTACTCCGCACCGCCGCATCTGCAATCATCTCGGGTGTGGCCGCATCTTGAATACGATCGAGATTCCGGGCTTTGGAGATGTCCCAGTTTTGGCAGAACTTGCAGGTCAGATTGCAGCCGGCGGTGCCGAAAGACAAAACCGGCGTGCCCGGCAGGAAATGATTAAGCGGTTTCTTTTCAATCGGGTCGATGCAAAAGCCGGAGGAGCGCCCATAGGTGGTGAGGACCATTTGGTCGCCTTGCCGTGCGCGCACGAAACAAAGGCCGCGCTGACCTTCGTGCAGCTTGCAAAGACGCGGGCAGACGTCGCACTGGACTCGGCCGTCCTCTAAAAGGTGCCAATAGCGTCCCGGTCTGTCCTCGACGGGTGGATTCATATGGTCCCTGGTCTAAGTATCAGGAATACACATACATTGGGGATCAGGTAGGAACGAGGCAAGTGCCAATGGGATTACCAGGCACGAGTACGCGGCCGCCAGCTGTCGCGGGCGCATTCTACCCCCGCGATCCGGAGCCGCTGCGAAGTCAGGTTTTCGAGCTACTTGCCGAAATCACGGTGTCTTCGAATGTCGCGCCCAAAGCACTGATTGCGCCCCATGCGGGCTACGTTTATTCGGGTCGCGTAGCTGCTGCGGCTTTCGCGACGCTGCGCGATAGAGCAGTATCCATTACGCGAGTCGTGTTGATCGGACCCGCACACTACGTACATGTGAGCGGTATCGCTGCTCCGACGGTTGATGCCTTCATGACTCCCATCGGCAGTGTACCGGTAGACGTTGAAATTCTAAGGACAATTGACGACTTGCAATTTGTCACCCGCGCTGACGCGCCGCACGCTCCCGAACATTCGCTTGAGGTAGAACTGCCGTTTCTACAAACCATCTTGGCGTCATTCAAAGTGGTGCCGCTTGTCGTCGGCGATTCGCGTCCGCAGGATGTTGCCCTTGTGCTGCGCCGGCTGTGGGGCGGGGCGGAGACATTGATCGTTGTCAGTTCCGATTTATCCCATTACCACAACTATGAGACTGCTCGGCGCCTAGATTTGGCGACCGCCGTCGCGATCGAACACGGCCATTGGGCCAGTCTGGGTCCGAACCAAGCCTGCGGTTGCCTCGCCGTGGCCGGCCTTCTTGTAGAAACTGAGCGTCGTAACTTAAAGGCACGACGGCTCGCATTGTGCAATTCCGGAGACACAGCCGGCTCGCGCGACCAGGTTGTCGGATACGGAGCCTGGTTGTTCAGGCAGACCGCATCGTGAGCCTGCTGTTACAAATCAGATTGTTATGTATCGGACATCCGAAGGTATTCAACTGATGTCCGCTTTGCGGGGTAAAGCAGACATGACGCGGACAAGCTCCGATGTCCGCTAATGACCCAAAGCGGACATCCGGGGTTGATGTCTCCCGCAGCGCACTATGACCATTCCTGAGATGCTTGTGCCTTTTGTCGCGCGGGGCTAGGGGAATGTGCTGAAGCTATGTGCGCTCAAATAATTGGGTCCCCAGACGCTGTCTGAC
>JBAPZR010000687.1:0-1761 GCA_049285335.1 Xanthobacteraceae bacterium | reverse complement strand
CTGCTCCATCAAGCGAATTGAAAAAGCCCGGTCGAACAGGCCGGGCTTTTTTGTTTGGGCATAGCCTGTCGCGAGAGGGAAGCGACGCGGTCTACTTTCTTCCCTCTCCCCTTGCGGGAGAGGGTGGTTTCGAACGAAGTGAGAAACCGGGTGAGGGGTCAATCGCTCTCCGTAGACTGCAACCCCTCACCCGGCTCGAATTTCGCTTCGCTTATTCTCGCCACCCTCTCCCACAAGGGGCTAAGGCGTGCACATATTTCTGAGGCTCCATCCTTGAACCATTTGTTCGAAGCGTTGCCAACCTCTTCGCATGGTGATCGGCCCCGGCGGACGTTCGGAAGCGTAGCCGGTCCAACCTCCAAGACGGGCAATGATCCAGGCGAGCCAGGCAATCGAGTGTCTGGGATGCGGGTTCTTTTGCTTGACGGTCTTGCCTTCGAGACGGGTCTGCAAGGCCTCGAGCAAGGGCAATTGATCCGCTACGACAACGTCGGTGGCTGGACGATCGACAGTACCGTCACGTGCAAGCACGAGCTGCATGATCTTGGTGGCTGCGATCATTGCGATGGCGGCGAGATTGAACAGCGCCTCGGCGGCTTCGACCTGGCTGCTTTCGAGGTCGAGACCCTGACTCTTGCTGGTGCGGAACAACTGTTCGATGTGCCACCGCTGGCGATACCAGGCGACGATCTGCAGCGCCTGTGCAACTGTCGCCACCGCATGGGTGGTAAGAAGGCGCCAGTGGATCGGCTCCTCAACGATGGGATCAAGCTCCCTCACCTCGACCAGGCGCAGGGTCAATTGAGGTGCGGCGGCGGGATCGCTGCAGTTGGCTGGCCGCTTGATCGTGACCTCGCCAAAGCGCACTGCTATCTCGGCGGTGCGCGCTGGACGGCCGGGCTGCGCTCGAACCTCCAGTTCGAAGCGATGCCGGACCGGCCAGGTCTCGGTAATGTCAAACAGTCTGCCACCCCCCACCAAGGCGCGATCGCGACAGGCGCGCGTCAGCAAATGGGTGCGTTCGTCCGGAACCCGGTCAAACTCTTCGTAGATGTCGCTCTCGCGGTCGCCGATCACGGTGACCATTGCCGCCAAAGCAAGTACGCTCTTGGCGCTCGCCGCCCCCTTTATCCAACGATGGGATTCCTTCTCTTCGATTGGTTGCCGGCGATAGTCGGCAGACGCAGGTCCTTGGCGTGTCCAAATCTGCATCCCAGCCAACCCGAGCAAGGCTCCGCTGCCCGCATCAATCGCCAGCACCGGATGCACAAACAGGCCCGGATCGCGCCCATTGCCGGACGGCCCAAGCCCCCGCACACGCCCGGCATGCCTGGCGTAATTCAGTTCCGTGGTGTCCTGGATCGCAAGCACATGCAGGCCCGTGACCCGCTCCGACAGCGCTTCTGCGCTATGCACGGCAATTTCCTCGGATGTCACGCTCGGATTGTTCAGCCAACGGCTGAACCCCACCCATTCGGCTCGGCGATCGGCCGCCGTTCGCAGGTTCATCGTGACGCGTTCAACGGCGCGCTGCAACAACAGCGCCCCCTTTTGGCCAGCCGAGCATCGCCAAAGCGGCCGACTGACCAATTCAGATCTTCCATCAATGCGGTCATCCCTCTTGTGAGCCGCACGACAAGGAATCAGACTCGATTCCATCTTGGCAACAAAAATTGTGTGCACGCCTTAGCTGCGGGGGAGAGGGTTGGGGTGAGCGGCAACTTCTGCGAAAACGGCGAGCGGTGATCCAAGGATGTTCCC
>JBAPZR010000686.1:0-1579 GCA_049285335.1 Xanthobacteraceae bacterium | reverse complement strand
ATACAGAAGCGCAAGACCAACACTTCTCCAATCATCATTTTCGGCTTGCAACGCGCGGCCGGTCCATACATAAGGGCCATGTGTGGACGTATATGGACCCCGCCCGATTGCAACACGCTGATTGGATCCGGTGCCACAGTCACAACTGCTGACGTATATCCGGCTTCTAATGCGGCCCGAGAGTTCCCTGCCGCGAGCCCCGATGGATTTTCGCGTGCTTCCACCTCAACGGCGCCCAGACATTGGCAGATGCCATGCCGGTCCACACACCAGGTTCGGGAAGCAACGGAGTGACCGTTTCACCATCTCCCGTCATCTCAGTGCAATTGCCAGGTAAGACTTCCTCACTTCCTTCGTCGGCTGCTCGCATCAAGCCGTCTGAACGGATCGCGCGGGTTCGTAAGAGACGTTCCCCGCGAGCATCGCCCAAGCGATACGAGCATTCTTGTTGGCGAGTGCCACCGCCGCGACGTTCGGATGCCGCCGCTGGCGAAGGCTAGTAAGCCAACGGCTTCGCGGATCCTGCTTGCCCCCAGCCTTCCCAAGAGCAGCGCGAGCGCCGTGGATCATCAAGCGATCGCCGCGTTTGCTGATGCCGAACAATCGGTGTCGTCCGCCACTCGACCGCTGCTTCGGCACCAGCCCCAGCCAGGCAGCGAACTGACGGCCATTCTTGAAGCAGCTTCGATCCCCGACGGCGGCAACAAGGGCGGTAGCGGTCACCGGTCCGACGCCTTCAATTTCCCCAAGCCTTTGGCACAGCTCGCTGGTGCGATACAGCTCTCGGATCCGTCGATCACAGGATGCGATCCGGCGATCGAGCTCGATCAATTCGGCTTGGGCCTCGATAACTAGCACGCGGACCAGCATGTTGAGGTCATCCCTGGAATCTCCCGTTATCTCGGCAAGAGCTCGTCGCAGCCTCCAGATGTCGCGGGCGATGACAATGCCATGCTCGGCAAGGATGCCACGTATCTGATTCACGAGTCTGGTCCGGCTTCGCACTAGGCGCTGGCGAATCCGATGAAGAGCTTGGACCGCCAGCTGTTCGGGCGACTTCGGCGGAACAAAGCGCATTGTGGGTCGGCCCACTGCCTCACAGATGGCCTCTGCATCATTTCGATCGTTTTTGTTTGACTTCACATACGGCGCCACAAACTGAGGGCTTATCAGCCGCACCTTGTGACCAAGCCCTGTAAGCACGCCCGCCCAATAGTGTGCACCGTTAGAAGCTTCCATCCCGACCAAGCAAGGCGGCAGATTGGTAAAAAACGTCGAGACCGATCCACGACGCAAGGTTTTGCGAATGACAACATTTCCCTGTCCGTCGACGCCATGAACCTCAAACACGTACTTTGCCAAATCCAAGCCAATTCGAACGACCTGCATGATGGTCCTCCCTCGCTGCAGTCCACGTCCGACCCCGGCCGGGTGGGCGGGGTCCATACCATTGGCTCCGGGTCGGCAAGAAGAATCCTCACGTCGCAGACTTTGGTCGGTGACCGGCAATCCATGCTCCACTGAATTGCGCTATTCTCCAAGCACGCGACGCCGGTGCTCCTCACGCATTTCATCGGCG
>JBAPZR010000685.1:0-5637 GCA_049285335.1 Xanthobacteraceae bacterium | reverse complement strand
AGCGTATGGTGCGGCCCGCCGCTTCCACTCGTTCGAGACGGAACCCCGGCTCAACGGCCGGACGTTGCACGAGAAACGACAGCCGCACGGTTTCCCATCCCCGCGTCGAATCGAAGGCGCTGACGCGTATATAGAGGTGTGGATTGGCAGCGCGGCAGGCCCGGATCTCCTGCATGACCCCCGCTGCATCGCGCAGATCGAACATCGGCAGGCCCCACATTTCCCAGTAGGTATTGCGGGGGTGAATGTCATCCGTGAACTCCACGCTCACGGCCCATTCCTGCCGCAGGCAGTACTCGACCTGCGCGGCGATCTGGGGGTCGGTCAGGTCGGGCAGGAAAGAGAAAGTGCCCTGGGTCACACGCATGTCGATCCTCCTGGCGGCTCGCAGCCCGATCTCAGACCGCAACGGCAGTTGGAGTGAAGTCGGCGGTGTCGGTTGAGGTGTAGTCGAAGGTGATGTCGCCCCAGGTGTCGAGAGCGGCGCGCAGCGGCTGACACCACTTGGCGGCGTCGCGAAGGATTTCCGGCCCCTCGCTGCGAATGTCGCGACCTTCGTTGCGCGCCAGAACCATCGCTTCCAGCGCAACGCGGTTGGCGGTGGCGCCGGCCTGGATGCCCATCGGGTGACCGATCGTGCCGCCGCCGAACTGCAGCACGACGTCTTCGCCGAGATAATCCAGTAGCTGGTGCATCTGGCCGGCATGAATGCCGCCTGAGGCCACCGGCATGACCTTGTTCAACGACGCCCAGTCCTGCTTGAAGAAGAGGCCGTTCTGCAGGCTCACCGGGGCGTAGGAGCTACGCAAGGTTTCGTAGAAGCCCTGGACCATGAGGGGATCGCCTTCGAGCTTCCCGACCACCGTGCCGGCGTGTAGATGATCCACTCCCGCCATGCGCATCCATTTGCAGATGACGCGGAAGTTCATGCCGTGGCTTTTTTGCCGCGAATAAGTGGAGTTGCCGGCGCGGTGCAAGTGCAGGATCATATCGTTCTTGCGCGCCCACTTGGCCATCGACTGGATAGCGGTGTAGCCAATCACGAGATCTATCATGATGATGACCGAGCCGAGCTGCTTCGCGAATTCCGCGCGCTCGTACATCTCTTCCATGGTGCCGGCGGTGACATTGAGATAATGCCCCTTGACCTCGCCGGTGGCGGCTTGCGCCTTATTCACCGCCTCCATGCAATAGAGAAAGCGGTCGCGCCAATGCATGAACGGCTGTGAGTTGATGTTCTCGTCGTCCTTCACGAAGTCGAGGCCTCCCTTCAGCGCCTCGTAGACAACGCGGCCGTAGTTGCGGCCCGAAAGGCCGAGCTTGGGCTTGGTGGTCGCGCCGAGCAGCGGCCGGCCGAATTTGTCGAGGCGCTCGCGCTCGACGACGATGCCGGTAGCCGGACCCTGGAAAGTCTTCAGGTAGGCGACCGGGATATGCATGTCTTCAAGACGCAACGCCTTGACCGCCTTGAAGCCAAACACATTGCCGATGATCGACGCCGTGAGGTTCGCGATCGAGCCGGGCTCGAACAGATCGATGTCGTAGGCGATGTAGGCAAAGTACTGCGCCTCCGTGTTGGTGCCGGGACCAGTATTGGGAACCGGGTCCACCCGGTAGGCCTTGGCGCGATAGATTTCGCACGCCGTCAAACGATCGGTCCAAACCACGGTCCAGGTCGCCGTTGAGGATTCACCAGCCACTGCGGCCGCGGCCTCGATCGGATCCACCCCGGGCTGTGGGGTGATGCGAAATATTGCGAGGATGTCCGTGTCTTTGACTTGGTAGTCGGGCTCCCAATAGCCCATCGTGGCGTACGGAATGACGCCGGGCTTGTAGCGCAGTTTGGCATCTGGGATTTTCGCGAGATTTGAGCTGTCGGCCATGCTGGTCTTGCTCCTTCCCAATGATGCTAATCGGGCTGGTACATTAAGTAAATTTGAATTATCTTAGCCTGACATTCAGAAAACATGAATTAGCGCCGGAATGCGAAACGTCACCATCAAGCAACTTCGACTGCTTCGCGCGGCGGCGCATGGCGGTAGCTTGGCCGCCGCGGCGAAGGAGTGTCACGTCACGCCATCAGCCGTCACCATGCAGATGCATCAGCTTGAGGCGGTCGTCGGACTGCCGCTCATCGAGCGCAACGGTCGGCGTTTCTCGCTGACGGCGGCCGGCCGCGAGGTATTTACAGCCGCAGAACGAATCGAAGCGGTCCTCGCTGACTGCACTGCCGGTCTCGCGGCTCTCAAGACACTGGCCAGCGGACGTGTCACCGTGGGCGTGGTTTCGACGGCGAAGTATTTCGCTCCACAAATGCTCGCGGCGTTCGCGCGGGCTAATCCCGGTGTCGACATGGAACTCATCATCGGCAACCGTGAGGACACGATCGCGGCATTTCAGAGCGGAAGATTCGATGTGGCAATCATGGGGCGTCCTCCCGAAGGCGTTCGGCTCGAAAGCGCGCTCATTGGCGACCATCCCCAGGTCATCATCGCCCCCCCGGATCACCCTCTGGCCAAGCAGCATTCTATTTCGCCGCGAGAGATCGCCAAGCAAACCATTCTGATGCGCGAGGTCGGCTCCGGGACGCGCCTGCTTGCGGAAAAGTTTCTTGCCGAGCACGGCATCGAGCCGCGTATCGGCATGGAAATAGGATCCAATGAGACGATCAAGCAGGCAGTGATGGCGGGGCTGGGGATTGCGTTTATCTCTGCACACACGATTGCGGCTGAGATTGGCGACGGCCGGCTGGCAATTCTCGACGTCGCAGGCTTGCCCGATATCCGGCAGTGGTTCGTGGTGCATCTAGCAACGAAACGAATGATGCCAGCGGCCAGCACTTTGCGTGATTTTCTCGTCGCCGAAGGGCGGCGCTTTTTGCCGAACGTAAAACCTGGCCGGCGGGGGGGCAGAATGCCTGCGGCGAGAGGCAAGCACTCCGCCAAGAGGAAGTGATGATAATTTTCGTTTTTCGGGTGAACGCTTGGCAGGGCATCGGTGTTCCCGGCGCGTTCTCTGCGGCTTGCTCCTTACATTGGAAAAGAGGAACGTCAGCTTGGGCATCCATTGACGCGCACGGTTTGCGCACTGTTATTAAGAAGTCATGCTCACCATCGTTTTCGATCTCGACGGCACGTTGATCGATACTGCTCCCGATCTCATCTCGACGCTCAATTTTATCCTGTCGGGCGAAGGCTTGCCGCCGGTAGCGTACAACGACGGGCGTCGGATGATCGGAGGCGGTATACTGGGCATGATCGAACGGGCACTGAGCGCCGAAGGTCACTATCCGCCGAGGCCCGAGGTCGATCGGATGTTTCGCGCCTTCGTCGATCATTACGGCGCTCATATCGCGGAGCGCTCACACCCCTTCCCTCACGTCGATTCGGTCCTGGACCGCCTCGGCACCGAGGGCCGCCGCCTCGCAGTCTGTACCAATAAGCTCGAATTTCTCTCGGTGCGCCTGCTCGAGGAGCTCAAGCTCAGCCATCACTTCGTTGCGATTTGCGGCCAAGATACTTTTGGCGTGCAGAAGCCCAACCCGGAAATGTTGCGCCAGACCATATTACGCGCGGGTGGCGAGCCGGCGCGCGCGATCATGGTGGGCGATTCCGGAACGGATGTGCGCACCTCGAGAGCGGCGGCCGTTCCCGTCGTTGCGGTCGATTTCGGCTATAGCGAGGTCCCGATGGCTACACTAAATCCCGACCGCATCATCGGCTCGTTCGCCGAACTGCCAACGGCAATTGCGGAGATCGAAGCGCGGGCGTCCTTATAGAAATTGTTGGGAAGTAAGCCGCGCCGGGCATTGATGGTTACGGCAATAATATTGCCGCCGACTATAATGCCACCTGGAGCCAAGCGCCGGTCGCCTATTGCTTCTAATCTAGGTTCGGCCCCAGGCGCCGCGAGACGAATTGCATTTTCGGCAGCTCATCAACCGCGTCGCTTTGGGGCCGCGGTGCCTATAGGTTCGGCAAGCGTGACACTCGGAACACCAATTGTTGTTGCCTCATGACCGCCGATGTGCAGCGACTGGCAATGTACAATCTTGCCGTTGGCATAGATGTCGGCACCTCCGGTGTTCGCGCGGCGGCGGTGGATGAAACCGAACTTCGTGTTGCGTTCGCCGCCGTTAAGATGCCGCTCCCTTTAAATCGAGGCGGCTTAGTTACCCAGGACCCCGCCATATGGTGGGACGCAACGCGCCGCGTCTTCCGGCGTCTGTCGCGACAAATCGAGCTTAAGGAGATTGGCGCGATAGCGGTCACCGGAACGTCAGGCACAATTCTCGGAGTCGATGCAAACGGCCGTCCGGTTACCCCGGCGCAGATGTATAATAGCCAAGCGTCGGCGAAGGTTTTGCGCAGGATTGCAGCGGTCGCTCCTCCTGAAACGGGCGCCCGCGGCCCCACGTCGGCGCTGGCGCGTGCCATTGCCCTGCAACAGGAGCCCGGGGTAGCCCGGGTGATTCATCAGGCAGACTGGATCTCGGGTCAGTTTTTGGGGCGGTTTGACGTCACCGACGAGAACAATGCGCTGAAAACCGGTTACGATGCCGTGACGCGTCGGTGGCCGAACTGGCTTGCCGAAGCTGGCATGCGACCGAACCTGCTCCCCACGGTCGTGCCGGCCGGCACCATTACCGGCAGGATCGAGCGTTGGCGCGCCGTTGAGCTCGGCTTGTCAGCAGATGTCGCGATCGTTGCCGGCACCACCGATGGCTGCGCCGCGTTCCTCGCAGCTGGGGCGGAGACTTGCGGTCACGCTGTGACATCACTTGGCACGACCCTAGTTCTCAAAGTTCTCTCCAACCGCGCAATCTTTGCGCCCAAGTTCGGCGTCTATAGTCACCGTATCGGCAATGGCTGGCTCGTTGGGGGAGCTTCGAATAGCGGCGGCGGGGCGATCGCCAAGCATTTTCGTCTCGACCGCGTTCGCGAGCTATCGAAGAGGATGGACCCAAAAGTACCAAGTGGGCTCGACTACTATCCTTTAGCCGGACGCGGCGAACGATTCCCAATTTGCGATCCACGCCTGGAGGCCCGATTGGAGCCAGGCGTTGATAACGATGTTCTCTTCCTGCAGGCTCTTATGGAGGGCGTCACCGGCATCGAGAAGCTCGGCTACCGCGTCATCGCTAATCTAGGCGGCCCGTCGGTTACATCAACCCGCACAGTTGGCGCTGCGGCAAGGAATCCAGCGTGGCGCACCATCCGCGAACGAATACTTGGCGTGCCATTAGTTGAGGCAGCGGATAACGAAGCCGCGGTCGGCGTAGCGAAACTCGCGCAAAAAGGACTAGGAGTCGGATCGCCAAACGAAGTCGGGTCGCTAAACAAAGGCAAGGGATGTGCCTGATTTGAAATGGAGATTAATTCCAAGGACGACGAGCCTTTCTGGCGGGTTAGCTGGTGGTGTCAACGGCTTAGTCACAATTTCTACTTCACGATAGGAACAATAGACCGTTGCACGCATTGAGCATCCATACCCGGGATCCGTCTTCGCTCCTAAGGGGAATGCCTAGTCCGAACTAGAGGAGTTCCTCATGTGCGACTACAGTCTTCATCACGTCGCCTCGCGACCCGCCAAGGTCAAAGACAAGCTTTTTACGACTGAGTTCGCGAGATCAAGCAC
>JBAPZR010000684.1:0-5492 GCA_049285335.1 Xanthobacteraceae bacterium | reverse complement strand
CCGCGTGGGGATCACCCTGATAATGCAGTCCGCGAAGTGTGCCTTTTTGCGCATTAAAGGAGACACTGTGCTGAACGAATTGCGTGACCAGACCGTGAGCGCGAAATTCGTCCGCGCAGAAGGTTCGCGCGAGGAAGCCACGATTGTCCACTATGCGTTCTAGATCGATGCGAAAAGCACCTGCGAGCGACAGTGTAACAAATTGCATGTTAGACGATACGCGGCTCGGGAACCGGAATGATGAATTTCCCACCGACGTTACGATACGCAGCCTGCTGCAACAAAATCTCTTCCGCGAAATTCCAGGTCAAAAGAAGCAGGTAGTCTGGGCGGTGTTGGTTTACGGCCTCGGGCGGTAAGATAGGCAAATGCATTCCGGGCGTGTATTTACCTTGCTTTATCGTCGAGCGATCGACGACGAAATCGATCAGATCGCGGCCAATGCCACAGAAATTTAAGAGCGTCGCTCCTTTAGCCGAGGCCCCATAAGCTGCGATTTTCTTGCCGCTCGCTTTTAATTCGCTAAGAAGAGCTACCAGTTTCTGTCGCAATTCCATCACGCGGGTTTTAAAGGCGCTGTACGCGGCCGGTCTCGTCAAGCCAGAGCTCACTTCATTATCAAGCAACTCTTTTACACGTTGCGAAGGTTGACCGCCGGCATGCGTCACAAACAGACGCAATGACCCGCCGTGGATTGGCAGACGTTCGAGGTCCGACAGCAACAGGCCATGGCGCCCGATTAAGCGATCAAGCGATGTCCCTGTGAAATAGCACAGGTGTTCATGATAGATCGTGTCGAACTCCAGCTTTTCGATCAGATCGCCCAGATACGGTACCTCGATGGAAGCGACACCATGCGGTTTAAGAACAGCCTTAACTCCCGCGATGAAATCATTCAGATCGGCGACATGGGCCAGCACATTATTAGCGTGAAACACGTCGCAGATTTTTCCCTCAGACGCGAGGTGTTTGGCGACCCGAAGACTGAAAAAGGCGCAATGTGTCGGCACACCATTGCGTCGAGCGATTTCGGCGATATTTGCAGCTGGGTCAATCCCCAGCACCGGCACGTCGAGTTCGCGATAGTGCCGCAACAAGTAGCCATCGTTAGACGCCGCTTCAATGACAAGCGAGATGTTGTTGAGGTTACGCTCGCGAACGAGGCGTTGTGCAATTACCTTGGCTGAGGCGACGGCGGTGTCGGAGAACGAAGAAAAATAGACGTAATTCGAAAATAGTTGTTCCGGTGGTACCGTCTCGGTTATTTGGACGAGACTACAATCTTTGCAAAACACGGCACTTAAAGGATACCGCTGCTCAGGTTGATCCAACAAATCCGCTTCCAGAAGTGCGTTGGCAAGCGGCGTCGTGCCGATGTCGAGAACCGGGGCAAATCTGCTGCCGCCACAGGATCGGCACTGGGAGATCATTACCCGACGCTCAAATAATCACGATACCATTCAACGGTACGCGGCAAGCCTTGTTTGAATCCGAATCGGGCGTGCCACTTCAGCAGTTTTTGCGCTTTGCTTGAATCGAGATGTTGCTCGCGGATCTCGTTAAAGGCCTCATTAAGAATGATCGGCTCCAGGTCGGAATTAATCTCGGCCCGAATAGCGTTGACCACTTCAATAACGCTCAGCGGTTTTCCAGTAGCAAAATTGAACGCTTCACCGGCAAGCTCTGGATTTCGTCGCAACGCTTCTGCCAAATAGAGGTAAGAATCAACCGCATCCTCGACGTAAATGTAATCGCGAACGAATCTGCCATCAGAACGTATCACCGGACGCTCGCCGCGGAAAAGCGAGCGAACGGTTCCGGGAATGATGCGATTCCAGTTCAGGTCGCCGCCGCCGAAGAAATTGCCGCAGCGGGTGATCGCGACCGGGACTTTCCAGGTTTTTGCATAGCACTGCGCGATCATATCGGCGCATGATTTCGAAACATCATAGGGATGCTCGCCCATCAATGGCGCCGTCTCGACGTACGGCAGCGTGCGCGGTGTGCCATAAGCTTTGTCCGATGAGGCGATCACAACGGCTTGGACGGTCGGGCTACGTCGTACCGCTTCGAGAAGCGCCCAGGTGCCGCCAATGTTGGTGTCAAAAGTAGAAATCGGATTGCGGTTGGCTATGCCGACGATGGTCTGCGCCGCCAAGTGAACAACGGTGTCGACCTCGTACTCGCCCAGTGCGCGCTCAAGCTCAGCTTGATGACGCACATCGCCGCGTATGACATTGATCTGTTTTTCAAGCCCCAATCTCACTAACCGTGAACCTGGAACCCAATCACGCACCAAAGCCACAACTTCGGCATTGAGCTCAATGAGACGCTGGATCAGCCAGCCACCGACTAATCCGGTGCCGCCGGTCACAAATACGCGACGGTCACGCCAGAAATTTTCTGCTTGCGCTAGATCAGACATCCCGTGTTGCCCATGGAGCCCGTCCCGAGTCCCACATCGATTGAAGCAGACGCAGATCGCGCACTGTATCCATGCATTGCCAAAAACCCTCATGCCGATAGGCGGCTAGTTGTCCCTCTCGGGCGAGTTGTTCAAGCAGTTGGCCTTCGAGGCTGGCGGAATCCCCCTCAATCATATCCAGGACTTCCGGCTGGAAAATAAGAAAGCCTCCGTTGATCCAACCTTCGCCAATCTGCGGCTTTTCAACAAATTCCTTGACAAGATCACCGTCGAACAGGATGCCGCCAAATCGCGCCGGCGGCCGCACAGCCGTGACAGTGCCGAGTCGGCGGTGGCTACGGTGAAAGGCCAAAACGTTTTCTATCGGCACGTCCGAAACCCCATCGCCGTAGGTTACGAAGAAGGTGTTTCCACGCAGATAGGGCGTCAGCCGCTTGATTCGGCCGCCGGTACTGGTTTCGAGCCCAGTATCGCACAGATGAACTCGCCAGTTGTCGCCGTTGCCCCGCGGCGAAGCAATTCGGCCGCTTCCGGTTTCAACGGTCAAATCGCCAGTAAGCTGCACCTCATCGACGAAATAGCGTTTTATGATGTGGCCTTTGTAACCGAGGGTGACATAGAACTCGCTAAAGCCTCGCGACGCGTACAATTTCATAATGTGCCAAAGAATCGGCCGGTCTCCTATCTCTATCATCGGCTTTGGCTTCAAGTCGGTCTCTTCCGCGAGACGTGTCCCTCTGCCTCCGGCCAGAATCACAACTTTTGGTGTGTTTTCCACTTATTAGCCCGCTTGAGCAAGATCAGGCTTTATCGAAAGCAAGCCGCACCGCCGCATGAAATCAATAATCCGTTCGGTAAGCGCACTTGGATCCTCGTTGAGTGCATCGAGAGTTAGTTCGGGGTCAATGGGTGGTTCATAGGGAGAATCGAGGCCAGTGAAATTTTGCAATTCGCCGCGTCGCGCCTTCTTGTACAGCCCTTTTGGATCACGCCGTTCGCAAACCTCGAGCGGCGTGTTAACGAAAATCTCTATGAACTCTCCAGGGGCGAGTAGTTCGCGCGCCATCTCACGCTCAGCCCGAAATGGCGAAATAAAGGCAATGAGAGTGATAAGGCCAGCTTCGGCAAAGAGTTTCGCAACTTCGGCAACGCGGCGAATATTCTCAACGCGGTCAGCTTCGGTAAAGCCAAGATCGCGATTGAGCCCATGCCGCACGTTATCACCGTCCAGCAGGAATGTGTGCTTACCCAGTGTATGGAGCTTCTTTTCCAGATTGTTGGCGATAGTTGATTTGCCAGCTCCCGAGAGACCGGTGAACCACAGTACGGCGGGCCGTTGGGCTTTGAGCCGAGCGCGTGCAACCTTTGTTATTTCGAGGGCCTGAAAATACGTGTTGGCGGCGCGACGCAACCCGAATCGAATAAAACCCGCGGCTACAGTCGCATTGGAATGCCGGTCAAGCAGAACGAACCTACCGGTTTCTCGATTATCGTCGTACGAGTCAAAGTGGATCGATTCAGAAGTTGCGACATTGACCATACCTACTTCGTTAAGATGCAATTCTTTGGCCGCCAATTGATCTAAGTTGTCGAGATTGATTCTATATTTGAGCTCAGTCACCGTCGCTCGCGTCGTTTGAGCGCCGACCTTGAGCAAATAGGTCCGACCGGGCAACAGGGCGGTCTTTGAGATCCAAACCAAATGCGCAGCGAAGGCGTCTGCGCGTTGCGGTGGCCTTTCCAAGGAGCTGATAATGTCGCCAGGCGACACGTCAAGATTATCAGTAAGAGTCGCCTGAACTGCATCGTCCGCTGAAGCGTTTTCAAGATCTTTGCCCGCGCTGACAATCCGAGTGATGCGGGAACGTACGCCAGTCCGGGCGATGAGAACGTCTGCTCCCGTGGTGATCGACCCAGAGGCAAGTATGCCCGCGTAGCTACAGAAGTCCGCGTTCGGTCGACTAACCGTTCGAATGGGTAGTCGCAATGGGGCCGCATCTGGATGCGAGGCGACACCAATTGTCTCTAGATGTTCGAGCAGGGACGGTCCTCGATACCAAGGCATTCGTGGACTCGGCCGAACGATGAGGTCGCCGTGTAGCGCCGATAAGGGAACTGCGGCTATCTGGCAAAGGGGAAGTTGCTCAACAAATCTCGCAAATACTAGGCTGATCTCCTTAAAACGCAATTCGTCAAATCCAATCAGATCCATTTTGTTGACGGCGAGGACAAAAAGGTGAATGCCCGCGAGCGAACACCGAAAAGCGTGGTGTCGAGCCGGCTCCAGTAGACCCTTTTCTGCGTCGACAAGAACGATCCCGAGGTCCGATCGCGAAGCCTTATTCACGATGTCAGAAATATCGCCCTCCTGGCCAGAAGGTTCGGCCAGAACGAAGCGTCGCTTTGGAGTTCCGAAATGGCTGTGTGCTGTGTCTATGGTGGCGCCGAGTCCGACCTCCAGCCCGTCGGCAGATAAAGCGGGATCGATCTTTGTACCTGTTGCACCCTGCCTTTTTGAAACCCGAGTCGGGGTGGTTTGATTGTCGAACACAAGTCCCGCATTCAGCAAGCGGTCGATCAGGGTTGATTTACCGCGCCCAATGGAGCCGCAAGTAAGCACTCGCAGCCGATCGTTCATTGGTTCAATTTCACTATCGTGGTCGATCGGTGGCAGATGCCGCTCTGAGTCTGCAACTTTCAATAAGGTAAACTAGAGCCGAAAGCGGTAGGGCCGAGAAAACCAGAAACCTCGCTAGAATGCTTGTTAGCTCTCGTAAACTCCGGTTCAATGTTTGACCGGAAAACCATGCACAAACGGGCACCAAGATCGCGGCCTTGATGAACGGTCGCGGCGAGCGAAAGAGGTACTCCAGATCGTTGTTGAGCAGCCAGATGTAGTAGTGCCACCTGCCCAAGGCGTGATCGCTTTGTCTTCTCTTACTCAATGTGGGCCCGGTTTCCTGATCATTCACGTAATAAACTCTGACCGCGTCGTTTGACCAACGACCTCTGTAGGTCTTGGCAATGCCATAACAAATAAGGCCTTCTGGAATGAATTGAATTCCAC
>JBAPZR010000683.1:0-3418 GCA_049285335.1 Xanthobacteraceae bacterium | reverse complement strand
GTGCTCGCCCGCAGCGCCACCCAGGCGCGCACCGGCTCGGCGACACCTTTCAGGTCTCTTGCATCGAGGTCCTTTAGCTCGAAGAGATTGCCGAGAAGCCTGCGCGTCGCTTCAGCAATGATCACCGTGTTTGGCGCGGCAATCCCCTGCAGCCGCGCTGCAAGGTTTGGTGTCTCGCCAACGATGCCGCGTTCGTGCGCTTCGCCCGACCCAGCCATCAGATCGCCCACAACCACGAGCCCTGTGGCGATGCCAACGCGCGACTGCAACGAAGCTGGCGTCTTGAGGGCGATCACCGCCTCGATCAACACTAGACCGGCACGCACCGCCCGCTCGGCGTCATCCTCATGGGCCTCGGGGTAGCCAAAATAGACAAGCACGCCGTCGCCCAGATACTGCGCCACGAAGCCTCCGAAACGGCGCACGACTTCAGCAACGCATTTATGATAGGCCGAGATGAGTTCTCGCAGGTCTTCAGGATCCACCCGGGCAGAGAGTGCGGTCGAACCAACGAGGTCTGAAAACATCACGGTGACTTGACGGCGCTCTGCACGGTCCTCGGGAGATACGCGCAGGGACAGCATCGTAGCGTCAGCGGACGGCACCTCGGTGCCTTTATCCGCGCGCAGCGCGGCAATGGCGTCGAGAAGCTTAAGGCGATGCCCGAGCGCCGTGACGCCAAGCTCTTTCAGGTTCTCGTGCGTTAGGCTCGGCAGAACCGTTTCGTCAATCTCGTTTTCGCGAAACGCAGCCTCATACTTTCCTAGGCCAAGGCTCCGCAGCCAAACCACCACGTCCATTGAAGGCGTCCAAACTCAGGATTGTCGCATGATGGTCCGGGGCGCAGGGGGTGTCTAGGACCACTTATTCAGAGTTGAGCATCGCCGCATCGCCTTCCCTGGGGCTCAGAACCGCGCCGACTTTCGATGCAATTACATCAGCCTTTTACGACCGGCGAAATGGGGTTCACGGGTCAGTTTGCGCAGCAGCAATCCTGAGCCGCTGATGTCCGCTTTGGGTCATAAGCGAACATTACGGCGCGTCGTTACAATGTTCGCTTTACATCTAAAAACGGACGTGGGACTGGCGCATCGAGTGGTCAGCATCGCCCCAAGCCTTTAGACCCAACCCGCATCGTCTACAGCATCATGCGGCTCGTTCACGACCTCGGACGAGGATATCGTGGATCGCGTCGAATACGCGAACTCCAAGCTCCTTTGGCATTGGTGCAAGCCATGGGGAGGCGTGCAAAGTGGTCCGGGCGTCGGAGAGCCCTTGCTGCCATCGCGTCTCCATGGTCGAGCGGCCGAACTGGAAATCCTTTAACGCGCCCTGGGGTTCGATCGGGCGATAGATGAGCTGCACGATATCCATCTCGGTTACACAACCGTACTCATAAAGTCGTTTAGCTTGTGCAGTCTTCGCGATGTCCGGCGGCAATAGTCGCACGATAGCCGACAAGACGCCCGCTGATGCCGAGTAGACATCGAACCTAGTACCGGACTTTGCGGCCGGAAAATTTTGATCAATCAGAGCGATTACTTGAGACGGTACTACGCGAGACATTTCAAGACCTCAATAATTATTGTTCATTAATTCGGCTGCTGTCTCAGATTAGTCGCGGAGCGAAATGTAAGCTCTATCCAGCAATCCCCGGAAGACTTCAACGACGTCGTCTACCGCGGCCGCTGTGAATTTATCCAATCCGCCCCCACCGCGCGGAATTTTACCGTGAACGAAATCACATCTAATGTAATCTATAAAGGATTTCGAAAATGGGCGGCGTGAATGGGCGGTTGCGGTTCGGGTCGACACAATGGCGCAAGGAAGCGCCGAGTCGAGTCCTGTCTTGCTCTCAACGTGAATGAGTTGCATCGCAAGGACGCGCTGACGCCGGGGGCTTCGGGCACGCTCATGTGGGAGCGTGATGGCAATGCTCAAGCGTCGGCGGCGTTTCGCGTACACGATGGAGTGCTCACTCTCTGCTATCACGATCAGCGTGCCACCGAGCCGCGAGATGTTGAGCAGCGCGTCGCGCTGTCGTCGGTCCTGACCGCGTTCGGCGGCTCCCGAGCCTATTTCTTATGTCCAGCTATGGAATGTGGCCGGCGCGTTTCAGTTCTCTACTTCCGCAGAGGTGCATTTCGCTGTCGACACTGCCACGGCCTCGGATATGAAAGTCAGCGCGAAGATGCGAGACAAAGAGCGCGCCGACGCGCCGACAAGCTCCGCGCGCGACTAGGTTGGCCGCAGCAGCGAGCGATCGCGCTGCCGATCGTGGTCAAGCCAAAGGGGATGTGGAGTAGAACCTTTGAACGCCTGCGCGGCACTGCCATCGCAGCCGAGTCAGTGGCCACCGCGGCACAGGTCGCGCATTGGATCCGGCTTCTTCGTAGACTCGAACGCCGGCAACGGCGGGCGCAGCAAGCCTAGGGCCGTTGCTCTTCCACCTCGCCTTGGTACCTCCGTTATTCAGCCGCAACGGGTTGCTCAACCACAGCGACGGTTTCGACTGCCGGAACGACAGGCGGTGCAGCCTTCTTTGCCGCAGCGCGTTTGGGCTTAGCCTTAGCAACCACTCGCTTTGTCGCTTTTCCGGCGGCTTTCTTGGCTTTAGGGCGTGCCGTCGCCCCTTTTTTCTTTTGGACTTTTGATGATCGCTTCTTGCGTTTAGCCATTGTCGGACCCCCCTTAGTTGGCGCCGCGCAAACAGATTACGAAAGACAGCCGTCCCGAGTCGGGGCAATCCACGCCAAGGGTTATCAACAGACGTTCTCGCGTGGGGCTATGGCCAATCTGGCCAGGTCGCCACGCGGCCAGTTTTATCGTCGCGAACTTTGACGCAGCGGTTTGCGTCTGCGGTTTCATCGCAAAGCCAAGTGAAGCGGCCAGGCGGATGCTCACTGAGATTGCTCAGGCCCGACCTGTGTTGAAGCCCGTGAGCCTTGTAAGCCTGTTCTGCAAGCTCAAGGGCCATGTAGATATTCTCGTAGGGCTCACGGGTAGATTTGTTGCACCAGGCGGCATAAGCCCGACCATTCGCGAACATGACCTCGGGTTCGTGACGCGGAGGCCGTATCGTTTTGGTTTTTCTCGGGCTCACAGATTTTCAATGATGCCGAATCGCTCGAACCATCTTACCACGCGCAGGGTCAGCGACCGCCGCCGTCATCAGCTGTTTCGGAGGGAAACTACTTTCGGCAACTGCCATCGGATGTGTGGCAGTAGTATCCGGCATGACAGTAGTGCCAAATGCGCGAATTGCTGGCGTGACACTCACAGGTGTGCACCGTTACAAGGCCGTCGCCGCAATGGGCAAAACGCTTGAACTTGATGGCGGCGACCGCGTTCTGTGCAAGCAGAGAGGCGGAGACACACACAAGAGCGATGAACCACATTTTCATACGTTCCCCCATAA
>JBAPZR010000682.1:0-2050 GCA_049285335.1 Xanthobacteraceae bacterium | reverse complement strand
GAACACAACGGTGTACAACCATTGCGGATTGTCACCCTGATCGACGGCTACCGAGTCAGGATACACGTGACAGCCTTGGCACCGTTCCACCACGCCCAACTTTCCCCGCGCATAGCGCGGTAGGCGTGTATGGGTCTTCGGATGGATGTTTCTAGAGCGCACGCGATCCCCCGGTTTGAAGAGTGCAGGTGCTTGTTGCTGGCGGAAGTATGACGGGCGTGTTAGGACATCCTGCAACACTGAAACTGTGAGCTTCCTTCCGAGCATTTTACCCGTACTTGTGGCATGGCCTGCCTTGAGTTCCTCGGCTGTTGCGAAGCCGCGCTCGATGACGTTTTTCTCCATTCCCAGAACCCAGCGCTGGTAATACGAAGCACTGAGATAAGTAATTGGCGGTAGTTGTTCCTTCGCAAAGCGCGAATGGTCGATACACCAGGCACCGGCGTAGCTCATGGCTCGCTGCATAGCGAGGACGCGCCCCTCCCACTCAGCGTGGAACACAGGCTCGTTCTTTTCGACCTCGATTTTGCCGAAGCCGTCCATACCGCCCATGTCGTGCACGCCGTCCATCAAAGAATCATACCACACGCACTCATCGGCGCGAGCGCAATGTCCGCTTTGGGTCATAAGCGGACATTTCATTAGGTTCGATCGATGTCCGCTTTACCCCCGAAAGCGGACTCATGCACTGCAGCAAGAACGGCTATTCGATCACTTTGTCGGCGCGGCAAGCGTCACGGTGTCCAATAGAGCTCGACGGCGTGAAAATTGTTAGCTCGATAAATCACGTGTTGCGTACCCTGAGCTTCAAACGCGTATCCGACGGGGCCTGCCAGTTCGCCTCTGGTGTCGGGAGCGCCGGCAGCTACGGTCAGATCGTTGTGGTGCCAACCTTCGCTGTCCCACCACAGTTCATGGATATGACTATCCGGGCCTTGATAGTTAATATGCTGGGTGCCTTGGGATTCAAATACATATCCAACCGGCTGCGCCGTGTCATCGACTGAGGAAGCTCCCGCGGCATTCGTCAGATCGTTGTGATGCCAGCCTTCGCTGTCCCACCACAGTTCATGAATATGGTAGTCCTGACCTAGATACAGTACATGTTGGGTGCCCTGGGCGACAAAGATATATCCGCTGATCCCGATGACGCTGGCACCCTGCGCCATCGTGAGCGCAAGGGGGGCGTTGGCGGCGACAGTCAGATCATTCTGGTTCCAAACACCATCCTGCCACCACAACTCATAAATGTGGCCATCGACGCCCCGGAAGTTCACATGCTGAGTGCCTTGCGCTTCAAACGCATATCCCGTTGGCGAACTGTCCACCGTAACAGTCACGCAAGCAGCGAGGGTCAAGTCATTTCGGCTCCAACTGCCGTTTTCCCACCAAAGCCCAATGATGTGGCCGTCATCCGCGCGGTAGACCACATGCTGGCTACCTTGAGTTTCAAAGGCATAACCATCGAGGAAACCCCAACTCCGCGCGCCGCCTAATCCGGAGGCACCGCCTGTCGCATTTGTCAGATCGTTGTGGTGCCAGCCTTTGCCGTCCCACCAGAGTTCGTGGATATGCCAGTCAGCGCCTGCGTAGACGACGTGTTGGGTCCGCTGATCGCTAAACACATATCCGTTCTGAGTGCCTCCGATCGCCATTGGCGAATTGGTAGTCGCAATGAGATCGTTATAGTGCCAGCCCTTGTCGTCCCACCACAGCTCAGTAATGTGCCCGGCGTTATTACTGCCATAGTTCACGTGTTGCGTGCCCTGCGCTGCGAAAACATAACCGTCGATTTCAGGACCGCCGACAAAATCAGTGGCACCGGCCGCGACGGTTAGATCATTCCAGTTCCAGCCCATGGCAATCTCCCTGAGCGCGCGCCGGAGCCTTTCGGCTCCAACGAAGCTACTACGATCTTCGAACGAGAGCCACGCACCGCATCGATAGGGGAGTAGTCCGCTTTGGGTCATTAGCGACATTGAGGTGCGTCCGCGTGATGTCCGCTTTCCCCCCAAAAGCGGACATCGCTGAGCGTCATCGCCATGTCCGC
>JBAPZR010000681.1:0-3116 GCA_049285335.1 Xanthobacteraceae bacterium | reverse complement strand
TCCCTAAGCATCGGAACGCCGATGTTGGTGCGTATCCCACCCCGTTCTACAGCCATAATGGCAAGAGGATCGCGATCGAGGTAACCCTTCGATTTGGCGAAATCTTCTATCTGCACGGGACCGCGGGCCCTGAGAACGCGACCGGTCAGCGTTTCGGGACCCGGGCGGAAAGGTCCGCGTTGCAGGTACCCCACAAAGTCCGGATCGGCGCCGAGCTGCGCCATCAACTGGAACGAGCTCCCGTCGTACTGAAACATGAGGCCGAAATCAGCTGCGCAGAGGCGCCTCGCATTGCTGAGAAGGTTCTGGAAGACAGGCTCCAGCTCGCTGGGTGACGAACTGATAACGCCCAGCACTTCCGCGATGGCTTTTTCGCGCTCAAACGCCTCATCGCGCTCGCGCGTAAGACGCGCGATCTCTGTTTCGTGTGTGGCAGCAACAGAGCGACGATTTAACTTGGCTTTTGGCGGATTGGCGCGGTTCGGCGTCGCCGATTTGCGGCGTCCCACCTTACCAGCTTTGCCGCGTGCTTTTGCGCGTCGCCTCATCGCCTTGCCGTCGCCCTAGACACAGGCATCGTAGCGGGTCAGGCCAGCCTCCTGGAAGTGGCCCCATTGCGGCGCAGCACGCTTGCCTACGCGATGTCCGCTAGGGGTCATTAGCGGACATTCCGTAATGTCCGACCGATGTCCGCTTTACCCCCCAAAGCGGACATGGTTCAGCGCGATCGCGTGTGCTAAAGGTTTTCGGCACGTAGTCGTCGCGGCCAGCCGCGCGTGCATTATTCTTTCCCTCGCGGAGCGACATTGATCGTCATTCGCCGTAAGGTCTGAGCCGGGTCATCGGTGTAATGCCGTACCGACGCTCGGTGTAATATCCCCGGAGCAGATTAAATTTGGGCCGACGTTATTTCGCCGTCGTCACCTTCATCGGATCTTTGACGTTTGGGAACGTCTCAAACTCCTCGCTCCAAAGCTGCCCGTCGGTCTTCACGACTTTGCGAATATAGATGTTGCTGACAATGTCTCGCGTATCCGGGTCGATCGAGATCGGGCCGCGCGGACTCTCCCAGGCCATGCCCTTCATGGCCGCGATCAAGGCGTCGCCGTCGGAATTGCCGTCGGTCTTCTTGAGCGCTTCGTAGACGAGGTGCAGGCCGTCATAGGCGCCAAGCGAGACGAAGTCCGGCCGGAAGCCGTTCGCCTTCTCGATGGCCGCCACATACTCCTTGTTGACCGCGGAATTGTGCGCGGCCGAATAGGGCCCGGCGGTGATCATGCCGAGCATCTGGTCGCCCATACTGTTGAGACCATCGTCGTCGCTCAGGTCGCCAGGCCCGATGATCTTGATGCCGGATTGGCTTAAACCGCGCTCCGCAAACTGCTTGGCGAAAATCGGCGCCTGCGTGCCGGGGAAATAGATGAAGGCGGTATCGGGCTTCAGGTCGCCGATGCGCTGCAAAAACGGCGCGAAGTCCGGGTTGGCGAGCGGAATGCGGATCGATTCCATGATCTCGCCGCCGACCTGCTTGAAGCGCGTCGTAAAGGCGGTTTCCGCTTCGACCCCCGGGGCCCAATCGTTGACCAGCGTGACGACGCGCTTGCTGCCGTTCTTGGCCGCCCATTCCGCCAAAATCCAGGACTGCGGAGCTAGGATGAATCCGGCGCGCACGAAGTAGGGCGACTTCGTCGTCGTGATCGACGCGCCCGAGGTCAAGACCAGCGTGGCTTTCTTCGATTCCGTCGCAAGCGGCGCAACGGCGAGCGCGGTCGGCGTGATGCCGATGCCGAGCATATCGACCTTCTCGTTGACGATCATCTCCTGCATGAGCCGACGCGCATTATCGGCGACGCCGCCGTCGTCGCGGATGATGAGTTCAATCTTGCGCCCGGCCACAGTGTCGCCGTGCTGCTGCATATAAAGCTTCAGCGCGGCTTGCAGTTGCCGCCCCACCGCATTGAAGCCGGCGCCGGTCAAGGGCATGCTGATGCCGATTTTCAGTGACGTGTCAGCGGTCGCGGCACGAGCAAACAACCCGCTCGCTGCAGTCGCCGCCATTCCCTTAAGCACGGTTCGACGCTGCATAAGACCTCCTCCCCGTTTTTGTGTCGTGCCCGCTCGGACGGCGATGATGTCCCAATATCATTCAGCCACCTCGTCTTTCAAACGACTGAGGGATTTTCCAGGCTGCTTCTTGGCCGGTGCATGCGCATGCCGATCCCGGAAATCCACGCGCCAAGGTCGATTAGGGGTAGCACATTCAGCCGGTCACCGAATGTGGCATAAAGCTCGGGCAGGCGACGCGGGGTATCCCCCCAACGAATGTCCGCTTTGGGTCATAAGCGGACATTGGGCCCAACAAACGCGATGTCCGCTTTCCCTCCAATAGCGGACATCGTTCACCACGGTCGTGATGTCCGCTTTGTGCCAAAAGCGGACTCATGCAGTGCAGCATAAACAGCAACGACGAGGGAACGTGTGATGAAGGGGGGCCGAGCATCGGACCGCCGAGCGACCTTACTCAGGTTGGCGAGTTCCGCGCGGCCGCGTTCTGTGTCAAGGGCTCTAAAATCGTCCAATCGAGGGCCGCGAATTCATCTTTCAGCCAGTGGCTGAACGCCTCGACCTGCGGGCGATCGCCGCCGCGCTTGGGACGCACGAGGTAGTAGGCGCGGCCTGAGGAGAGGGCGAGCGCAACCGGAATCACCAGCCGGCCACTACGTAGATGGTCATAGGCAAGAATGTTCTGCGCCAGCAGCATGCCGGCGCCTTCGCTTGCGGCGTCGAGTGCATGGTCGGCGGTGTTGAAAGTGAGCCCGCGCGGAATGTCAACGCGATCGACGCCGCCGGCATGGAACCAATCAGTCCAAGTCGGCACGCGCGCTCGCTGTAGGAATGTCTCGTCGTGAATCAGCGGCACACTCGCGAGGTGCTTCGCCGTATTTAATGGCCCGTGGCGTTCGAGGAAACTCGGACTGCACACCGGCACGAGCGACAGCGTGACGAGTTTTTCCATGTCGAGCGCTGGATCCGGCGCTGGATGTTCCGCCATGTGGCGGATCGCGACGTGCACGCCGTCGGTTGTGAAATTGGCGTTGTTGAGCGACGACGAAATG
>JBAPZR010000680.1:0-2996 GCA_049285335.1 Xanthobacteraceae bacterium | reverse complement strand
TCTCGATCCGGGAGCGCCGGACCGATCCTTACCCGGGGCATGGCACTCAGGCTGCGTCGCGTTTGGACTGTCGCGTAGAAACAGACTTGTGAGGATCTCGCTTTGTGATCTGGTAGACCCGAGTGCCAGCCACCTTCGTCGATACAAGCTCTAGCTTAAGACGCTTACGCACGACGCCAGCGAGAAAGCCGCGCACCGAGTGCGGCTGCCAGCCGGTGGCCTTCATCACCGCTGCGATTGTTGCGCCCGCAGGTGATTGCAGCATTGCAATAACGCGCGATTGCTTTGAACCAGAATTGACGTTCTCGTGCCCAGTATCACCAGCAGTCCGCCTCGATGGCTTCGCAGATGGCGCGGACGATGCAGATTTTGAGGGTGACCGCTTCTTCGTGGACTTTGACATTGAGATCCTCCGTTAGGTTGATGACGGCCTCCGCGCCGCACCACCGAAGCCCCACCTCGGCGATCAAGCCGGCAGGGCAGGATCTCAGAGCGCCCCAGGCGCCCGGACTTTCTGACAGTACCGCTCCTTTCGCGGCTGATTGCCAGTCCTTTCTGTGGGGTTCTTCGGCAATTCACACGGCCGATTTGCTACCGGCCGGAGATCGGTTCGATAGCGACTGCGTGGTTGGCACGCAGTTCGAGTCCTCTCAGCCCCACCACGCAGTCCCATACAAACAGGGATTTCCCGGTGTCGTGCAAATAGCGCGGGTTTTCGTGCGGGGCCTTTGTCTCTGCTGACGATCGGTTGAGTGTGACGGGCCTTTTCGACGCCGCCGTCTCTGCCCCGCAAAATCCTGTTTCCCGGAAACAGAGACCGACAGTGGCGGAGACTCGTTCGAATGGGTGCAGTTATATGCTACAGCGAAGCGATGAAGACCGGCGACAAGGCGTTCGTGCGGCTCGACGGCGTGGTCTACGAAGGTACCGTCAAGCGAGCATTTTTATCACCGTTTGGGGTTCCATCGGTCTGGATCGAATGGCCGAAAGATATTAATCCGAGGCCGATTCCGTCTTTTCCCATCCTGTAGTGAGGAGTTCGGTGGGAAATCGGGTGGGAAAATTGGCACTGCGCCTCAAGCCGCGTCCCTCCCGCACCGCGACGCTCCCCCACGCTGGACAGGGCGGGGTGGCCTCTCGTTAAGTGTCCCTTTTAATAGATCGAAAGGAAGAAACGCATGGGCGGCAAGACGTGGCGTTACAAGCACCACCTGCTGATGCGGAAGCTGCGACGCAAGCACAAGCTGAAAAAGCTGACGGCGAAAAAACGGACCTGATCATCTCCGTCCTAATCCCCCGTGGCGCTTGTCCTAATTCGCCTGTCTTTCGGCCTGCCAGTGGCCCCGGATTCATAGCCCCTTGACACCCGCTCCTGGGCGCAGTGACGTAACTGCGGGGCCGGCAGCCACCGGCCCCGCATTTTCACAACCGCACACGACCGCCGGCCGAGCGCGCATCAATCCTTATTGCGCTTTTGCTCGACTGCTCAAAACAGCAAAGCCGCCAGCCATAAAACCAGCGGCTTTGCCTTGTTGCCTACGTGCCGTGTTCTCGGACGGCAATCGTCAGGTTCGTCGAAACTGGCGGTGAAGTAGTGCGGCTATCTTCACCTTCGTCCCGCGCGGGCCAGTCCTTCCCGCAGAGGGATGCTTTATTCAGCCCGACCAGCGAACAATAGCGCGCTAGCGATCTCACTCAAGCCGCATTGACGAGTTGTGCACGGACTTAAGCAACGCTGCTTACGTCGGGAATGCGAAAACAACGTTGGGATTCGAGTTGCCGCCGACTAACACACCGGCGGTCCATTGCGCAGCCAGGCCGTTCAGCTCTCGGATGTAAAGCGAGCGGCCTGGAACGCTGCGACACGATGGAAATTCAGTATCGTTCGGAGGGCGGCCTAACGTCCAACGATTAGGGATTTGGATTTTCGGAAGGTGCTCCCGCTGCTTCCGGAGCCTGAGTTTCCGTAACCTGCGTTTCGCGCGGCGGCGGCGCCTCGGTTGGCACCTCGGTCGGCTTCGTATCGCCCGCCTGAAGGCCCTGCATGTTTATCTGAGCAAATATAGTCCGCGTCCGTTGGGCCATCTCACTGAGGAAAGCCGCAGCAAGCTGCCACCGCCCGGCGTCCATCCGCTGGTGCGCACCCATCCCGAGAATGGCCGCAAGGCGTTGTTCCTCAATCCGGTTCGCATGGAATCGATCGTCGGCATGGAGGATGAGGCCGCGCTCGCGCTGATCGACGGACTCTGCGTCATGCAACGCAGAAAAAATAGGAATACCGGCACAAGTGGCGTCACGGCGACTGGGTGCTGTGGGACAACCGCAGCGTCATGTGCACCAGGCCAATCCGGACTACGACATGAACGAGCGCCGCTATCTCTATCGGCTGATGCTCAAAGGCGAAGTGCCCAAATAGGGCGCCGATTACTCGCCGCTCCAGATCGGCAAGATGCGATCCCGTCTCAACCTCTTCGCCGCTCATGCGGCACGACGTTGAGAATGAGCCGCTCGGTTCCGCGCAATACATCGAACGCGACGCTGCGGCCGATCGTATCGCCGGCGAGCGCGCGCACGAGATCGTCCGCGCCGGCGATGGTCGCGCCGTCAAGCGCAACGATGATGTCGCCCGGTTTCAGCCCAGCTCGCGCCGCGGCTGAGTCAGGTTCGACAGTCGCGATCATGACGGCGCGGTCTTGCGCCAAGCCGGCCGCGCGCCGCCGCAGCGGTGGAATCGCGGTTGCCTGCGCGGCAATTCCGATGAAGGCGCGGCGCACGCGGCCATGCCGGACCAGTTCGCCTAGCACGAAGCTCGCGGTGTTGGCGGCGACTGCAAAACAGATGCCCTGCGCGCCCATGATCACCGCGGTATTGATGCCGACGACCTCGCCGTGCGACGACACCAAGGGACCACCGGAATTGCCGGGATTGAGGGCGGCGTCCGTTTGAATCACGTCGTCGATCAGCCGGCCGTTGCGCGAGCGCAGCGAGCGGCCGAG
>JBAPZR010000679.1:0-6330 GCA_049285335.1 Xanthobacteraceae bacterium | reverse complement strand
GATTAATTTAGCGACTAGTGTCCCGATTCCGAAGTTCGCCACACCTTGCGGCACGTTCTTAGCGAATTTCGGAATCGAAACGACGCTAGCAAGTTCATAATTCTAGTGTGGTTTTTGGATTTGAAGTTCCTATGCGAGTGTGCCGCATCACCATAGGAACTTCAAATCCGGCATCGCCAAATTGACTGGCGCCCGGACGATGCGCGACATTGTCGGGGTTCGGCCCCGAGGAGCAATCACCATGGCTTATGAGCTCGACCAATTCATTTCGGATTGTCGTTCCGCCCTCGCCCAGGATCCCGGCCCCGCGGGCCGCGAGAAAGTGCGGACCCAGCTCGAACGCCTCTTGCAAAATCCGGACTTCGTGCGCCGGCATTGCGAGGAAGCGCCCCGCGGATTGCATGTCCTCTATGAGGACCCCGAGCTTGGCTTCCAGATTTTGGCGCACATCAACGACAAAGCGCGGGTATCGGCGCCGCACGACCACGGCGATTCCTGGGCCATCTACGGTCAGGCCACCCACCACACCGACATGACCGAATGGGAACGCGAGGACAATGGCGCCGATCCGGCGCATGCCAAACTCAAGCCGGTGAAGAAATACCGCCTGATGCCGGGTCACGCCGGCATCTATCAGGACGGCAAGATCCATTCGATCGACTATCCCGACCACGCTCGCTTCGTTCGCGTGACGGGAACCAATCTCGATCGCATCCATCGCGTCCGCTTCGATCCGAAAACCGGCGAAGTCATGCGCATGACGCCGCAGCAGGCGACCTGATGACGGCCATCGGCCCCGCCGATCTGCGGGGCCTCTTCGACGGCGGCGGCGAATTGGCACTCATCGACGTGCGCGAAGAGCTGATCTATTCGCAGGGCCACCTGCTGCTCGCGCGCTCGGTGCCGCTCAGCCGTTTCGAGTTGAAATTCGCGCAGCTCGTGCCGCGCCGCGAGACGCCGATTGTCTTGTGTGACGACAATGACGGGCTGGCCGAACGCGCGGCGGCCATTCTGGCGCGCAACGGCTATGGCAATCTGCGCATTCTGGCCGGCGGCGTGGCGGCATGGGCGGCGGCCGGTTTTGAGCTCTTCTCGGGCGTCAACGTGCCCAGCAAAGCCTTCGGCGAGTACATCGAGCACGCCGATGGGACGCCGAGCATTTCGGCGGACGAACTCGCCGAGCTTCTGCGCGACGACTGCGATCTGGTCGTCCTGGACAGCCGGCCATTCGACGAATATGCGCGGGTCTCCATTCCCACATCGACCAACGTGCCAGGCGCGGAACTGGTGCTCCGGGCGCGCGCAATTGCGCCGTCGGCACAGACGACCGTCGTAGTCAATTGCGCGGGGCGAACCCGCAGCATTATCGGCGCACAGTCACTGATCAATGCCGGCTTGCCGAACAAAGTCGTCGCACTGCGCAACGGCACCATGGGCTGGAGCCTCGCCGGGTTTTCCTGCGACAGCGGCAGGAACCGTCGTGCGCCTGATGTCCCGTCGGAAAAGTTGCGCTGGGCGCAAAACGCGGCGTGGCGCGTGGCGGAGGCTTGCGGGGTCAAGCGCATAGATCCGCCTATGCTTGAAGCTTGGCGCAAAGATCGATCGCGCACGCTTTATCTGCTCGATGTCCGCGACCCGGCGGAGTACGAAGCCGGCCATTTTCCCGGCGCCGTTTCGGCTCCGGGCGGCCAGCTCGTGCAAGCCACCGACCAATTTGTCGGCACGCTCGGCGCCCGCATCGTTTTGGTCGACGACGCCGAAGTCCGGGCGGCGATGACGGCGTCGTGGCTGCGCCAGATGGGCTTTGCCGAGGTTTATGTCATGGCGGCGGCGGGCGCGGAAAAAACGCCTCCCGCGGCGCCAATTCTCGATGCCGAAATCCATCCCGAGGCGGCCATCGACTGCAAGGATCTCAATGAACTTCTGTCGCGCCGCGCTGTGACGGTGATCGACCTTTCGCTGAGCCGGAATTATCTCGCGCGGCATATTCCCGGCGCCTGGTTTGCGATCAGGAACCGGCTTCGCCCGGCGCTGGAAAGGATTCCCGGCAATGCGCCGCTGGTGCTCACATCGGAAGATGGCGTGCTCGCCAATCTCGCGATCGCCGAGGCGGCGCATCTTCGTTCGCCGGCGCACTTTCTCGAAGGCGGCAATGCAGCTTGGGCCGCCGCGGGCTATTCGTTCTCGACCGAAGCGCGAGTGGCGGACGAGCCGGTCGATCAATGGCGAAAGCCCTATGAGCGATCCGGCGACACCGCGGCGGCGATGCGAGATTATCTGGCGTGGGAAACCGACCTCCTGCCCCGCATCGCGCGCGATGGCTCGCTGCAATTCGACCGCTTCAGGCCGCGGCTTCGAGCAGAAGCTCGCTCAGACGCTCCGGCATGTCGACCATGACGTCGTGGCCGCAGGGCACCTCGTAAGTGCGCCACGACGGATCGGATTGCGCCGCGGCGAAAGCCTTGTCGAAGCCGGGATTGGCATAGCTTTTGGCGCGAATATAGGTTTTGCTGGCGATTTTTTCGCGCGCGCCGGTGAGTGCAATTTTGTGCGTAAACGTGCCGATCGGCTGCGGAACGCACAGCGCATCGACCCACGGACGATCCGCTTCGTTGACGCCGAAAAACGCCGCTGGCCGTGACGGCATGGCAAGATCGCCACGTTGTACGGCCGCGCAAATGCCTTCCTGGATCGCCGGCCCGGTCAGGGTTTGCGGACTATCGCCGTCGTGCGGCACAAACGCATCGAGGAAAACGATCGAGCGGATCGCGGCCGACATTTTTTCGGCGACGCCGGAAATAACGAAGCCGCCATAGGAATGCCCGCACAACACGACATCGGTCAACCGCTCCCACTTAATCACATTGACGACATCGGTAACGTGGGTGGCGATATCGATTTCCGGACTCAGAAGATGCGAGCGCTCGCCGAGCCCGGTGAGGGTGGGCGTGAAAACTTTGTGACGGGCGCTGCGAAGCCGATCCGCAACGCGCGGCCAGCACCAACCGCCGTGCCAAGCGCCATGAACCAGCACGAATGTATGCACCATGAGCTTTTCTCCCCCTTGAATGTCTCTCTTTGTGTAGAGCGCAGATGCTCATCAAGCGGCCAGCGATCCGTCGCTAGCTTTTGGCGCTGTGATGCACGGCTACCCACGCTGACCGTAACACGATAGCAAGCGTATAACTCGGTCCTGGTCATCAAGTTCGAAGAGGTCGCTCACCGTCACACCTGTTTCACGGCGAAAGATCATGCAGATGGCGTTCACACCAAAAAGCACATCAACTAATTCGAAATGAAGGCCGGGGGCCTTTAGGCCCATCTCGAAATACTCGCGGACCTTTGCTTTTCCGTGAAGCCAACCGTCCGCACGGCCCATGCGTGTGATCACCGCCGGCGATGACAGCGCAACATCGTTCGCGTAATGCATCATGATCGTTTCAAGATCGCACTTGTTCCAGGCATCGCACTCTGCGGTGGCCCAGTTCCAAGCTTCCTTCCATGTCTTCACCTTCCCCTCCAGATTTTGACAAGGACCAGTAAGCAAGGTCCAGCGTATGACGGCAGGGAAGCGCCGCGCTAGGTAACCCGGCGCCGGTTTTCACGACAACCTTGTTGCTTCCGTTGTGCTGACGATCGTTGTTGGGATCATCCAGCGTCGGAAGCGCAAACCATACGCCGGCGTTCCCAGTCCCGATGGTTCTTTATTCCGCTCGGGTCCTACCATTTACGGCTTTCATCATCTTCTATTGGTCTATTGCCAAGGTCTTCGATTTACCTTTGCCGCATTGAAAGTAGCTCACTACCGGATCATGCCTTAGGGCTGCCAAGCCGCGTTGGCAGGACTTTGCTCCGGTTTTTGTTCGCGCGTCTTATCGATGACTGCGAGAAGCTGCCGCAGCACGTCCGGCACGCCTTGTCCGCTGACCGCCGAGAGGACCAATGGCGATTTGCCCGTTGCGTCCCGCAGGCGCGCGCATTGGCGTGCGATATCGTCCCGACTGAGCGCGTCCGCCTTGTTCAGCGCGACGATCTCCGGCTTGTCGGCAAGGCCATGGCCATAGGCGGACAATTCGCGGCGGACCATTTCGTAAGCCGCGCCGGCGTCTTCTCCGACGCCATCGATCAGATGCAAGAGCACGCGGCAGCGTTCGACATGGCCGAGAAAGCGGTCGCCAAGACCGTGGCCCTCGTGCGCGCCTTCGATCAAACCCGGAATGTCGGCCAGAACGAATTCGCGGCCGTCGACATCCACCACGCCGAGTTGCGGATGCAGCGTCGTGAAAGGATAGTCGGCGATCTTCGGTTTGGCCGCGCTGACGGCGGCGAGGAAGGTTGATTTGCCCGCGTTCGGCAGGCCGATGATTCCGGCATCCGCAATAAGCTTGAGCCGCAGCCGGATGGTCAGCTCGACGCCGGGCAGGCCTGGATTGGCATGGCGCGGCGCGCGGTTGGTCGAGGTTTTGAAATGGGCATTGCCGAAGCCGCCATTGCCACCGCGGGCGAGCACGACGGTCTGCCCGACATCGGTGAGATCGGCGAGAAGCGTAACCCCGTCTTCCTCGCAGATCTGCGTGCCGACCGGCACTTTGAGCATGACATCGCCGCCGTTGGCGCCATGGCGATCCTTGCCCATGCCGGCGCGCCCATTAGCGGCGGTGAAGTGCTGCTGGTAGCGGTAGTCGATCAGCGTATTGAGGCCGTCGACCGCTTGCGCAATCACGTCACCGCCCTTGCCGCCGTCGCCGCCATTGGGGCCGCCGAATTCGATGAATTTCTCGCGCCGGAACGAGACGCAGCCATTGCCGCCGTCGCCGGAGCGGATATAAATCTTGGCTTCGTCGAGGAATTTCATTGGTCCATTTTGGTAAGGCCGGCGGGGCGCCGGCACAACCACGATCGGGATCAGATATTGCGGATCATTGGAAGAGAAGTGCGATGCGGCATTCCTACTGGCCAGCTGTAAGCACTACGTTCCTCCTCCTCCTCGCTTATATAGGCCCCGCGCTGGCGGACTGCCGGCAAGGGTCGGATGTAAGCGGACAAAAAACGGCCCCTTGCCCGTCGCAGAAGTCTCAATCGACCGATCCTAGCGCGCAGTTGGGATCGACCACATTGGATCGAATGATTGCCGCCTCAGGCCATGCGAAACCAGCGGGCAACGATAATAACGCGGCTTGGATCTGCCCAATACTCGGCAGATGCGGCCCTCCCGGTACGCCCGGTCTCGGTACGTGGGACCCAATAGACTCGGGGCCGTCAATGCACGGCAAGTGACGCCCGAGTGACCGATGATGCGGACCTCTCGTCCCGCGTGACGGCGTGGGTATTGGCGAGCTGGATTCTGATATACGGGCATAGTTCTAATGTTGCTTAACACGATGATTTATATGGATTTTATGTCTGATTTCTTCCCCGAAATCGGGATGGGGAAGCTATAGGGAAGATTTGACGGCGGACGGTACGTTGTGACCAATCCGCAATCGGGCGAGTGTTTCCGATGCGCGCGATTCTGCGCGCCAATGGGGATTGCAAATGACTATCGACGACTCGAAATGCCCGAACTGCAATGGAACCGGTCAACTAGCGATCATGCGACGGCAAATCCCGGGACGCAAACTCATGCCGATCCTTTGTCGGGAGTGTGATGGGACGGGTCGAAAAAAGCGATCCAAAGCAAAACTCAGTGGGCGCGAGTAGGGGATTGCGAGCGCCAGTGCGATGTCAGAGCCGCTTCCTCCATCACCCGAGTCTGTACTCTGCCCGAAGTGTCTGAGAAAGGTCGTTATTGCGGCTACGCCTAGCCGTGCGGCCGACGCGGCCGCAGCCGACCTCAAAGAGGCACGAGAGGCCGCTGAGAAACTTGCAGATCAGCTAAGAGCTGCTCACGAGCAGCTTCAGGCTGCTCACGATCAACTTCGAGCTGCCCACGGCCAGATAAACGATCTCAAGACGGATGTCAGACACTATCAAGATCGGACCAATCGTGCCGAGAAATGGCTGCAGCAAATCTCATCCGAGATCGAGCAAAAGCTTTTAGGCGCGGATGATCGGCGCCCCGTTCTTCGGGGTGCGCCCCAGCAAAACGAAAACCACTCCCCCGAGGGACTCTCGTTTCTGCGGCGTCGGGGAGATCACTAGGCTTAAAGGGGCGGCGGATCGCGGCGAACTTTGCGAAGCTGCCGGAGCTGGCGGAGAAACAGTTTTGACTTTAAGGATAGCGACGGCGAAGCTCAGTAGCGCAGTCCTGATATTGGCGCTGAAACTTGCCTGCCCTCTCTAGGAAGAAGCGCATTAGGTACCCCTTATGTGGGTCATTCGCACCTATGT
>JBAPZR010000678.1:0-1876 GCA_049285335.1 Xanthobacteraceae bacterium | reverse complement strand
AAGTAGACGTTAATCGAGTGCTGGTCTGCAAAGCAGAGGTGAACTCTCATTCGATCGCCTCGTGGCGAGCAAAATCGGCAAGACGATGCGGAAATAATTGAACCACGCGGATGGGCTGGCGATACCGTTAGTAGCTTTCTTGCTTCGCGGTTACGCAAAGGCGTTCGGTTCTTCAACGTTGAAGTTGAATTGTTGCGCAGTGCACAATTGTGTGTGTGCGTCGCACGAAATATTGCTCATTCCAGGAACCCCATAACGCCCGTCTGCGTTTATTTAGTTGGCGCCGTCGTCTCCAACTCACCCTCACCCCCTCCATAATCGAGGTCACGGCTGCCACTAGTTTTTATGGAAGTCCCCATGAAGACCGTAATTGAAGGTAACCACGAAGCGGCAAAAGCCTTAGGGCTCTCTGTAGCGGGAGTGATGGGCGTGATGCTGATGTGGGGCTTGATGATGCTGTTTTTCTATTGAGTGCACCGCATTTCTTATTGAACACAAATGGGGGCTTGATCCGCCACGAAATGACGGCGCGATTACTTTCTTTGACGGCAGCTTCGCGACGTTGGCCGCCCGCAATCCGCCGCGCCTCGTCGCGGACGAGCAACTTGGGCTGGGGTGCCCGCTTAGGGCAGCGCCATCTCTTCACGCATTTCGCGTAAATGCTCGGCCAATGGACCGGCCGCGGCTGGCCGTGCCCAAGTCCCGGCGCCGGTGGTTCGGAACGCCAACGTGGTCGTACCAGCCACTGCCAAGGCAAGCGCGCCGACCAGCAGAATAATTTTCGGCATCTGTCATCTCCCGCACTGTGGGGGAGAGCGTGCACGGAGAATCAGCTGGGGCGCTGTGCCCGAAGTCACAGCAATTAGGCGTCGCCGGGCGCGCTTTAGCGCCGCAACAGCGCCGGTATCCTCGACTGAGGGAAGCGGCGTGCGGCCACCAACGTTAGCGACCGCACCTGTTTTAGTAATGCCGCCAATACCGGTGTAGCGCGGATAGCTCCCCCGACGGGCGGTGAGCATCCAGTAGCCGGCGGTGCTGCCGGCGGTCCGTACTACGGCCACGTCTATGGATACGGGTACCGGCCCCACCGGCATATATATGCTTACTCGGGCGCAGGAGGTCACGCTGAAGGATTTGCTGCCGGGCTTTATCGTCGCCGACAAGGGCGGTGTGGTGCGCATCGCTGAATTGCAGGCGCAGGGCTATCTGTATCTAAGGCCGTGAAATTTTGTCATCGTTCCCGAGGGGGTAACGACTAAAGAGATACCGCCGTCACGACGCGGCCGCCCAGCGCTCGGACAGCACAATGAAGAGATTTTCGTCAACTGGCTAGTTAGGTGCGACCTTCCTCACGGATGTATGAAATAACAATCATTTCTCGAAACGACGGCCGCGGAAATAGCCCTTGTTGGTGGTGTTCTGCTTTATGTTGGCAGTATCCCCTTCCTCAGCGGCGTTGGTACGACGTTCGTGCTTCACCGATTTGTCGTTTGATGCCGCATTTGATCTGCTTGCCGGACCTTTGTTGCTTCGTTCGCCTGGTGGCATCGGAGGCATTCTGCTTGTCATGATCAAAAATCCTTGCGGAAAGTGCCGTTGGCCTGGTGCGCCGTGGTATATCGTAAGCCAGTCCGAGCTTGGCAATGTCCGCTATGGGCCCACGTCCGGACTCATGCACCTTTATTTTGCCATTCGCTTGATGGCGTCGGCACGCTGGCCACCCGCCGTGTTATGGGCCCGTACGCGCCGGCGTAATTCCTGGATCGCCTCGGCCAAGTCGTGAACATGAATACCTTTCGGTGCATTGTCGGCGCGCACGCTCTTCAACATCAGCTGCAAGAGATCGTCATCATGCTCGTCGCGATAAGGCTTTAGA
>JBAPZR010000677.1:0-2165 GCA_049285335.1 Xanthobacteraceae bacterium | reverse complement strand
CAGACTCACCGCAGCGGCCATTTCTCGATCGAAGGCGGCGTCGATCTTGGCGTGCTCCGCGTCTAGCTTGGCATTGACCCAGGCCTGCATCCGTTCCGGATCGCCTGTCCACGGCGGCAGGTCTTTGTTGCCGCGGCTCACGATACTTCCGCCCGGTGCATCGGCAACGTTCGGGCTCGCGATCATTTTCAGATAGCGGTCCCACTGCTTGCCGCCCTCGGCAATCGCGGCAGTGGACACCTCGCGCGCCTTGTCGCGGGCTTTGTCATCACCGCGTGCGAGAAATTTCTTGTGTGCATGCAGGTCTGAATCGACCACTAGTGCGACGTAGCGCGCCCAGCGAAGCGCCGTCTGCTTCTCGGGCGCATAAACCGCCTTGTTATAAGTGCCAGCAATGCCAGCCTTGTGCCCGCTAATGTGGTTCAGACAAGGACGTGGTCTATCGGTCGTACCACGAACTCACCGTTGCCTTTGCTGACCGTGGCATCTCGCTGGACTCGATCCAGCGTTCTGTCAAAGTCATTTCCGCAACGGTACAACGTTCCTGCCCTTGGGCGGATGGATGATCGTTTCGACCAGTGCCGCCAACCGGGTCAAGGCCTCGGCTTTTTCGGTGTCATACGAATGTCTATTGTAGACACCTTCGACACCTTTGATGGCATGCCCTAACACGCGTTCGGCAATGTCAGGTCTGACACCGCCACGCGCCATCAGCGACCGTGCCGTGCGCCGCAAATCGTGGATCACCCACGGCGGGATGTTTAGCTTCTTGTCCAACTCGTCCTTGCGCTGTGAGAACGAATTGAATGGACCGCCGGTGCCGCGTCCGGCAAACACATAGGGATTGGCCGCGATACGCGGTTGGGCATTGATCACGTCCAGCACCGCGAGCGGCAATTTCAGTATCCCGGCATTGGTCTTTTCCCGCGCCGCGCTGGCAATGCGCCATTCGCCGTCAACGATATCGTCCCAATGCATGGTGGCGACCTTGTCGCGGCGCTGTCCGGTCAACAGCAAAGTTTTCAGCAATGCGCCGAACGTGCCCGCCTCATTGCACGCTTGCCAGAACGCGCGGATTTCGTCGTCATTCTGTTCTCTCTTTTTGTCGTCATAACCGAGAATACGCTTGCGCTTGTGATCACCACCGTTGTGGCGATGCATTCCTTTCACGATAGGCGTGACATAATCGTCATTGCGGCTTTGATACCAGTTCGTGAGTTTGCGAACGACCGCCAGCACCACGTCCGCTTGGCGTGGACCGTTGTTCAACTGAACCTTGTCCAACAGATTGGCAACATCAACGCGTCGGATGTCGCGGAACGGGCGGTGTTGCCAATGCGGATAGACGTACTTGGTGAGGACACGCACCACTTCGTCACGCGTCCGTAGTTTGCTTTTTGGATCGGGATTTTCGACGTGCAACTTGATAAAGGTTTCGGCGACCTCTTTGAAACTGCCGGTGTCCGCTTGCGCCAACGCCCGTTGCGGATCGGCAAGGAACGCCCGCGCCTTGTCGCGCGCCTGTTTGACGGACAGGACCGGATAGCGACCGAGTTCATGCGTGGTCGGCATGCTGATCCGTTGCCCTTTGCGCTTGCCGGACTTAGCAACCGTCGGGACGTAGTATAGGGCGCGCCACGACTTGGTGCCGCCGTAGTTCAGCCGCAGGACCAGCCCCGGCATACCAGCGTCGTAGTAATCGACTGTGCCGGTGACGGGCGGTTTGAGTTTCGCCACACCCTGTTCGGTAAGACGTTTCTTTGGCATTTGGGCTAATCCAGTTAGACTATGCACAGACTATGTAAGACCCATGTTACGGGGTTGCTAGATGTGCAATGACTTGATTGGGTTTATATAGGCAAATGGTTGTTGATATTGACGGTTTTCCCGTCTATTTGATATAATTTGAAATGCCCTGCAGCACTTGCCGTTCTGACTCTTAATCAGCGGGTCCAAGGTTCGAGTCCTTGTGCGCCCACCATTGATTTAGTTCGGCTTTTCTCTCCTTTCCATTAGAACATCATGAACTAGTCGGGCAGTCAGTCGGGAGCTTTTGTTCTCCCTTCGAGCTTGCTGATAGCGCGATCACCGAGCGCGGGATCGCGATGTAGATAGTGAGCGTCGAGGATCGAGCGCACGCTGCGCAGCGAGAGGCCGGTCAAAGT
>JBAPZR010000676.1:0-1837 GCA_049285335.1 Xanthobacteraceae bacterium | reverse complement strand
TGACGAAAGCGATGCTCAGCAATGGGCATCGGAGGTCATGTCCCTAATCGTAACAAACGACAAAGTGATACTCAGTTGCGTGGCCGGGGACTTGCTTGGTCGCCCTAGCGTACTCCCCGAGCGGTTCAACGCATCCGCAGATTGCTCCGAAACGGCTCCGGCAGGTTCGCAAAGTTCATAGCGATATCCTTTGCCTCATCTTTCGTGAGCATCTTGGCCGTCGAACGCCGGCCGGGCTCTTCCTCGTAATAGAAATAGCCAAGCTTTTGGCCGCCGCTGTCTTTCACGACGAAGCTTTCGTGCTCGGCAACAAGGAGTTGGGTGAGAGAGAAACGATGCAACATCAATCTGCCGGCGTGTTTTCGTTTGCTAGTCCGTCTTGCGGACCTTCGCTCACCACGCTTTTCTCCGGTGGATGTCTTTTACCGTCCCTTCTCTCACTGAACAAACCCTAGCAATAGCGAATTAGGAGTTCTGTGACAAAGGTCACTGCACAGTACGACCGAACACCCGGCTTACTGCTCAACAGACCAGGGCGGCGGGAAGCGTCTTACTGGGGCAGGCACGGCACCCGCTCGAGCTCCAGGACGAGCCGCTAGGCAATCACGACATCTTTGATATCACCGCCGCGGGCGGCCTCGTCGAGTGCACCGGCAACATAGCGCCACGTTTCCCGCTCGCGGCATTCCGCCGGCAGATGCACTTCCACCAGCGCGCGCACGTCTGCGAGGGTCCGAAGCGTCATGACAGTCGGGATTTTCAGCGGCCGCGGCAGCTTGCGCGACCAGTTCGGACGGGACAAGGAATAAGCCTACTCGCAGCAATTAGTATTACGCGTCCACAAGCACGCGGCGGCCATCAACTTCAATGATCTTCTGCGGCCTCCCAAATCCATCTCCCGGAGCCCCGGTCGCAAGAGCTTCGGCTCCACTAACTGATCGACTTGATTCGACCGAGCTTAAAACCAATTTATCTCCCACGTATGGAGTTGCGTGAGAGAGCATCGTTTGTCGGGCGTTAATCCTTCCGCAAAAGCTCCGGCAGCTTCGCCACATTGGCCGCGATTCGCCGCGCCTCGTCTTTGCTGAGTAACTTTGCCGCCGAGCAACGGCCCGGCTCCTCTCGTAACAGACATAGGTGAGCTTTTGGCCGCTGTGATCGCGGACGATGAAGCAGGCAACCTTTGTCCTCGATCGACCACGGCGCGGGAAAGCGGCGGATGGGTGCACTCATCGCTGATAATCACTCGTTTTGTTGTGGTAAGTGTTGCTGAAAGTCTTCCCACGCAAAACCATTGATCACTTGTCTAATTCGCGTCCAAATTGCGAGTTGGTCCCTAGAGAAATCGTTCGTTTCCATCCGACTTTCACGTTCGACACGAGAATCTAGTCCGGCGGCCGTTTCGTATAGAAGAGCCGGGCAACTGGTAGCTGTCTTTATCACGAGTGACGACCGTCAGAATTCCATCGTGTAATTTCGGTTGGATCACCCCGTCAGGGATTCGGACAGGTTGGACAGTGATGCGTTCGCGCAAAAGGTCACGCACGGTATTAAGATCTGTTTGTAGCTGCTGCGCCACTTGCTGTGCTGGTTTTGTCACGAGCCGTTCCGGTAATGGATGCCGCCCCGAGAAAGGGTAATCATAGCGAATTTCAAGATCACCGTTTGGGTGCTGGTCCACATGGACTCGCAACTGGTGCGGAACGTAGTTTGGTTTTTTGACCATGGCGCGAGACACTCCGCTTTCACTGCGCACGGCACCCGCTCGAAGCTGTAAGACCAATCGCAAACGCAATCACTGCCTCGTTAGCCTTTCGTGCGCAACAGCTCCGGCAGC
>JBAPZR010000675.1:0-6168 GCA_049285335.1 Xanthobacteraceae bacterium | reverse complement strand
CCCCGCCGGGAGTGCCCCACCCCGTGCCTAAGGTGAGGATCGATCCGCCGCGCGTTCCGTGGCATCGCGATCCAAAGCGCCCCCGCACTGTGCGGGTACGAGGTCGATCGACCTGCGGGCGTGGACGCCATTCCCGGTCACAACGCCGGACAAGGGCGCGGGTAGGTCTCACAAGCTGAACATCGGGCACGTCGTATTTGCGACGGTGGAGAATAGCTGGTCCTGCCGACGGACGGTCCCTCCGGACGGGATGACTTATAAAAAAACCGGCGCGATCTCCTTGCGGTCGCACAAAGCATGCGGTCACGTGGCGACGAGCGGCTCACCACCGCGCAATGAAGAGATACGAGCAGCCAGTCGGATGGCGCTGCGATAAACCGCGGGTCCGATTGGGAAGGCTCAAGCCCCGCACATTGAGCGTCGTGGATAGCAAAATGAATTGCGCTCCGGCTTAAGGCTGGAGCGCGTTTGTTGAATTGCAATACCCACATGACGAAGTCTTCACCACCAACCATTCAAGCTCGACCGTAGCGGGACGTTCTTACTCTAATGGCTCAGTCAGAATTGGCGATCGACAGGTGTTCACGCTATGGATAGCTTCCATATTGCTTCCAGAAGTCCTGCATCTTGGAAGCAAACTTAAATTGCGATCGAAAAATGGATTCTTTTTCAATGACATATCTGGCGCGCCCGAAGAGATTCGAACTCCTGACCCCCAGATTCGTAGTCTGGTGCTCTATCCAGCTGAGCTACGGGCGCCGCGTGTCGTAGCTATAGCCTTCGCCGCCTCAAGGCAAGGCGAGACGTGCCAAGGCGCGCGCGGCTTCGGCGGGTCGGCAATGGAAAAAGCGCGCCGAGATCCAGCTAAGCAACCGCTCTTTAGCCGTGAGCACGCGCGCCGCGATGCGCGGCGAGCTCCACGGCGCGATCGGGAATCGTCAGCCGCAAAGTTGCGCCGATGGTGCCTTCGACAAGACGAATGTCGCCGCCATGCGCGCGCACGAGTTCGGCCGCAATAGCGAGCCCAAGCCCGGTGCCCCCAGTTCGGGTCGAGCCCTGGAACGCCTCGAACAGATGCGCCTGCGCCTTCTCCGAAAAACCGGGGCCGGTGTCGGAAACCTCGATGACGACGACGGCGCCCTCGCGGCGGCCGGTGATCCGGATCTGATCGCGGCCGGGATCGGTGCGGCCCTCCGCTTGGGTGTCCATCGCCTGCACGGCGTTGCGCGCCAGATTGAGCAGGATGCGGAACAGCTGATCGTAATCGGCCTCGACGATAAGGCCGCGCTCGATCGCGGTGATCCAGCGGATCGGCGCGTCGGCGCCAAGACCCAAGGTCTCGTGCACTTCGTCGACCAGCGGCTCGAGCGGAATCGGGCGGCGGTCCGGCGGCGGCTCCTGCAAGCGGCCATAGGACAGCGTCGATTGGCAAAAGGCGATAGCGCGTTCGAGCGCATGCATTAGCTTCGGCGCGAAGCGCTGCACGCCGGGGTCGGGAATCTTGGCGAGCCGGTCGGAGAACAATTGCGCCGAGGCAAGCAGGTTGCGCAGGTCATGATTGATCTTGGAAACGGCGAGGCCAAGGCCGGCGAGCCTGCTCTTTTGATGCAGCATCGAGGCGAGCTCGCTCTGCATGGTGGCAAGCTCGCGTTCGGCGAGCCCGATCTCGTCAAGGCGCGTCGACGGCACGATGGCGCGTTCGTTATCCTCGGGATCGGCGCGGAATGCGATCATGTTGGCAGTGATGCGCCGCATCGGCCGCACGAACATGTAATGCAGCGCCAGATAGACGAGCGCCGCGGTAATGGCGGAGATAACGAGCGACAAGAACAAGATGTCGGCCGAATAGCGCAACATCGCCTTGCGCAACGGCAGTTCGTCCATCACGAGCTCGATATATTCGCCGCCCATCGGGGCCGGACCGACCACGCGCATCACATCCTTTTTGTTGTTGAGCATGGTGGCGAACGCGTCGATAATCGCGTCCACAGCGTAGACGTTACGCATGTCGTAAGTAGCCGCGACCGCGGGCGGCATGTCATCGATGGCGAGCATGCGCCGTCGCGTGCCCATCTTCATCGCCACTGCGCGCGCTCCGATGGAATCGAGAATTTGCTTGCCGAGTTCGTCGGAGACAATGCCGTTCGGCGCGGCGTCGAGCACGAGCGCCGCGGTGTAGGCGGTTGCCAGCCGATCCTTGAGCCAAACGACGCGGAAATTGGCAACCGACGGCACATAGATCAGCACTTCCGCGATCATCACGAACAGAATCGTGAGAACGAGGAGTTTTCCCGAAAGACCGAAGCGTGGCGTCCGGATCTCCTCCGGCCGCACGGCGGTTTCTTCATTCATGACTGAGCCCGCTGCCTAGCCAAAACGGCGGAGCCACCCAATGATGCGCCGCACGAGGGGCGACGTCAAACCCCCGGTAAAATATGTCATTGCCGCCCGTTTTCCCACCTCGGCGAAGCTTGGATAAGGAACGATCAGTCCCGCCAAAGCCTCGATATTGAGCTGTTGGTTGATCGCGAGGCTAAATGTGGCGATGTTTTCGGTGGCTTCAGCGCCGACGATAGTAGCCCCGCGAATACCTCCCCTGCGATCAGTGATGATCTTGATGTGGCCGCACGTTGCCCGGTTTGCTTGCGCGCGGTCGTTCTCGCCGTAGGAAGACCGTAACACACAAATCGCGCCGTAGCGCGAGCGCGCTGCGTCTTCCATCGGCCCGATCTGCGCCAATTGCGGATCGGTATAGGTCACCAAGGGAATCGCATCGCGATTAGGCCTGATCGGCGTGCGAAACAATGCGTTGCGCACGACGAGGCTGGCCTGATGATGCGCCACTTGCGGATAAGCCGGAGCGCCGGCCGCTTCGCCGACCGCATAGACGCGCCGATTACGGGCGCGCAGACGGCGGTTGACCACGACGCCGCCGGGTCCATAGCGAACGCGCGCAGCTTCGAGGGCGAGTCCGGTCAGATTCGCACGCCGTCCGGCGGCGACGAGAATGTGCGTTCCGTCGATGGTCTCTTTATTGGGACCGGATTCGCCCGGCGCATCGATCTCGACTTGGACGTGCGGCTGGCCATGCACGCCGACTTGCCGCACCACGTCGATGATCACATTGGAGCGAATCGTCACATGCTCGCGGGCCAACGCGTCGAGCACGATGGCGGCGCATTCCCGATCGTATTGCGCAAGCGGCTCCGCCCGATCGAGCACTGTGACATCGGCGCCAAGCCGTCGAAACGCCTGCGCCATTTCGAGACCGGCGGGGCCGGCGCCAATGACAATGAGATGGCGCGGACATTCGGCAAGTTCGAGAACGTTGTCGCAGGTGAAATACGGCGTCTCGGCAAGTCCCGCGATCGCCGGCAGCGCCGGCAGCGAACCGGTGGCGATGACAAAGCGCCGGGCTTTGATCTCAAGGCTATCGACCGCGAGTGTCTTGCGATCGACAAAACGCGCGGCGCCGGTGAGGACCCGCACGCCGAGCCCTTTGAGCCGCTCGCGCGACTGGAGCGGCGCGAGCGCATCGAGCGCATCGCGCACATGCGCGCGTACGGCGTTGAAATCGACGCCGAAGCGCACGGTTTTGACGCCGAAATGCGCGCCGGTGCGCATGGCATTGATATGCGCGGCGGCTGCGAGCAGCGCCTTTGACAACAATGCGCCGCCGGCGCGCGGTGCGCGGCCGGTCTCGCCGTTCTCGACCAGAACCACGCTGACGCCGAAAGCGGCCGCGGCCGACGCAGTCGCGAGCGCGACGGCGTCCGAGCCGATCACGCACAGGTCAGGAATGAGGTCTTGCTGGTTTTCTCGGGCGTCTTGCCCAGCCTGTTGCCCGGTTGCGTGTTCGGTCGGGTGTCCGGATTCTTGCAGGGCCTCTGGCCCGCTCTCCGGACGGCCCGAATGTGCGCTGTCTTGCGTCATCGGCGTGCCGGCAATCCTGCTGTCACATCACGTCTATAGGCTTTGGCGTCGAGAGTCTTTGGCGGATGGCTGTGGCATCCTGACCGGTTCGTTCTCCAAAGGATGAACAGCGGCGCCAATGGCGTACAAAATGCCGGCAAATGGCTGAGAAGTCACGTTGACGGGCGGTGAACCCTCGCTTATAAGCCGCGCCAATCGCGGCGGCTTAGGGCCGCCGGCCAGCCGCAGCGCGGCGGGGATATCCCGCAGCGGAGATTTTCCTGTGAAACGGACCTATCAGCCGAGCAAATTGGTACGCAAGCGTCGCCATGGCTTTCGCACCCGCATGGCGACCAAGGGCGGCCGCAAGGTTTTGGCCGCGCGCCGCGCGCGTGGCCGTAAGAAATTGAGTGCTTGAGCCGAAAGCGCCGCGCGAGCGGGGCGCGCTGGTCCTCATTCGATTCAAACGGTCCGAATGTCGGTCTCATGGAGCGGTTGAAACGCCGGAGTGATTTTCGGGCCGCTGCCCAAGCTGCCGCCCGAGGCGCACGCGCGTCGGCGCGCGCCTTCGTCCTGCAGGCGCACCTGCGCGCTGAGGCTGGGCCGCCGCGGGTCGGATTCACGGTCTCCAAGCAGGTCGGCAATGCCGTAGAGCGCAACCGCGTGCGGCGCCGCCTGCGCGAATTGGTCCGCATGGCCGCCGCAGCGCAGCTCTGTGCCGGTCACGATTATGTGCTGGTGGGGAGACCGGCGGCGCTGCGGGCCGAGTTCGACGCCATGATGCGCGACCTTGCCGCGGCGCTCGACCGCGTCCACGCATCCAGCAAAGCTTCGCGTGGAACTGGTGTATCCGGAAACCAGACCCCACATAGAACGGGTTCGCCCGGCCGGTCGCAGCGGCAAGAGCCGGGCCGACATATTTCAAACCGGAACACAGCAAACCGGCGAACGTCGAACCGGCACATCCCCGACGCGCCGCCACACGCGGACGATCACGAGCATTGAATGAGCGAGCACAAGAACACCATCCTTGCCATTGTATTGTCGCTGCTCGTCGTCGTCGGCTGGCAATATTTCATCGGCTACCCGCAGATGGAGCGGCAGCGCCAGGAAGCGCAGCTCAAGCAACAGGAGCAACAGGCACAGACGCAGCCCGGCGCCACGCAATCCGGTTCCGCGCCGCCCGGTTCCGCGCAATCCGGCACGCCGCAGGCGGGCGCCACGCCGCCGACCCCGGAAGTGCCGGGAACGCCGGCCACCGGCAACGCGTCGGCGCAGGCGCAAGCGGCATCACGCGAGACGGTTATCGGCTCCTCGCCGCGCGTCGCCATCGAGACGCCGCGTCTCGGCGGCAGCATCAATCTCAAAGGCGGGCGGATCGACGATCTGACGTTGACGCAATATCGCGAGGCGATCGATCCGGCTTCGCCGCCGATCGTGCTGTTCTCGCCGTCGGGGGCGCCGGGCGCCTATTATGCCGAATTCGGCTGGACGCCCGCGACGGGCAGCAATGCGGTGATGCCCGGACCCGACACGGTCTGGAAGCAGCAAGGCTCAGGCGCGCTCAGCGTGGGCCGTCCGGTGACGCTGACCTATGACAACGGCCAGGGCCTTGTCTTCACGCGCACTATCGCGGTCGATGACCATTATCTGTTCACGCTGCGAGACGAGGTGGCCAACAAGGGTGGCAGCCCGGTGACGCTGTTCCCCTATGCGCTGATTTCACGGCACGGTACGCCGCAAGTGCAAGGCTACTACATCTTGCACGAAGGCCTGATCGGCATGATGGGCGACCAAGGCCTGCAAGAAGAAACGTACAAGAAAATGGACGACAAGAAGTCCGTGAGCTGGGACGTCACCAATGCGTGGCTCGGCATCACCGACAAATATTGGGCGGCGGCCCTGCTGCCCGATACGAGCGCCAAAGTGCGGGCGCGCTTCTCGGCCGGAGAGATCAACGGGCTAAAGACTTATCAAACCGATTATCTGGCGCAGCCGCTGACCGTGGCGCCGGGGGCGACCGGTACGGCCGATGCGCGCTTGTTCGCCGGCGCGAAGGAAGTCTCCGTTGTCGGCATCAACTTTCCGTTCGGGCCCGGCGGCTACAACGAGTCGCTGCAACTCAACCACTTCGATCTGTTGATCGACTGGGGTTGGTTCTACTTCATCACCAAGCCGATGTTTCTTGCGCTCGACTTTTTCTTCCATCTCGTCGGCAATTTCGGCATCGCCATTTTGATCGTCACCGTGCTGGTG
>JBAPZR010000674.1:0-3055 GCA_049285335.1 Xanthobacteraceae bacterium | reverse complement strand
TTTTCAAACACGCGCTGGTTCAGGACGCTGCCTATGAGACGATGCTAAAAAGCAAGCGACAGCAGTTGCACGGGCACATAGCAAAGGTATTAGAAGACAGATTTCCAGGGATCGCGCACACGCAGCCCGAGCTCCTTGCTCACCATTATACGGAAGCTGCCCTTCCTAAAATTGCGATTACATGGTGGGGCAAAGCAGGCGAACTTGCAATCAGACGTTCGGCCGATACGGAGGCGGTTCGCCACTTTAGCCGCGCAATTGAGCTGCTGCAGCGTGAACCAGAGTCACGGGAACGCGACGAAAGCGAGCTCGCAATGCGCGTCAAGCTAAGTGGCCCCTTGATTGCGACACGCGGTTACGTCACTCCAGAGCTTGCCGAGAATTATGCAAATGCTTGGCAGCTGTGCAGCAGGCTTAAGGAGGAAAAGTCGATATTCCCAGTGACGTATGGGCAATGGGTGATCCCATACGTGCGCGGCGACATGGCAGCGGCATTAGTAAATTCAGAACGGTTCCTTCATCAGGCTGAGCGGCAGAGTGATACCGGACTCTTGATGATGGGGCATCGAATCTACGGGTCATCGTTGGTCTGGCGCGGCGATGCCCAACAAGGCAGCAAGCATTTGCAACAGGCGTTGTCGCTGTACAACGCTGCCGAACACGACAGGCTCGCCTATGTTTTTAGTCAACATCCGCGTACAGCAGCACTAGCCCATCTTTGCCTCGGTCTCCAACATTTGGGCTTTATCGATCAGGCGATGGATGCTGGATGGCAGGCTATCTCCGACGCGAAGCGGATCGGCCATTTCAATTCCATCGCTTATTCGCTGTGTTTCGTTAGTCTTCTCATTATGCTGCGTCGCGACGTAGCAACTTTGAGGACAACTGCCGGAGAATTGATGCAAATAGCCAGACAGTATCGTGCTTCCTATTGGGCTCTCTGGGCCAAACCAATGCTGGGCTGGATAGCTGCGCAAGAAGGAAACATCGATACTGGCATTCATCAAATGCATGAGAGCGCGGAGGCGTTGCAGAAGCAAAATGCCAATTTATGGGTGCCCCAGACCCTGTTGCTTGAGGCGGAAATCCTGGGCAATGCAAAACAATACCAACATGCGCACAAACTGCTCGACGCAGCGCAGGCGCTCATTGAGCCCCTCGATCAACGGTTCTACGAGGCAGAATTGCACAGGGTGCGCGGAACGGTGCTTATGGCAGAGAAGCCAAATTCTCCCGATGGCCTGAAAAGCCTTGACTGCGCGATCAACGTGGCTCGGCGACAGAACTCGCGCTTTCTCGAATTGCGTGCGTGCGTGAGCAAGGCGCGTGTATGGCGCGATCGCGGCTTGCATGACGACGCGCGTAAAATCGTGGCGCCGGTTTATAGCTGGTTTACTGAGGGATTAGACACCATCGACCTACGGGAAGCGCGCGATTTTTTGGAGGCGCTAGCGTAATCGCACCGAGCGCAAACCGATCTCGCAGGCTACCACGTTAGCGCGAGGGCCGTGCGCGAAAATAAGCAGCAAAGGCTCACTGTCCGGTTTGTAAAACGGGCATGATCCTAAAGAGACGTGCGATAGCCAATTGCTTTTCGCAAAGGTCGTTTTGTTTTCGTTTCGTGGCTCTCAACTGGGAAGTCGCGACCAGGCGCCGACCATGCGCGGCAAAAACATGACGATTTCATTTGCTGTTGCGTCTTGATGCAATCTTTCGGTCAAGGTGTCGATTGCTACCTCCTCAGCGGATGCTAGGCCTGCGCGCTCCAACAACGGTAGCATACTGCGGAGAACCCCCGTTGTATAAGCATAGGCATAGCAATCGGGGCCGCTCTCAACGCGTGACGTCGCGATCATTGTCGGCCGCGGCAGACCAGCTCGGAGGAAGGTTAAAAGAAGCCTTCTTCCCATGTTGGGCTCCGCGCCACCCGCGTTGAACCCTGCGATGATCCACGATGTAACTTGAGTGAAAAGTTCGGAGGCAGGAAACTGCGAACGCTGATCCATGTCCATCTCTTGAAATGCGATGACGCCCCCAGGTCTCAGGAAGTCTCGAAATCGCCGCAACGTCGCCACAGGATCGGGCAGATAAAGCAACACCAAGCGACCAATCAGGCCGTCAAACCTTCGTCCAGCGTCATCAAAAGTGTCCAGCTCCGACACCTCGAATTGGACGTTGTTGAAACCAAGTGCCGTAGCACGGCGGCGAGCAATCTCGATTGAGGAGGCATTTCGATCAATCCCCAACACGGTTCCGGCGGCGCCAACGATGCCCGCCACTAGAAATGAAACGTCTCCCACCCCACAGCCCAAATCGAGAATGTGCATGCCCACTCCAATGCCAGCACGTCTGAAGACATCTTTTGTCAGGTCTTCGAAGAAGCTTGCCTGGGCAGCCAAGCGACGCGCTTCGTCTTCGGTGTAGCCTAAAGGGTAGCTACTGCTAGGCTCGGTCATCCCTTCCTCAATTCACTAATTGCGGCTGCTGTTATTGTCCCGCAGACACCGGAGACGACGGATCCCACAGGAAAATTAGAAAAGGCCGTAGAGAGGGCTAGGTTACCACAACAGGTGAAGGCGAGGCGAAAGTTGCCTTCTGGCACAAAGCGGACATACCGTCCCTCTGAACGAGGCTTCGGCCGCGTATAGTGGAAGTCAGCAACGAAGACGGATACAGGAATATCGTCATCACCGTTCCCGCGGCTTGGCCTCAAGCTGCTAGCGACGCCCGTGCCGACGAGGCGATCGATTAGAGACTGTCTGTGTTGCAGTGCATGAGTCCGCTTTTGGCACAAAGCGGACATCCCAGAGCACTCAACTGACGTCCGCTGTTGGGGTAAAGCGGACATGCCCACGGGCTTGAACCAATTGGCTGAAATTCGACACGCGCCTGTCCCGCTTGCGGGCGGCGACTTCTTAATTAGATCAAGTAAGCAAATTTTTTCGGGAGAGATGCCATGCCAATCTACATCTCGCGTGGTCGTTTCACTTCAGATGCCGTCAAGGGTATGGTGGCAAAGCCGGAAAATCGTGAGGAAGCCGTTTCCAAACTCTTC
>JBAPZR010000673.1:0-3462 GCA_049285335.1 Xanthobacteraceae bacterium | reverse complement strand
AACTAACAGTTCCCAAGTAGTAAGAGCCTTCTTAGCACATAGAAAATTACGTGACGGGGTAGGATGATTTCTACATTTCCCGAACTTGCCTGGCTCGAAGCTTTTCGAGATCGTGTAAATGGCGATCCGGAGATGAGGTTGATCGGCCATTGGTTTACCACATCGATCTCGCTCAGCTTCGGTGATGACCGTTACGTGCTGGATATCGATAATGGTCGCATCGACAGCATTGTGGCGCAGCCGCGGATCGATGCACGAGCGGCCTTTGGATTTCGAGCTCCGGTCGAAGTGTGGCGTAAGTTTTTGAGCGTCGAACCGCCACCGCTTTATCACGACTTCTTCGCTATGCTGATGCGCGTACCCGACTTCGTGCTCGAGGGTGACAGCTTGATCGCTATGCAAAATGCGCGCGCGCTGCATCGCATGATGAATCTGATGCGCAACGGGGAGGTGGGTGATGCCTGAATTCGAACCGATTGTCGGTCGCTATCTGCCGGCGTCATTTGACGGCTTCGACTATCGTATTTACGTCGAACAGGCAGGTGGCGGCGTGCCGCTGTTGTGCTTGCACACCGCTGGCGCTGATAGCCGCCAATATCGCCATTTGCTCAACGATGCTGCCGTGACACGCCAATTCCAGGTCGTCGCGTTCGATTTTCCCTGGCATGGCCGGTCTAATCCGCCAGCTGAGTGGTGGCTGATGCGGTATCGGCTTACGACCAAAACATATCTCGGTATTGTGCGCGCGGTCTGGCAGGCGCTTGGAATCGAGAGGCCCGTGGTAATGGGATGCTCGATGGGTGGCGCTATTGTGCTTAAGCTTGCCGCCGAGCATCAGGACGAGCTTCGTGGGATCATCGGATTGGAAAGTTCGGATTATGCGCCCGGTCGTTACAATGATTTCCTGCACCACCCGGCAATTCACGGCGGTGAACTTTGCGCCAGCTATACCTACGGACTATGTTCGCCATTCAGCCCGGAACAAAACCGACGCGAGAACTGGTGGTATTATAGCCAGTCGGGGCCGGGCATCTACCAGGGCGACGTGCATTTCTATAGCAACGATTGGGATGCCCGCGCCGACCTGCGCCGCATCGACACGCGTCGATGTTACGTCGCGTTGCTCACCGGCGAATATGATTATTCGTGTACGCCGTCGATGTCAGAAGCGGTGGCAAAGGAAATTCCCGGGGCAAGCTTGACCGTCATGCCCGGCATGGGTCATTTCCCGATGATCGAGAATTATCCCGAATTCCGGCGTTATCTATTGCCTGAACTCGAACGGATGCTGGCGCGAGCATGAATACGACAAATCGCGGCGGCTCTTGGCGGAAGACCGTGACGCTGCTGGGTCCGCGGTGGAGATGGTAACTGGAATACCGGTTAGGAGCGACGGCGATGGCGTTGCAACAGAACACCGATCATATCCAAACAACACATATCGGCAGCCTGCCGCGGCCGCACAAGCTGCTCGACATATTGAAGGCAAAATACGGGGGCCAGCCTTACGACCAAAGCGAACTAGATTCGATCTTAGCCCAAGCGGTCGTGGACTGCGTGCGCAAGCAGGTCGAGTGCGGCATCGAGATCGTAACGGACGGGGAATATTCCAAGCCAGGTTTCTTCACCTACATCCGCGAACGCTTCGATGGGTTCGAATCTCGACCCGATCAGAAGCTAATTTTATTCCAGCAGGAAGTTTCTACCTTCCCGGAATATTATGCTCAGTACTTCAAGGAAGCGATGATGGGGGGCGCGATTCTGCCGATTGTTCCTGTCGTCTGCACCAGCCCGGTGAAATACAAGGGGTGAGGCGACGCTGCAAGCTGACATTGCCAACGTGAAGGCCGCCGCCCTGGCCGCCGGCGTCCCCGATCATCACGTGTTTCTGCCGGCCACTGCGCCCTCAGGCGTCGGCATCAACGAGTACTACAAGAGTGATGATGAGTACTTCCACGCACTCGCCGCCGAGTTGAACAAGGAGTACCGGGCAATCGTCGCTGCTGGCATTCTGCTGCAGGTCGACGATCCGTTCTTACCTGACATCTTCGTTGAGCCAGGGCTTGACGAGAAACAGAAGAACCGGCGGGCGGAGATTTACGTCGAGGCGACGAATGCGGCGCTCAGCGGCATTCCGGCCGAGTGGGTTCGTTTTCATACTTGCTATGGTATCAACGAGGGACCCCGCATCTATGAATCGAGCCTGCCCGAGATCATCGAGTATGTGCTCAAGATCAACGCCGGTTCATATAGCTTCGAGGCTGCGAATCCGCGACATGAATACGAATACCACCTTTTCGAGAAGGTGAATCTGCCCGAAGGGAAGGTGCTGTGTCCCGGCGTTATCACGCATGCCAGCAACATCGTTGAGCATCCCGAGTGGATCGCCGAACGGCTGATGCGTTTCGCCAACCTAGTCGGACGCGAGAATGTTATGGCTGGCGCCGACTGCGGTTTCTCCTCACAGGCGCTTTACAAGACCGAAGTTCATCCCACAGTCGTGTGGGAGAAGTTCAAGGCGATGGGCGAGGGTGCGGATCTGGCGACAAAGCGGCTTTGGGGGAAAGGCTGATCTGTTCACACGAGCTCTAGCGGCAAAGCGGCTTCGCCGGCTACGCTTGGAGGTGACGGCGGTTAATGTCTCATTGTTCAACATGGATATCGTGGTCGCGGATTACCTTGCCCCACCGGGCGATCTCGTTCTGCAATAGGGCATTTGCAGCCGCGGGAGTGCGCTGATCCGCGCGAAAGACTGATGCGTCCTCCTCCGCACAGGTCTTTACAATCGCCGGATCGGTCACCGTCCTTTGCAACGCATTGTTGAGCGCATTGATGACCGACGCGGGTGTTCCTGCCGGGGCAAACATTGCTTGCCAATAGGTGACGTCAAGTTCGGGCCCGAACATCACAGGAAAACTTTCTGCATTCGGAAATTCAGGCAATTTTTCTTTTGATGTCACGCCATAAGCCTTCAATGCTCCGATCGCGACTTGTTGCACGACCGATTGCGGCGTCGCAAAGAAAAGGTCGATTTGACCGCCCAAAAGGTCGGTCAGGGCCGGTGCGGCGCCACGATAGGGAATTTGATCGAGCGAGACGCCGGCTTCCTGCGCGAACAGTGTTGTGGTGAGGTGCCCCGTAGTGCCGTAACCGGGCACCGCTGCTTTCAGCCGTTGCCGCTTCATCAAGGTGATCAGGTCCTCAAGCGTGTTCGGCACAAGCGTATTGCGACCGACCAAAACCAAGGGGTTGCGATTAAGGAGCATCACCGGGGCAAAGGCTTTTATGGTGTCAAACGGCAGCGCCTTGTAGAGCGAGACATTCGCGGAGATCTGTGGATGAGCAGCGTGTAACCATCTGGGACCGCATGAGCCACTTTTTCAGACCCTATGATTGCACCACCACCACTGATGTCCTCGACAATGAAGCTCTGCCCAAGCTGCGTCGAGAGAGATTGTGCAA
>JBAPZR010000672.1:0-2527 GCA_049285335.1 Xanthobacteraceae bacterium | reverse complement strand
CCAAGGCTCTATGACGCGGCAAAAGAGGGCCAGGTCAATGAGGTCAGCTACAATTCTCCCAAGGCCGGCACTGACAAGGGGTGGGTGCCGAAGGCGAGCTTCGTTACCGCGGTCGCCGGCCTGGGATGCGGCGTCGGTTACTACAAGTAGTCCGACCAAACCAACCGTCATATGGGCGCCGAACTGCCGAACTCCGACGCCCACACAATGCTATTTTCTCGCGTGACCGGTCAGTTGCGCTGCGCCGTCTCATACGCTGTCGTCGCGCACCACAGACAGCAGCTAAAGAAAATGGGATTCGGGATCAGGTTGCACAGCAGCAATCCCCAGCCGCTCATGTCCGCTAAGTGCCAAAAGCGGACATTACGCACCGCAGCGAAAGAAGCTTGTTATTCGATCACCTCGTCGGCGCGGGAGAGCACCGTCCCGGGAATGGTAAGACCGAGCGTCTTGGCGCTCTTCAGGTTGACGATAAGCTCGAATTTGGTCGGCTGCTCGACCGGAATGTCGGCCGGCTTCGCCCCGCGCAAAATCTTGTCGGCGAACTCAGCGGCGCGACGGTACAGGTCGGGCAGGTTTGGTCCATATGACATCAGGAATCCCGCTTCCACGAGTTCTCGAAACCCGCACATCGTCGGCAGTCGCGCTCCGAGCGCCAACGTGCCGATAAGTATCCGGTTCGTGTTCACAAGCGGGTCGGGAACGACGTACAGCGCATCCGCCCGGCTCTTGAGCAGCTCGAACGTAGAGTTGACGTCGGCGGTTTGGCGCATCTCCGAGGTTGTAACGTCGAGGCCGAACGTCCGTGCCGCGGTCTGAGCCTCGCTCACCTCGAGCATAAAATTGGGACTGCTGGGATTGGCTAGGATCGCCAACCGATGGAGACCAGGGACGATCTCGCGCAACAATTGGACCCGCTTACCGGCTGAATCAGGCGACTGGAGCGAAAGGCCGGTAACATTGCCGCCCGGCCGCGCCAGACTTGCGACCAAGCCGGCAGCGACCGGATCGCCTGACACTGCAAAGACCATCGGGATTTGCGGAGCCACCTGTTTCATTACGATGGAGTCATTGGTTGATGACGTGACGATCAGGTCCACTTTGAGCCGGACGAACTCGGCGGCAATCTCGTCGAGTCGTTCGGGGCGTCCGGCCGCCCAACGAGACTCGATTGTGATTGTTTGGCCCTCGATCCAGCCTAGTTCGCGCAGCCGCTGCAAAAATGCGCCCGTACTTCGGCTTGGGATCAGAGGATTTGTCGGCGCGACATAGCCGATAATCGGCACATGCCTCGCTTGCTGCGCCCACGCGACGACCGGCCAAGCCGCCGCCCCGCCGACCAGAGTGATGATATCGCGTCGTCTCACCGGCTGCCCCTCAAGCAGAGGCTCTTATTCTACCATCCTGAGGGATGCATTGTGCATCACGGAAAATTCTGACTACCAATGTCCGCTTTGGGTCATCAGCGGACATTGAAGCGCCTCCAACCAATGTCCGCTTTACCCCCAAAAGCGGACATCAACTGTCATCCTCGCGATGTCCGCTTTGTGCCAGAAGCTGATCTTCAGGTCACGGGCAGCTTCTCCGATCCTGTTCAGCTCTTGCCGAGCTGGGTATCCATACCGCCGCCGAGCATTTCGATGGTTGGGCGTTCCTCGGTGTCAGTGAGATAGAAGCAGACGATCTCCGCTGGTTCTGTTGACGAGGCGTTGTCAAACTGGAGCATCGTTCGGCCGGCAGGCTCGAAGAAACCATCACCCGTGCTTAGCACGCGCGCCTCTTCGCCATCAGCAATAAGGGTCACCACAAACCCACGCATTCGCCCCGACATGTCCCCCTCAACTTAGCAATGCGATTGTCGTAATGCCGAAATCGAACCCCCGTGCCATGGTTGATTTGCAACAACGCAAAAATACGGCGCGTATTAGCACGACGCCTAAAATCCAGCAGCTGTGGTAATTTAATCACATGCAGAGGCTGACGTAGGCACGTTGAACCGACGCGCGCCACGACACTCTCGGAGCATGTCCACGATGTGGTGCGCTAATGTCTCGAAGTTTGGTGAACGACTGTCAACGCATTTCACGCCGTACCGCACTCACCGGTACTGCATTTGCACTCAGCGCGGCAGCACTACCTGCGGCGATCGCGCAAGTGCCGGCGCGTCAGAAGATCAGCCAGGCTGACGCCAAATATCAGGGTACGCCGAAGAGCGACCAGCGCTGCGACGGCTGCATCAGCTTCCAACCACCGAACGCGTGCAAATTCGTCCAAGGTGACATAAGCCCGAGCGGCTGGTGCCAACTGTTCGCCCCGAAGATGCCAAAAGACCTTAAACCCTAGCCGTCGCGAGCCATTTTCCTTGGGGATCGCGCAGGACGCAACCATCACCTGACAAGCTAGCGGAATACCGGGAACTGACCACTAATGACCGTGGTTTGTTTGGCTTTGACAAGTGGCTCGGTCCCCAAGTCGATGTCAGTGTTATGTGCGAAAATGCCGACACACGTGACTACGACCGCGCACA
>JBAPZR010000671.1:0-4364 GCA_049285335.1 Xanthobacteraceae bacterium | reverse complement strand
CCCCTTGGCCGTGGTGCTCGGTGACTGCGCTCCAATTACAGCAGGGATCTCTGACTGGCGGAACCGGGTTCAGCCGATCTATTTGCGCCGCAAAAATTCGGAAACGTTGATGTCCGCTATGGGTCATTAGCGGGCATTGGAGCGTCTCTACATGATGTCCGCTTTACCTCCGAAAGCGGACATGGTTCGGCACGATCGTGATGTCCGCTTTGTGCCATAAGGGGACATTGCGGTTTATCCGATCACCTCGTCGGCGCGTGCGACATCCTTCTCCGTGCCAACGCGGACTTTTAACTGTCACTGCACTCTTGTAACATCATGCCGAGCTGCCGATTACGGGAGAGCCGAAGTCCCTGTAAGAGTGAAGGGGCAGCGTTATTGCCGTCGGCGGGCACATAACTTTTTACAGACCTCAATCTTTCGGTCTGGAACACACGCGACGCATCGCGCGTGGGTGCTTGCGCCAGGCCAATAACTCATGACTGATTTTCACGCGCTCGATCGTGTCGTAGACCGGTGCAAGCACCGCCTGATCGATCTCCCGACGCAATTTCCCTAAGGCAGCCGGCTCCTTGAGCGCGTCAAGCCGTGGATCACTCCGTTAGAAGGGGACGCCCATGAAAAGACAGCAGTTTGTCAAGCTTGCCGGCGGAGGCGCGGCGACACCCCGCTTTAAAATGCAAAAACTTGTTTCGCTTATTTTTACTTTAGGTGTGTGCTTTGTTCTCCCAGCCTTTGCCCACGCTGAAACTTTGGTGGTTTTACTGGAAGGATTAGGCGGTCGAGTCTCGTCTCCTGGTATCGTTTCTCTTCAAGAGGAATTGAGTGTTATTCCAAATACAATAGTAGCCTTGCCACTTGCACAACATAATTGGCGAGACGCGGTTAAACTCATCAAACAACAAAGGCCAGAAACCAAAATCGTTCTGATTGGCTATAGCTTAGGAGCAAATAATGCGACTTATGTAGCCAGAAATGTAAAACACGTGGATGAACTGATTGCCATTCAAGCATCTGTATGGGGACCAGCTACGGCACTTGGAGAAAATGTAGATAACGCTGTTGAAATCTACAATCCAAAGTTCTGGCGTACAGCCGGATTGGGTGCGAAACGCTTAGTGGGCATCCATTTTAGCTATATGGCAAATAGTGACTCACATTTTTATGCAGATGACGATCCGGACGTACACAATTTCGTTTTCAACGAAGTGAGAAAATTAGCTGACCCAACAATGCCGGCAAAATCAGTATCTGGGATTCTACCCGAGGGCACCGTCGGTGCGCAAGATATGCAGAAGGTGAAAGCGGCCCTGGCGCTGTTGAAATCGGAATGCGAAATACTAGGAACCGCAAAAATCGAGGGCACTGACACATTAGACAGTAATGCTGTGCCGAGTCTATTTTTTGGCGCCACGAAGATGAATAACAATTTTACCTTTGTTGACGAAGTCGTAAAAGAAGTCGGCGGCACCGCCTCGGTCTTTGTCAAGAACGGGGCAGACTATGTCCGCGTCGCGACCAACGTAATGAAAGACGATGGCTCACGCGCAATAGGCACCATTCTTGATCCGAAGGGCAAGGTAATCGAGTTCATCAACAGGAATGAAGCATTTTATGGTGAGGCGACGATCCTTGGCAAACCCTATCTCACGGGTTATGAACCGATGCACGATGCGCTTAACAATATTATCGGCATATACTATTTCGGCTATTTGGTGAGTAATTCTTTGACCTCACGAGAACAGCATACACTGGAAAGATAAGTCTAAAAGAGGGGTCATGTCGGCCCACAAGCTCCAGATCGGGCCAACCGTTTATTGGTCCCTCCTTAAGCCCCAGGCAACGATGCGTTTTCGCGATGATCTATTTGGTGGGCTTGTTTCCGGTGTCCTGGCGATTCCGCTCGCCCTGGGCTACGGCATGTTTGCGTTGCTCTCGGTGATCGCTATTTTGCCCATGGCGCAATAGCGGGCCTTGGATGCGGCTCGGGTCCCTGATCCGATTCACGCCACATCCCGTCATGGCGGGCCTTCAAAATGCGGCTGCGGCACTCCTCTTTCTCGTGCAGTTGAGTAATGTGTGCGGTTTCGATCACAATGTCTCATTCAAGGCGGTTTTCGGTCACCTTGCAGAGGTGAAGCCTCTGAGTTTGGCGGTGGCAGCTTTTACTTTCATCGTGATGTGGAACGCACGCCACATCACGATGAAAATTCCCCCGTTGCTAGTCGGCCTCGGCCTTGGCGCAGCGTTCTATTTTGCCCTTGTTGTAGCCAGACTTGGCGCACACCTCGGTCCTGTTATCGGCGTGCCGATCGCCGTGGAAAGTCCAACTCCTTATAACGCTATCGGTGATGCACCCAGACTCGGAGAATTTGCGGAGCTTTTGCCGCTTATTGTCGGAGGTGCTCTAGCGCTCGCGTTTGTCGCTGCAATGGATGCGCTCCTTTGCACCAAACTTGTCACGCCGGCCGGAGGATCAAAAATCGATGGTGACCGGCTATTAATGCGCCTTGGTCTTGGCAACGCGATATCGGCCTGTTTTGGCGGAATCACGGGCGGTATCAACATTGGGGCCAGCCTTACCAACCGCGCTTTTGGTGCTAAGACGCCACTCTCGGTCGTCGTCAATGCCATCCTCTTACTTTTGTTCGGTAGCGTTCTGTTCCCGATCGTGAGCTACATGCCTCGCGTTGTCTTATCAGCTGCCATCATGGTTATTGCGATTCAACACATCGATCCGTGGTCGATAGATCTTCTACGCCGGATACGTACGAGCACATTACGGCACCGCAAATTGATGCTTCTCGATCTGCTGGTGCTGGGCGTCGTTGCGGTTCTTTCGGTTACAATTAACATCGTACTCGCTGTCTTTCTCGGGCTCCTGATTGCAGTGGCGTTGTTCATCGTGCGCATGAGTCATTCGATCATTCATCGTAATTATCGCTGCGACAATGTCCACTCGCGTAAGACACGCACACCAGTCGAACTTGCACTACTCGAGAAGCACGGCGCGGACATTCTAGTACTCGAACTCCAGGGTGTGCTCTTTTTCGGCAGCGCGGAAATGTTGAGCGACGACGTCGAACGCGCAGCGATCGCCGGAACGCGCACGATCATTCTCGACATGCGGCGTGTGACGGAAATTGATGCGACCGGTGCTCGCGTATTAGGTGACATTCACGCAACGCTGACACGAAAAAATCAACGCCTTGCGCTTGCAATAACGAAAAATAGTGAAACAGCCGTACGTCTTTCTGAGGCAGGAGTTCTTGAGGCCATAGGCACCGACTGTATTTTTGAGGACATCGATCGCGCCATTGGGTGGGCGGAAGACGATCTAGCTCGCATTAACGCGCAGACTGACAAGGGCAGCGAGATTCCGTTCGAAAATGTCGATGTACTCGGTAGTCTCACCCCGTCAGAACTAACGTTCATCAAAGGCTACACTCGACTTGAAGCATTTCACCGCGACAAAGTTATTTTCGGCGAGGGCGACTCTGGCAGTGAACTTTTCATCATCACCAAGGGTCATGCCAGTGCCTACCTCAACCAAGTCAACGGACATGACATTCGTCTCGCTACTTTCGCGCCGGGCTCAGTTTTCGGCGAATTTGCCATCCTCGATGCCGGCCCGCGCTCCGCCTCGGTAATCGCCGACGATGACGTCACTTGCTACGTACTTAGCGAAGCACAATTTGCTGCTCTTTCGAAAAATGCGCCTAGCCTCGCAATCAAACTGCTTTCGGGTCTCGGGCGTGAGCTCAGCAGAAGGCTTCGCCGCGCGAACAAAACTATTCAACAATTGGAAAGTTGACGAAGCTTATTTGCGCTAGAAGATTCAATGGGTTGAATGACTGCTGAGAACCGCTGCAGATGCCCCGGCATCGAGCGCATCCGCCTCATGTCCGCTTTACCTCCGAAAGCGGACATGGTTCAACGCAATCGTGATGTCCGCTTTGTGCCAAAAGCAGACTCATGCACTGCAGCAATTGGCTCCGTGATTATTGCAGGAAATTGCGAATTTTCGTCAGCAGTTGGCGTGGGCTAAACGGTTTGGGCACATACTCGTCGCAGCCTGCGGATCGCGCCTTCTTTTCCTCCCCGCTAAGCGCATAGGAGGTGACAGCGATGATCGGGATTGATCGCAAAGCAGGATCAGCTTTGATCCGGCGCGTCGCCTCGTAACCGTCCATGACGGGCAGTTGAATATCCATCAAGATGAGATCAGGCCGCTGTTTTGCGATGGCAGCGAGCGCCTCCTCACCATTCTCCACCTCCGTGATTTCGTAGCCGGTCGGAGCCAGCATATCGCGGATAATCTGGCGATTGTCGGCTTGATCCTCCACCACCAAAATGCGCTTGCT
>JBAPZR010000670.1:0-5622 GCA_049285335.1 Xanthobacteraceae bacterium | reverse complement strand
GTGCAAAGCGATCACCATGGTTATGAGTCTTGATCCTGATCAAATAAAAAGCGCCCCGGAGAACCGAGGCGCTTTATACGTTGACCTGAGAAAGGACGATTACGCAGCCTGCTTGTTCTCAATCACGGTCGGGCCGCCGGCCTTGCCGTTGATCGGAATCGAACGCGGCTTTTTCGCCTCGGGGATCTCACGCACCAAGTCGACGTGCAGGAGACCGTTCTCGAGGCTCGCGCCCTTCACTTGGACAAAATCGGCGAGCTGGAACGCACGCTCGAAGGTCCGCGCTGCGATGCCCTGATAGAGCATCTCGACGCTCTTCTCTTCCTCCTTGGCGGTTTTCTCGCCGCGGATGGTCAGCGTGTTTTCCTTCGCTACGACCGAGAGCTCTGGCTCGTTGAAGCCAGCAACCGCGACCGAAACGCGGTATTCGTTCTCGCCGGTCCGCTCGATATTGTAGGGCGGGTAGCCGGGAGCGCCGCCCTCGAGGCCCTGATCGAGCAGCGAGAACAGACGGTCAAAGCCGACGGTCGAACGATAAAGGGGTGCTAAGTCGAAAGTTCGCATGGCATATCCTCCTTTTGAAGCGACATGCGGATGACCCGCCCAAATGGGCCGGGCCGGAAATGCGCAGCCCGTAATGGCCTGCGCGAAGCAGATATGGGATGGCTCCAGTAGACCCGCAAGATCGCGGGCAAGGGCCGCAATTGGCTCATGGAAATAGGTTTTGCCGAGCGAGTTGAGCGATGCTCGCGGGCTGTTATAAGCGGAGACCGCGGCTCGACTGAAAGCCTTCATGAAGCTCGTCTCGATTCCCGCTAATCCGGTTCCGGACAACTTTGTCGCGGGCACCCTGAAGACCCCCGACGGCGTCGCGTTGCGTTTTGCGCGTTGGCTGCCGCCGGCCGGGCGGCGCGGCACCGTCTGCATTTTCCAGGGCCGCTCCGAATGGATCGAAAAATATTTCGAGACAGTGCGCGACTTGCGCGCCCGCGGCTTCGCCGTTGCCGCGCTTGACTGGCGCGGACAGGGCCTTTCCGAACGTGCGCTGTCCGATCGGCGCAAGGGCTATGTGCGCGACTTCGCCGAATACGACACCGATCTCGAAACTTTCATGCGCGAGATCGTGCTGCCGGATTGCCCACCGCCGCTTTTTGCCATCGGCCATTCCGCCGGTGCGAGCATCCTCATCCGGGCCGCCCATCGCGGCCGTCACTGGTTCGACCGCATGGTGCTGATCGCGCCGCTGATCACGCTCGGCGGCGTCGATTATTCGATGGGGACCGGATGGGCCATCGTCCGGGCGCTGCGGCTGGCGGGCCTCGGCAGCATGTACGTGCCGAGGACCGATACCACCATCGTCGAATCGCGGCCGTTCCTTGGCAACATTCTCACGTCAGATCCGGTGCGCTATGCCCGCAATGCCGCGGTCCTTGAGGCCGAGCCGGCGCTCGCGCTCGGCGCGCCGACCGTCGCCTGGTGCGATGCGGCGTTCCGCTCCATGCGCATATTGCGCGAGCGCAGCTACCCGGCGCGGATTCGCCAGCCCATTTTGATCGTGGCCGGCGGCAACGATCAGGTAGTGTCGAACGCCGCAATCGAGGATTTTGCCAGTCTGCTGCGGGCCGGTTCGCATCTCGTGATCGTCGGCGCGCAACACGAGCTCCTCATGGAGCAGGACCGTTTCCGCTCGCAATTCTGGGCGGCGTTCGACGCCTTCGTACCGGGCACGCCGCTTTACTAGGGCGCGGACTGATAAATTATATCGACGCGTGCGGCCATCTGCGCCGCATCGCAAAAACCGACGGGGCGGCAAACGAACAAGAGTGAAATAAAGTCCCTTTGGTCGGGTCGGCGAGATTGATACAATCGAATCGCAATCAGATCGGGCGAGGGTCATCCCATGCTGATGCGGCGCCGCCGAATGCCGTTATGGGCGGTCACGATAACGCTTCTCGCATTGTCGTGGTCGCTTCCTGCATCGGCCTCCGTAACCTGTGCGGTCCGCCGGCATGGTCAACTCGTCTGTACCTTCTTTTGCCAGGATGGCTTCATCTGCGATGTCCCGAACAATAGGTGTTTACCGGGGCCGCAAGCGCAGCAAAAGCTTTCGGCGGTGCAAGAGGCGACCCGCCAGCAGACGCTGAAATACAATCGCTATCTCGCTTCCGCTGCGGAACAGTCGAACAGCCAGCTGCTCGGCTACGACATGGGTTCGACTTATTACATCTGGGATGGCGATCCCCTCGAAATACCGACGCCGCGTTACCGGCAAGGCGGTGGAATTTTTTCCAGTGGCGCCGGTCGTCCAATGACTTCAGGCGCGCCGGCGCCACGCCAGAGCGCCGTCCCCAATGATCCGGTCCAGCAGGCACGTATATTGATAGCCGCGCTCCTCGACCCGAACCTGCCGAGCAACCTGCGCAATCAGTATTTGAGCACGCTACATCTGCTCAACATGCGGGCCCCCAAGAAGGTGCCACCACTTGCGGCGCAAGACCTGCAGTGCATACGCACGCCGCCGCAAAGCGGCAGCGATGCCCAGCTCCCGCCGCTACGTTTGTGCGAAGGAGGGTGGGACCTCAGCAACATGCCCAAGGAGGGAATAGCGCTGACTGGGCTCTGCAAGGGCATCACGGACGAGGACGAATATGCCGACTGCGCCAAGCAGAACTATGGTACCGCGGTGCTCACGGCGATACCCGACATGGCGTCCTACTGCTACGAGGGCCCCGACTACAGCATGGACGATGTCGCCGAATGCGCAAAACGCAAGTTCAAGAAGGCCTGGGACGATAAAATCTATCATCACATCCCACCGGACCCGGACAAATGCGCGGTGGTGCCGCCGCCGCCGCCGCCGACATGGACCACTCCTGGAACGGCCTCCTGCAAGACCAAGGAGCTGTCGCTGCGCGAGCGCTTGTGTCGAGATTACCCCAAGATCTGCGGCAAGCCGGACGACGACGACACTCCCGACCAACCGCAGCCCGCGCCAACCCAACAGCCTGCTCAAACTGAGCCGACGCCCGACGCGCCTGCCGATACTAGCTCCGACGACGACCCGTTCTGCGCATTCATCGCCCGCAAAGCCGTTCGCGGCGAATTAACGCCCGGAGGCGGAGCCCAGATTCCCGACTACTGCCGCAGCGCCATGGACAAAGCAAAATCGTGCGCCGAGCAGAAGTGTTCCATGGCCGATATCATAGACCGTGAAGAGCACGATAATTCGCTCCCGCCTTTCCATTGGGGGGCGGACGATTATCAACGCATCGAAGCGCTTCAAAAGTTTTAGCGGGTTTCAATCGTGGCGATGCTAAACCCAGGGCAAACAGGCATTCGGCCGCTGCGGGTCGTCTGCGTCTTAGGTTCTTTGGCAGTCTTCACCGCCGTCAGTGCCGAAGCCGCGACACCCGCCGACTGGGACGCCTGCGAGCGCGGCTACCCACCCGACAAGAAAATCGCGGCCTGTACGAAGATCAGCAATAATCCGAGCGAAACCACGCCCGATCGCATCAAAGCTCTCATTCAGCGTGCATTCGCACACAAGTTTAAGAATGAGTACGATGCGGCCTATGCCGATATCGGCGCCGCCATCGATCTCGACCCCCATCAAGCGAGTACCTACGACACGCGCGCGTTTATGTTCGCAGGCGATGGAGAGATCGACCGGCCTATTGCCGACTACACCGCTGCGATCAATTTGGAGGCGAACGGCTATAGATATCTGCAACGCGGCGACCTTTATCGCAAAAAAGGCGACCTGCAACACGCCACCGCCGATTACAAACTGGCCGTTGCCCAATATACGACGGAGATGGCGGCGCACCCGGAATTTGCCGGGTCGTATTACGGTCGCAGCCGTGCCTATCGCAGTCTTGGCGACGTCGATAATGCCCTGAGCGATTTCAACGAATTCCTCAGGCGAAAAACGGACACCGTCGAAGCGTCGTTGGCCGATAGAGCCGATCTCTATTTGCGCAAGGGCGACTTCGATCGAGCCATCGCCGATTACACCCAAGCCATCGACCAGCACCCCAATTTCACGGACCGGTACGGCAAACGCGCGCTCGCCTATCGCCTGGAGGGCGACTACAAACGCGCTATCCTCGATACGACACGATGGTCAAATCGAACGACAGCAACCCCGAAATCTTTATCGGCAGGGGCTTGGCCTATGCTGGGGCCCGGTGTCCGACCAGGGCTTGCGCACCGTGTTGGCGATCGTCAACAAATATCTTATCCAGGTCGAGCTGCAATCCCGCATTGATTTTCACGGCACCGGCTGCGTCGGAAGATACAACTCTTACAAAGAGAGCTTTTTGATCGATCTATCGAACGGCGGCTGCAAATTCAGCTACCGGCAGGATCGAGATTTATTCGGCGTGGGTGCTTTCGATAGCAGAATTTACGACCAGTCTTGCGCGGTAGAGCCGCTCAAGTGATGCGCGACCCGTAATGCGTCTAAAGTGAAAACCGATTCAACCTAAAATCATTTCGTCTCAGCCGTTCAGCAGTTCCATCGCCTGCGCGTGCACGCGTTTGTCGCCGGCGACGACGACGCGACCCCCGCTGTGGGGCCGGCCGCCTTCCCAGGTGGTGATGATGCCGCCGGCGCCTTCGATGATGGGGATCAAGGGCAGAACATCGTGGGGCTTGAGTTCGGTCTCGATGACGAGATCGACATGGCCGGCTGCGAGGACGCAGTAGGCGTAGCAATCGCCGCCGTAGCGAGATAACCGCACGGCCTGTTCGACACGCTGAAAGCGCTCCCGGTCCGCAGGATTCATCAAGAGCGGACTCGTTGTGCACATCACCGCGTCCTGCACCGAGGCGCAGGGGCGCACCTGCAACGCGCGATCGCCCGCCGGGCCTCGATAGCGTGCACCGCGTCCGTCGCCGGAAAAATGCTCCCGGGTGAAAGGCTGATGCATCATGCCGTAGATCGGCTCGCCACGCCGCGTCAGCGCGATGAGCGTGCCCCACGCCGGCATGCCGCAGATGAAGGATTTGGTGCCGTCAATCGGATCGAGCACCCAGACATATTCGGCGTCCGCGCGTTCGGTGCCGAATTCTTCGCCAATGATGCCATGCTCGGGAAATGTCCGCTTGATGAGCGTGCGCATGGCGGCCTCGGCCGCGCGATCGGCGGCGGTCACCGGGTCAAAGCCGCCCGAACGGCTTTTGTTCTCGACCCCGAGCGCGCTGCGAAAGAACGGTTTTATAGTCTCGCCGGAGATCGCGGCGAGTTCATCAACGAAGGCTGCAAAGTCGATGGCGGTCATCAAACGCCCTTAGTTTGGAATGCGGCCGGTTGATCTGCCGTGTGAGAGAATGCGCCGGCCCGCGGAATTCGCATAGCTGGTCAGCTCGCAATGGCCCTATGGCGCAAATTTAAGCAACGTCGCGGTCCAATAACACCTTGCATTGAAAGTGCTATTTCCGCATCGCCTGACCTTTGTGCACGATACACGGAAATTCTGGGGGAAAAGGCTTTTGGTTCGGACCATTTATCCTTGAAATTTGTGCGACGCGGTGTATGTTGTTGCAGTGCGGTAACGAGAGACAACCTCTCGCGTTACCGTCGCCCTCCTTGGGCGTTTCCTCCCTAGACTTGGGCCGCTC
>JBAPZR010000669.1:0-3127 GCA_049285335.1 Xanthobacteraceae bacterium | reverse complement strand
CTGCACAGCTCGACGCACTCGTCGCAGATGAAGGCTGTCGGTCCGGCAATGAGCTTACGCACCTCGCGCTGGCTCTTGCCGCAGAACGAGCAGTAGAGCGTGTTCTTCGAATCGCTGTCGCCGACCTTACTCATTTCAGAGTTCCAACAAGATGCAAGTCATCGCAGTCGCTACCCCCCGCAGGATAAACCAGGCGCGAGCATGATCCTATTGAGGGACGACCGGCCGGCTTCCCCTCAATCGAATGATTCATAGGACCGAGGTACGGCCCCCGCAATGCGGTTCGGTTGCCTTTGGAAGCGCCATCGGCACTCCGACGGTGCTGCCAGGCAGGCGCGATAGCGGCCCAATTAGGTAACGAGAAAATCGTGGTTTTGCTGATCCGCTCCGGCCGTAGCGCGCGGAGAAGCCGGCAACTGAAGCACGGTCGCGTGCTGGCCTTCGCACAGCCGGGCGAGCAGAATGATCTTTCCGTTCGGAAATTCCAGCGCGTCGTGGTGCGCAGACGTCTGTTCCTTATCGATCTGCCGGAACCGAGCCAACCTCTCTGCGACCTTCTGGTTTGGCAAGAGTGAATGACAGTACCCGACGTCCTGCTCAAATGCGATCTCCGTTCCAGGAAGAACACACACTGCTACGGTCGGCTCTTCGATCGCCACGAAACCATGAGTGACCGAGTTTTTAAACTTCGTCGTCACCGACTTGTCTCCGATCCTTGCCGGCCGGGATGCGACGGAATCCAGACTGTAGTCGCACATTGAGAGGATTTGCTCACTGAGATTATTCAACATGGCACGCGCCTACCCGTAACAGCCGGGGCCTACGCTCTTTATGTGACAACGGCGAATCATTTCACTCCGCGAGCTTTGCTTGCTCTGTATCTCCCCCGACCACCTTTCCCATCGCCGGATCGGCCAAGTGGACACGCCGACAGGCAACGCACGCAACGTCCTCATAGGCGGCGTTCGAGGGAAGCTCGTTTGAAGAAGAGCCGCGAGCAAGTTCGTCGCGACAGCAAAATGAGTGATAGAGTCGGATAGGTCACTTATCGATCTCAATCCTCCCTCGACTTCCGGCTATCGGCGAGTCAAAGTGTCAAAGTACTTTTAGCTGGTATAGCGATCTTGCATGTTTGATCCACTATCCGAGCGGTTGCGCAACTGTGGCGACGCGCGGTCGTTGGCGAAGTGTTTGCTGCATAACGCCTTAAAGCTGAGCAATGCCTGCTTCGGCAATGTCCAGTTCGTAAGGTGGGAAAAAGGTTATCTCGAAATCGAAGCACAATCGGGATTTGGTGACGAGTTCTTGAATTTTTTTGAAAGAGTACAGTTTAGGGACAGTTCGGCCTGCGCACGCGCGCTTCGCGACCGCTGCTCGATTGTTGTCGAAGACATAACCAAGGATAGATTGTTCGCGCCCTGCTCGGAAATCCTCCATCGCGCCAACGTTCGGGCGGTACAATCCACACCCATGATTTCGAGCAGCGGCGCATTCGTTGGTGTCTTGTCTACGCATTTTCCGCAGGTGCATCGGCCCACAGATATTGAGATGCGGAACATAGCGCGATCAGCGCAATTGGCGGCAAATGCCCTGATAGCTCTGCGAGTTAAGGGTCGTAGTAGCCGTGACGAAGTCACGTCCTCACTGGAATTGCTGCGCGAAAGTCAGGATACGGCTGAACGGACGAACAAGTTACTCTCCAGGTCAAGCGTGATCGGCTGATCGGCCCGTTGATCCGTCGCCATGATCTGCGCGTGAGCAGCGATCCGAACGATGTTGAAGGCGTGCAATGAATGCGTATCCCCCCAGCAATAGGCTTTTGCTCTCCCTCCCACCGCGTAATCTCAAGCAGCTTGCATCCAAAGTCGAGTTCATTCGCTGCGAACAGCATCAAATACTGTTGGACGTAGACGCCTCAATCGATCATGTCTTCTTCCCCAACAGTGGCGTCATCTCGGTCGTGGCAGTTTATGCCGATGGCAACATCATCGAGATGGCAACGATTGGCCGCGAGGGTTTCGCTGGAGTGCAGGCTTTTTTTGGTGCCAGGCGCTCGTCCGCCAGGCTTCTGGTACAAATTCCGGGTAGCGCAGCGAAGATGCCACGCGCCACGTTTGATCGCGCGATGAAGTCGATGCCGTCCTTCCGCGGACTGATGTTGGCATACGTTCAGGCGTTTTTAGAGCAGGTACTGGTGTCGGCGGCATGTAACGGTCGGCATAGCCTCAAAGAGAGGCTGGCACGCTGGCTGCTTATGATGCGCGACCGTAGCGACGCTGACGTGATGCCGATCACCCAAGACCTGCTCGCCGAATTGTTGGGTGTGCAGCGGCCCAGTCTCACCCACGCGGTCGCGGAGTTGGAGCAGGCCGGTTTGATCCTGCGTGGTCGGCGGCAGATCACGATCCTCGACCGGGAAGGCCTAACCAAAGCGTCGTGCGAATGTTATCGACTTGTTCGCGAGCGTACCGCATTTCACCTTCCGCAATCCTACGTTGATGGCGGCGTAATTCTTCCGAGACGGAAGTAAGTTGCCGGATTGTAACCTACATTACCGACAGCACCCCCTACATTGGCGCATAGTTGGGCAATAGGCTTGAGCCAGCGCGGTCGACGCGTTGTGTGAAGTTTGCTTTCGGGTGACTGGGGGAGCCGGTGTCAGCGTCCTTAATAGATGACGCCGAGTATTGGCGTAAGCGGGCCGAAGAGGCGCGCACGCTTGCCGAGCAAATGAAAGACACGCATACAAAGTCGCTGATGCTGGGTATTGCCGATAGTTACGAAAGAATCGCCAAGTGGACCGCGGAGCGCACTGGCGAACCGAGCTAACTTGTCGCCATTAAAATAAACGACCTCCAGCAAAGAAATAAGCTACGTGGCTCGTGTGGGCTATCCAGCAGGCCCAGGCTGGGTGTATGGTTTTAGAGTGGTTCCTGCTTGATAACCTGCCATGCTTGAGCAGCTGAGCGACCAGATACGCGGATGCTACGAGAGCGCCGCCGAAGCTAAGGCGCAGGCGGACGCGACCAATGATCCGGCGTTGAAGGCCGAATTTCTCAAGGTGGAGAGGCGTTGGCTGCGTCTTGCCGAGAGTTTCCGCTTCACCGAGAGCCTTGAAGATTTCACG